>JACIXD010000001.1 GCA_014360645.1 Actinomycetota bacterium | reverse complement strand
CGGAGAGGATGCCGTCGAAGAAGTCGCTCTTTTCCAGGATGGACGTCCGCTCCCCCAGGGCGTAGTCCACCACCGCGTCCACGGAGGCGAGGTTGGGGCCGGCGGGGTTGTTGTAGAGGAAGCGGAAACCCTCGTCCTCCCCCACCTCGAGGACGTTATCTCCGGAGTGGCAGGCCAGGACCACGTTCAGGCCGTCACTGCCCTGCGGTTCGAGGTCGAAAGCGGCGTCGAACCCGGAATAGCCGCGCGGCACAAAGGTGTAGACGGGTTGGGAGCGGACCTGCGGAAAGCCCTGCGGAGGACTCCAGATCCATCCCGTATCTCCGATATCGCGATAATACCAGTTCACGCGCTCCGGCTCACCCACCGCCACCGCTTCCCAGAACTCGAAGAAACGCGAGTTGTTATCGGGGTTGACGTGGTTCTCCTGACCGTAGGTATAGCGCGAGGCGAACTTGTAACCCCGGGATCCCTTGAGGGAACGCGGAGATTTTTTACCCACGTTATCGTCCTTGTGTGTCCGCGCCAGCAGCAGCTCTCCCCTCACGGGCGTCTCACCCTGGTTGGCGAGGGAGATATCCAGGTAGAAGAAAGGCGCGGTGGATAGCTTGACCTCCCCGGGATAGAATGGCGCCCGTATGGTGACGGTGGCGGCGAAGGGCAATGCGGGGTCCCGGCAGGTATAGGAGACCCCGGTGAGGGTGAGCTCCTGGTCGATGGCGGAAAAAACGGGGTAGCGGTCGGTGAAGGGAAGGCACCTGATGTCTCCCTCCTCGTCCCGGAAAGCGATCACCAGCTCGGAAAGGTCGTCGGTCCAGGTCCCCAGGGGCGACTGGCGCCAGGCCAGGAGCTGGGGCGCCGGGTTGACCATGAAGCGGGACCCGAAACGGCCGAGGACCACCTCGAACAGGTCCTGTTCCCGGGAAGGCGAAAAACGAAGCGGGTAATGCGTCCAGTGGCGGGACTCGCCGGTGTCGATCTCGAGGTCCTTGGTCCCAGGGGCGCTGAGCCGGATGTGGCTTACCAGAGCCAGCCCTTTCTCCGCCTTGAAGCGCAGGTCCATGATGCCGCCGGGCGCCTCCACCGCAGGGATGGTGACCTGGTAAGCCAGTTCCTTCCGCGCCCTGGCGCAGAGGTCCACCGACCTCATGCCGGGAAGCGTGGCGCCGTTGCAGGAGACGTCGAAAACCCTCAATCCGGGGAAGGTGTGAGCATACTCGATGAAGCTGAGCTCTAGGTCGTAAGCCGTCTGCGTGAGCCCCGCGATGAGGTAATGGAAATCCTCTCCTTCGCGCACGGTACGAAACTTGTATTCCGCCTTGGTGCCTTCGTCGAAACCCCGCAGCGGTCGTCCCTCCAGAGTAACGGGCCAGGAGTTCCCCTGCAGCTCGATGATCACTCCCCCTTGGTAGGACAGGGGCCGCGATACCTCCTCCTCATCGCTCCCCCACCCGCTGTTGTGGATGAAGAGGATAGGGTACAGCGCGAGGATCCCCACCAGGATGAGGGCTATTCCCAGCCTGCTGGCTTTTACGGCGAAGTCCTGCTCTCTGTGAATATCTCCCATGAGCCTCGATCGCGAACCAGTTTTTTCTAGCCATTACCGGCAACATCATAAATCGTCCGCGCATACCGAACCCTTTAGCGGAGCGCGGAAAAGGCCTCCGGCGGCCTAGGCCGGAAGAAGGATGAGAAGGTGTCCCATGTCCGGGGCTGACCCCACTGTTTTATTGCATGCTCTTGATCTTCATGAGCTGGGTGCGGTAGGAGCGCTCCATCTCGTCGAGCTTCATGGTGATATAGACCACCGTCTCCTCGAGGGACGGGATGAGCACGTACTCCAGGGCGTTCACGCGGCGGCGCGTTCTTTCGATCTCGTCCGCCAGCAGCTTGAGGTTGTTCTCCAGTTCCGCTAGCGTAAGCAGCGACGGCATGAGCTCGCGGTAGTGCTGCAGGGCGGCGTCGAAGGCCATGGGGGCGGTGGAGAGGCTGTAGCAGTCGTACCCCCCCTCCTGCCTCAGCTCGAAATGCGGCACCTTCACGCCCACGATGTTCTCCCTGCTCACGTCCACCTCCAGGGTGGCGGGGCTCAACGCCAGGGATTCCCGCACCTCTTCCGTGGTGACCTCGGAGCGGGCGATGGAGAAGATGGTGTAGGCCTCGGCGAGCTTCTCCTCCACCTGGTCGCGCAGGGCGCCGCATTGCTTCACCAGGGACATGAACTGCTTCATGAGCTCGTCCAGCTTGTCCTTGAGCAGCTTGTGGCCGCGCCTGGCTATGGCCGCGCGCTTGCGGAGCTTGAGGAGCTCCATGCGGTTGGGGTTGACGTTTATGCGCGCCAATTAACCCGCCACCTCCGCCTTCATGTAGCGCTCTATCTGCTCCTCCTTGACCCTCTTCAGTTCAGAGCGCGGCAGGATCCTCAGCAGGTCCCAGCCGATGGAGAGCGTCTCCTCGATGCTGCGGTTCTCGTACTCTCCCTGGCGGATGAAGCGCTCCTCGAACTCGTCGGAGTACTTGACGAACAGCTTGTCCTCCTCGGAAAGGGCGGCTTCGCCCAGGATGATGGAGAGCTCCCTCGCCTCCTTGCCCCGCGCGTAGGCGGCGAAAAGCTGGTTGGAGAGCCCGGAATGGTCCTCGCGGGTCTTTCCCTCCCCGATGCCCTTCTCCTTGAGGCGGGAGAGGGAGGGCAGCACGTCCACCGGCGGATAGATGCCCCGACGGTGCAGGTCGCGCGAGAGGATGATCTGCCCCTCGGTGATGTACCCAGTGAGGTCGGGGATGGGATGGGTCTTGTCGTCGTCGGGCATGGAGAGCACCGGGATCTGGGTGATGGATCCCTTGGCGCCCTTGATCCTTCCCGCCCGCTCGTAGATGGTAGCCAGGTCGGTGTAGAGGTAGCCCGGATACCCCCGCCTTCCCGGCACCTCCTTGCGCGCCGCCGAGATCTCGCGCAGAGCCTCGCAGTAGTAGGTCATGTCGGTGAGGATGACCAGCACCTGCATGTCCTGCTCGAAGGCGAGGTACTCGGCCGCGGTGAGGGCCATGCGCGGCGTGGCTATGCGCTCGATGGCGGGGTCGTCCGCCAGGTTGATGAAGAGCACCGAACGCTCCAGCGCCGCCTGGTCGCGGAACTCGCGGATGAAGAAGTCCGCCTCCTCGAAGGTGATGCCCATGGCCGCGAAGACCACCGCGAACTCCTCGCGCTCGCCCAACACCCCCGACTGGCGCGCGATCTGCGCCGCCACGCGGTTGTGCGGCAGGCCCGCCCCGGAGAATATGGGCAGCTTCTGTCCCCTCACCAGGGGGTTCAGGCCGTCGATGGAGGAGATGCCGGTCTGGATGAAGTCGGTGGGAAAGTCGCGCGCGTAGGGGTTGATGGGGTTGCCGTTGATATCCAGCCTCTTCTCGGGCATCACCCGGGGACCCTTGTCCAGAGGCCTGCCCAGGCCGTCGAAGACGCGGCCCAGGATGTCCCTGCTCACCGGCAGCTCCAGGCTCTTGCCCGTGAAGCGCACCCTGGTCTGGGCCACGTTGAGGCCGCTGGTGGCCTCGAAGGACTGCAGCAGCACCACGTCCTCCTCCACCTCCAGCACGTTCCCGTAGCCCACCGACCCGTCGGGGAACTCCACCTCCACCAGCTCGTTGTATTTGGCGCCCTCCACGCCCTCCATGAGGATGAGGGGCCCCACGATCTCCCTTACCGTGAAATACTCTTTGGCCATTGTCTGGGCTCTCCTTCCGGTCCGCCTTGCTCACGCGCGCCCGCGGCGCGTCACGGCTGTCTCACCTCGGAGGCCGCGCCCGAGAGCTGCTCCTCGACCTCCTGCTCCAGTTTGGCAAATCTATCCAGATCATCCTCGGGGATGAACTTGGCCCGCGCGATGCTCTCCTGCACCGGCAGGTCCATGAGCTCGGCGATGGGCCTGCCCTTCTCCAGCTCGCGCATGGCCACGGCATGGAACTTCATGATCAGCTTCAACATCAGGAACTGCTTGCGCAGAGAGGTGAAGGCGTCCGCGTCGTCGAAGGCGTTCTGGTGCAGGAAGTCCTCGCGCAGGGATTTCGCCGTCTCCATGAGCAACCTCTCCTGGTCGGAAAGGGCCTCCACCCCGATGAGGCGCACGATCTCCTGCAGCTCTGCCTCCCGCTGCAGGACGGCCATGGCCTCCTCGCGCAGGCGCGCGTATTCCTCGTCCACCTCGCGGTTCCAGAACTTCTCCGTCTGGTCCAGGTAGAGGCTGTAGCTGTTCAGCCAGCTTATGGCGGGGAAGTGGCGCGCGAAGGCCAGACGGTCCTCCAGGGACCAGAAGACCTTGACCACGCGCAGGGTGGCCTGGGTCACCGGCTCCGAGAGGTCCCCGCCGGGGGGCGAGACGGAGCCGATGGCGCATATGCTGCCCTCACGCCCGTCGCTTCCCAGACAGACCACGCGTCCCGCCCGCTCGTAGAAGGCGGCCAGGCGGGTCCCCAGGTAGGCTGGGTAGCCCTCCTCGCCGGGCATCTCCTCCAGGCGACCCGAGATCTCCCTCAGGGCCTCCGCCCAGCGGGAGGTGGAGTCGGCCTGCAGGGTCACGGCGTATCCCATGTCCCGGTAGTATTCCGCCAGGGTGATGCCGGTATATACCGAGGCCTCGCGCGCGGCCACCGGCATGTTGGAGGTGTTGGCGATGAGCACGGTGCGCAGCATGAGGGGCTCTCCCGAATAGGGGTCCAGGAGCTCGGGGAACTCCAACAACACGTCGGTCATCTCGTTGCCGCGCTCGCCGCAGCCCACGAAGATGACGATCTGGGAGTTGGCCCACTTGGCGATGGCGTGCTGGAGCACCGTCTTCCCGGAGCCGAAGGGGCCGGGCACGCAGGCAGTACCGCCCTTGGCGATGGGGAAGAAGGTGTCCACGATGCGCTGCCCGGTGACCAGGGGCTCCACGGGCGGGCGCTTTTCCCGGTAAGGCCGCGGCAGGCGCACCGGCCACCGCTGCATCATGGTCACTGGCACCTCTCCGGAGGGGGTCTGCACAGCCGCCACAATATCCTCCACCGTGAACTCCCCCGCCTCTATGTGGGATATCTTCCCTTGTACCCCCTTGGGCACCATGACGCGGTGGACGGCCACCTTGGTCTCCTGCACGGTGCCGATGATATCCCCGGGCACCACCTCGTCCCCCACCTTCATAACGGGCTCGAAGGCCCACTTGCGGTCGCGCGACAGCCCCGGCTCCTCCACGCCCCTGGCCACGTAGTTGCCGTGCTTGGCCATGATCACATCCAGCGGCCTCTGCACCCCGTCGTAGATGGAGGCGAGCAGGCCGGGCCCCAGCTCCACGCTGAGGGGCTCCCCGGTGGTCACCACCTCGTCGCCGGGCCCGATGCCCGACGTCTCCTCGTAGACCTGTATGGAAGCGCGGTCACCCCGCAGCTCGATGATCTCCCCCATGAGGCGCTCACTGCCCACCTTCACCAGGTCGTACATCTTGGGATCGGGCAATCCCCTCGCCACCACCAGGGGGCCCGCCACCTTGACCACATAGCCTTCGCTCATCTCCCGCTCCTCGTCTTTTTCTTCCGGTCGTCCGCCCCGCTTCCCGGCAGGAAAAAAGCGGGGCTCGCGCCGCAATGCCTCAATCCAGCGTCGAACCCAGGGCCTTGACCACCCTGGCCTTTATCCCCGCCCTCGCCAACCCCAGCGAACCGCTCACGGCGGGCACCGCCATGATGACCGGCAGGCCGCCCTCGCCGGGAAATCCGGGCACCTCATCCAAAAGCACCCGGTAGACCGGCTCGGTGATCATCACCAGGGCGTAACGGTCACGCGGCAGAGATTCCCATATCGCCGGCCCCTCCTCGGGGACGTCCGCGATGTAGGTCTCCACACCCACCGCCTTGAAGCCGATGGCCGAGGTCAGCCCCCCGATCATCGCCACCTTCAGGCCCTCTGCCTCCAACACTGCACCGGCCTTTCTTGCTCCTATTCCATGTACAGCTTCCGCAACATCTTTTCGATGGCCTCGGGCGGGATGTTGTGCAGCTTCGCCACCAGGATGATGCGCACCATGAGCGTCTCGTTCTCTCTCGCCCTGATGTAGGCGAAGACCGGCTCCGCGCCCACCGCCACTCTCTTGAACCCCCGCACCATCTCCATGAGCTGGTCGTCGCTGCGACGGTCGAACTCCGTCAGCCTCACCACGTACTCCTCGTCCTCCACCAGCTCCAATAACCGTGAATAATACTGGATTCCCTCCAGCTTCTTGACCATGTTCTCGGGAGCATCGACGTAGATATCGCTCAGGGTGTTCACCTCTATGAACCCGCCTCTCGCCAACATGTTCCGGACGTATTCCCTGTCCTTGGAAAGGATGCGCGCCCTGATGAGCACCTTGAGGTTGGCGAGGTCTATGGAGGCGCGCGCGAAATCGACGAGGAATGGGCTGCCCTCGCGCCCGGCCAGGAACAGCCGGTGCTCCAGGTAGCGCCGATCCACCGCCGTGTCCAGCTCCTGGGGCGTCTCCCAGCCCCGCGCCAGCTCCTCCACCGTCTCCTTATACGGCCACGGCAGGAGGTAGGGGTTCTCGAGGCCCGTGCGCAGGTCCTCTATCGCCACAAGGCCCAGCCCCTCCAACAGGCCTTCCGGCTCCCCTCCGGTCCTCTGCGACTTGAGCAACGCCTTAAGGTTGTGGAAGTCGAAGCGGCACCGGAAGAACGCCATGATGAAGGAATCGCGGGGCAACGCTTTCTCGAGCGTCTCGTAGGTGTCGCGCAGGAAGGCCTCGAGGCCGGCGTTGACGTCCCCCGCCAGCCTCGCCTCCCGCAGGTAACCTCCGATGGGCGTCTCGTCGAGGATGTGCAGCGCCTCCTCGTAGTCCGCCTCTACCAGCCTCTCGATATGCTGGGAGGTCAGCATCTGGGTCTCCAGGACCCTGATCATCCCCACGGCGCGGCCATAGCGCGTGACCTCGCTGAAAGGGCGGATGCGCCGCAGGCCTATGGTCAGAAAAGACGGCCGCTCCCGCGTCTTCCCCTCGCGGAAGTGCGGCAGCACCCCTTTCTTCAGCGGGTTCATGTCCGCCAGGCCCGGAACGTTCACTCGCCTTTACCCCTTTTCGCCGTATCGCCGAAGAGGATGTCCAGCAACTCCTCCTCGCTCCTCTCCCTCACCTCGCGCAGCAGCGCCTGCAGGGAGAGGTTGTTGGCATACTTGTCGCCTTTCAGGATCACCCCGCGGCTGAATTCCGCCTCTTTTTCCGAGAGGGCCAGCCCTTTCCGTGTTCCCCTTTCACGCAGCGCGGCGTTGACCTCGTCCAGCAGGCCCCCGGCGAGCAGCGAGCGGTCGTAGGGGGCGGCGATGACCTCGTCCACGCCCTCGCCCGCGTGCTCCAGGATCACCCTTTTCAGCCAGGCGCGGTAGCGCTCCTCCGGCAGGGACTCGAACTCACGCGCCGCGGCGGCCAGGGCTTCCTCGAAGAGCTCCTCCTGGGTCGAAAGATAGGCGGCGCGGCCCTCCGCAAGGGCCTCGCTCATGATCCTGGTCCGCTCGCGCTCGCCCCGCCGGCGGTATGACGAGCGTATGTCTTCGGCGGACCGCAGGGCCTCCTCCTCGCCTTCCCGCAGGATCCTAGCCGCCTCTTCCTCAGCCTGGGCGAGGATCTCCTCGCCCTCCGTCCGGGCGTCGGCGGCTATCCTTTCCAACAGCTTATCCAGGGACATCAAGCCCTCCTCGGCTGCCTATCCGGGATAAGCCGGCCTGATGACCACGAAGAAGAAGAGTATGGTCACGATGAGCGAGAGCACCGCGTAGGTCTCCACCAGCGCCGGCAGCACCAGGGCGCGTCCCATCTCCTCGCGGCGCTTGGCCACCATGCCTGAGGCCCCGGCCGCCGTCAATCCCTGGTAGGCGCCGGACACGAAACAGACGAACGCCACGGGCAGGCAGGCGAGAAAGATCTGGAAACCCAGCGTGCCCGTGAGGGCATCCCATCCCGCCGAAGGCTTCATCACGAACGCCACCAGCACCCCGGTGATGAAGCCGTAGATGCCCTGGGTGCCCGGTATGACCACCAGGGGCAACATGGGCCCGAAGTAATCGGGTTTCTCGGTGAGGATGCCGCCGGCGACGTTGGCGACATAAGTGATGCCCATGGCCGAGCCCGAGCCCCCGCCGATCACCGCCACCGCCGCTCCCAGCAGCGCCCACTGCAGGCCGGTCAGACCTCCGAAAGTCTCTACCATATCTACCTCCCTCTACCGGTCCTCGACCACCACTCGGTTTGTCCGCAAGGCGAGGGGCGCGAAGGGCTCGCCCCCGTCCTCGTAGAACTTGCCGAAGAACTCCACGTATTGCAACCTCAGGGGATGCACGAAGGCGCTGAGGAAATTTATGGCCAGGTTGAAGAGGTGTCCGCCCAGCAGGATCACCGCCAGGAAGACCACTCCCAGCACGGGTATCCCCCAGGTCATGGCGGCCATGCGGTTGACCACGCTCCCGATGGCCACCGTCGCCAGCCCCAGGGCATAGAGCCTGAGGTAGGAGGCCACGTCCCCTATGGTGCTCGCAAGCAGGCCGTACATGTTGTAAAGGCCGCCGAAGAACTTCCCCGCCAGGCTCCTGCTGGCGATGTTGGAGAGGAGGATCACCCCCGCGGCGCCCGCGATCATGATGTACATCCCCGCCATCCGCAGCGCGTCGACCTTGATGCCGGCCCCCACCGCCATCACCGCGATCCCCAGCCAGAGCAGCAGGGTGGTCCCCTGCTCGCAGAAGCCCGTCCATGGCGAGTTGTGGCGCATGTTGTCGTACATCTCGATGGCCACCCCGATGGAGATATGGATAAGGCCCAACGCCGCGCAGACGAGCATGATGGGTATGGGGTCGTTGAGGATGTCTAGGGTGCCGGGGAACTTCAGGAAGCCCGGCAGCGACTCCCCCTCGATGCCGAAGTAGCCCCGCGTGAAGATGCCCACCAGGATGGTGGCCACACCGCAGTACATGAAGAGGCGGAAGAACCTGCGCGCGTTCTCGCTCACGTCGAGTTTCTTCAGGGCCAGCCAGAAGGCCAGGGTGAGGATGATGCCGTAGCCCACGTCCCCTATGCACATGCCGAAAAAGAGGATGAAGAACGGCGCCACGAAGGGAGTGGGGTCGGTCTCGCTCATCCCCGGCAGTCCGAAGAGGTTGATGAGGGTCTCGGCGGGCTTGATGCGCCTGCGGTTCACCAGCAGGGTGGGCACGACCTCGCCCTCTCCCGGGGGCTCGAAATCCACCTCCACGGGGTAGCCCAGCTCCTCGAGCCCCCGCCGCATCTCCTCCATGCGGGCCTCCTCCACCCAGCCCCGGAGGGCCACGACGCGCCGCGTGTGCAGGAACTTACCCTTGACCTCCTCCTTCTGCAGGAGGTTTTCCAGATATTCCTTGAGGGCCAGGAGCCTGGGCTTGATGGGAGAGCGCTCCTTGACCGCCTCCTCCAGTTCCCGCCTCCTCTCCCGCGCCTTTTCCAGTTCCCCGCTCGTGAGGGAGATCTCCTGCGGAACCGTCCCCTCCCTCTCGCCTAGCTCCACGCGCTCCAGCTCCAGCTCGGAGGCGATCGTCGAGAACTCCGCGGCATCAACGCGGTGGACTGCGGCCGCCAGGTATATTCTCTCCGCCCTCCTTTCCAGGACCTCCCAGACCGCGAGCGGGCAACGCTCCTCCATCTCCCTCTCCCAGTCGCCGAGGGCCAGGTGGGGCAAGATGCCGAGGTGGAGCTCCACCGTCTTAAGGCCGCGGGCCACCGAGAGCGGGAATTCGAACTCCTTCCAGGGAGCGAGGACCTCCAGGTCTCCCTCCAGGCGGGAGATCTCCGATTCCACCTGGCGCAGCTCTACGTCCAGCTCCTCCAGCTCTCGGTACAGGGTGGGGAGGTCGATCTCCTTTTCTACCGTGAGGAACTCCTCCAGGGTGAGGTGCACCTTCTCCTGGAGAAAACCGGAAATGAGACCGGTCTTGGCCTCCTCGAAGCGCTCGAAGAGCTGGAGGATGAACTCCGTCCTCGCCAGCGCCAGACGCAACTGGCGGGTATCGGGCTCGAAGGGTACGATGTCCAACTCGGGAGCGGCCTCAACGGCCTCCTCTTCGCCCATCTCCACCAGGTGGACGGCTCCCATGCGGTGCAGCCGGTCCACCAGCTCCTCCCTCGCATAGACGGGCGCCAGCACCGAGATCTTCTGCATTCTGGCTATGGGCATGCCGGACTCCCTCTATCCAGAAATAACCAGCCCTATCCGCCCTCTTCCAGCCTCTCCACGATGAACCTCACCGCCGCCTCTTGCCTCGAGGCCACCGCCTCCCGGAGGGCGGCGGCGTCTTGCCCGTATCTTTCCCTGAGCCCGCGGGCGTCTTCTTCCGCCTCCTCGATGATTCTCTTCATCTCCGCTTCGCCCTCGGAACGGGCCCTGGCCTCCGCCTCCGCCCTGGCCTTCGCCGCCTTCTCCCGGGCCTCGGATATCACCGCCTCCGCCCGCCTGCGGTAGTCCTCGAGCGTTTCCGCGGCCTCGTCCTCGGCCTTCTTCACCCTCGCCAGCTTATCCGCCATGGAGCCCATCTCGACCGCCTTCCCGACCCGGACGACCTTGCACCACGAGGTACGATCCGTATCTTTCCCGCCTCACGGCGCGGGCCGATCTCCGCCACGCTCCTCCGCCCGCGCGCACCGGTGTTACCCTACGATAAATTTTTCGGGGCCTGAAAAAATATTTTAGGCCGCGCTAATTTTATATTCTCCCCTGCCTGTTTTCAAGCAAACGAATTGACCCATGACAAATCGACTCGAAAAGGCTTCCTTACCTCAAGATCAAAGCCCGGTGCCAGAGTGCCCGGTAGTGGCGATAAGGCGAAAGCCCCCTAGCAAAACAAGGACCACCGTTCCATCCTTTTCTCAAGTGTAAGCTGTGAGACAAAGGAGAGGCACGATGGTCAACCCCACTGCGGACCTCGTGGAGTGGTTGCAAAAGAAGCCGGAGGAAGCGGATACGGACCTACCTAAGAGAGGTGATGAGCTTGATGGCGGGCATACCCATGGACGCCGAGGTGGCTGCCATCTGCGGGGCGAAGTGCCGGGAGAGATCGGAGAAGCGCGTGAACTCGAGGAACGGGCATCGGCAGCGGCGCCCTCGGTCCAGCGGGGGTGAGCTTGCGCTCGCGGGGAAGAACGGGTTTCTGTAAAACCGTCGGCCCCGGAGGATGCCGTCGGGTGGAGAGGACGGGCTTGAGCCCGCGGGGGGAACTGGGCATCCGCAGAACCCTAGTCCCTTGAATTTGCCGTCAGGTGGTGAGGATGCGCTTGAGCTCGCCCTCCAGCTCGGGCTCGGTCACCGCGATGACCGTGTCTCCCGGCTGCAGCATCGAACTCCCCTGGGGGATGATCACCTCATCCCCCCTGAGGATGGACACCAGCACACATCCCGCGGGAAGCCCGAGCTCCCGTAAGGGCACGCTGCACGAGGAGCAGCGGTCCTCGGGGAGGTCCAGTTCCACCACCGCCAGCTTGCCCTGCTTCAAAGTGTGGAGGGTGATGATGTCCCCGATAGTGGTCCGCTCCTCGATGAGCTGGGCGATGACCGTGGTGCTGGAGATGGCGTCCACCCCCAGGAGGTTGAAGATGCGCTCGTTCTTGGGGTTGTTTACCCGCGCCACCGTCCTCGGCACCTGGAAATAGGTCCTGGCCAGCTGGCACGCCACCAGGTTGTCGTCGTCGTCACCGGTGACGGCGGCGAAGACCTCCGCGCCTCCCACGTCCGCCTCCTCCTGGTAGCGCAGGTCGCATCCGTCTCCCTGGATCACCACCGCCGAGGTCTCCACCGCTAGCCTTTCGCACAACTCGCGGTTCCTCTCGATCACCGTCACCTGGTGACCCTTGCCCCCCAGCAGCTCCGCGAGGAAGAAACCCACCTTTCCGCCGCCCATGATCACTATCCTCATAGCCTGCCACCCGCCCTTCGCGTTGAACCCCGGTAGACGCTCCGGGACAGCCGCGCCTTCGCCCTCACGAGGGAAGCCGGTGCCATCCACCCCTCTCCGGTCATCTTCCTCACCCGGTTAACCCTATCCGCCAGCACCGCGGCCACCACCCTGTCTCCCTCTTCCAGCGCCTCGTCGCGGTCGGCAGGCCTCATGGCGCCGTCGCGGCCGATCAACCCCACCCTGAGCAGTTCCTCCCTCTCCAGCCACCCCACCGTTTTTCCGGCCAGGCGGGCGGGGCAGGAGAACTCGGTCACCAGCACGCGATTGTTGGCGGTCCAGGCGACGATGTTGAGCCGGTCCGGAACCATACGCTGCATGAAGCGCTCCGCCAGGATGGAGGTGCCGCAGAAATAGTTGATATCCAGGGCCTGGAAGGTCTTTTCCTTGTCCGGATTATAGAGCCGCGAGACCACCCTCTCCACCCCGAATATCCTCCGCGCCACCTCGGCGGCCATGAGGTTGGTGTTGTCGTAGTTGGTCAGCGCCGCGAAGACGTCCGCCTTCTCGATGCCCGCTCGCTCCAGGACGTCCAGGTCGAAGGCGTAGCCCTTCACCGCATCGCCCTGGAAAGACTTGCTGAGGCGCTGGAAGGAACCGCGGTCGCGGTCGATGACCGTCACGCGGTATCCGTCCAGGGACAGCATCTCGGACAGCTGCGCTCCCACCCGCCCGCATCCCGCCACGATGACCCGCCAGCTCCCGCGTGCACTGGCGGATCGCGCTCCGGGGGCGCCGGCCTCCCTCGTCAGGGGCGCTATCCTCCCCAGGTATGCCCTATCGCCGGCATTCACCGCCATGATCAGGTGGTCCCCCGGCAGGATGCGGGTGTCGCGGGAGAAGAACAGCGGCTTGTCGCCCCTCACCAGGGCCATGAGCCTGGCCGCTCCCGGCGCGCGGAGCCCCTTGATGTCCAAGCGGCCCACCGCACTGCCCGCCTCCAGCTCCACCACTCTCATGCCTCCGGGCCACTCGGCGTGGGTCATCATCCCACCTGCGGTCACGAAGCGGTGGAAGATATCCGCGATTATGGTGCTGCCGCAGATGTAATCGATGCCCATGGTGCGGTAGGTGAGCTCCTTGTCGGGGTTGTAGACCCTGGCGGTCACCCGCGGCACCCCGAAGATGCCGGCGGCTATCTCGGCGGCCATGAGGTTGGTGTTGTCGTAGTTGGTCAGCGCGGCGAAAGCGTCCGCCTCCTCGATGCCCGCCTGCCTGAGGAGCTTCTCGTCGAAGGCGATGCCGGCCATGGTCTCGCCGTTGAAGGAGACCCCCAGTCTCTCGAAGGAGCGGGGGTCGCGGTCGATGACCACCACGTTGTGGCCCTCCAGTGATAGCGCCTGGGCGACCTGGGAACCTACCCTTCCGCAGCCGGCGATCACGGCTCTCATGGGAACCACTCACTCGATACCCAGTGCTTTCCTCAGTTCCTCCACCCTATCCGGCTCGGAGATGAGGAGTATCTTATCGCCTGCGAAGAGGGTGAGGTCCCCCCGGGGGATGAGCACCCGGCGGTCCCTCAGCACCGTGGCCACCAGCGTCTTGGCGGGGAGCTCGATGTCCCTGAGGTTCTTGCCCACCGCCTCGCTTCCCTCCTTTATGACCACTTCCTCCACCACCAGGTTCTCGCGCCTCAGCTTGAGCAGGGTCACCATCTCACCCAGGGTCAGCTCCTCCTGCACCAGCTGCACGATGATGGAGGCGCTGCAGATGGCCTCGTCCACCCCCCATTCCGCGGTGAAGAGCCACTCGTTCTTGGGGTTGTTCACGCGGGCGAAGACCACCGGCACCCCGTACTCGAACTTGGCCAGGTAGGAGATGACCAGGTTGTCCTCGTCGTCCCCGGTGACCGCCGCCACCACGTCCGCCCCCGCCGTACCGGCCGCGTCGAGCACCGAGGGCTCGCACGCGTCGCCGTGTAATATGGACGCGTCCGGGAACCTCTCCCTTAGCTCCCCCACCCGGTCCTGCCGCTTCTCCACCACCACCACCTGGTGATCGTTTCCGAGGGACGACAAGAGGTGAAGGCCCACCATCCCTCCGCCCAACACGATGATGCGCATGGTCATCCCCTCACTTCAGCCCCAGCAGGCGTTCCAGCTTGCCCTGGCTCTCCCTGGCCACCGCGATGTAGAGGACGTCCCCTTCCCTGAAGGCGGTTCCCGCGGTGGCGAGGATGGTGCCCGTGCCCCGGGTCACGCATACCACCTGCACCTCCATGGGCACGTTGAGGTCGGCGGCGTTGCGGCCCGCCAGGTGGGCAGGCAGCTCCAAGCGCACCAGGTCCACCTCCCCGTTGCCGAACTGGTATTCGCTGTCCAGCTCCCCGTGGGAGATGAAGCTCAGCATGCGGTGGCCGGACCACGCCACGCTGGCCACGGTGGGGATGTTCAGGCGCTTGTAGATCTCGGCCCGGCGCGGGTCGTAGATGCGAGTGATGACCCTGGGCACGCGGAAGTGCTCCTTGGCCACCCTGGCACTGACGATGTTGCTGTTGTCGCCGCTGGTCACCGAGGCGAAGGCGTCGGCCCTCTCAATACCCGCCTCCAGCAGGACGTCGCGGTCGAAGACCACCCCTTTCACCTTCTTGCCGGCGAAACCCTCCCAGAGGTTCTCGAAGGCCTCGGGGTCCTTGTCGATCACCGCCACGCTGTGGCCCTCGCGCTCGAGCATATACGCCAGGTATGATCCCACCCGGCCGCACCCGCCTATGACCACATGCATCTGTTCACCCCCTCCTCAACGCATCCCGCGCCCAGAGGTCCGCGGCGCGCGGCGACCTGCGCGCGCCGCCCGCATAATCCGATAGTAGCACCTGGCACGGTAAAAGCCACAGTCCGTTCGAGGTCACGTCTCCGTTCCTTTCTTGCGGCGGCGCAGGTAGGCCCGCAATATCAGCTTGCGTATCTCGTCCGCGAACATGCACAGCGGGATGAAGGGCACCAGGAAAAGCCACTCCGACCAGGAGAGGGGGGCGGTCTCGAAGGCCTTGTTGAGGAAGGGCACATAGACGATGAGGGCCTGCAGGGACAGCTCGCTGGCGATGCCCAGCAGGTAGAGGCGATTGGTGGTGAGCCCGGCGCGGAAGACGGATTCCAGCGTGGTGCGGCAGGCGAAGCCGTTGCCGATCTGGGTCATCACGATCCCGGTGAGGGACATGGTGGTGGCCCTGACGTAGACGAGGGGGTCCGCCTCCTTTATCCTCCACAGTTCCTCGCCCCATTTCCACCCGAAGACCTGGAGGTAACCCAGCATGCACACCAGCGCCTCCAGGGGACCCAGGAACCCGTATGCCCGCAGGAGCACGCGGAAATTCAGCAGGCGCTCCGACATGGGGCGCGGAGGCCTCTCCATGATCCCCGGCTCCGGCCGCTCCGTGCCCAGAGCCAGGGCGGGCAGCAGGTCCGTCCCCAGGTCCACTGCCAGGATCTGGATGATGGTCAGGGGCAGGGGGATCTTGAACATCACGAAGAGGATGAAGGGCACGATCTCCGGTATGTTGGAGGCCAGGATGTAGGTGATGAAGCGCCGGATGTTGTCGAAGATGGCGCGTCCTTCCTCCACCGCCGCCACGATGGAGGCGAAGTTGTCGTCCATGAGGATCATCTCCGCCGCTTCCTTGGCCACGTCGGTCCCGGTGATTCCCATGGCCACCCCGATGTCCGCCGCCTTGAGGGCGGGGGCGTCGTTGACCCCGTCCCCGGTCATGGCCACCACCTCGCCCATGCCCTTCAAGGCCAGGGCGATGCGCATCTTGTGCTCGGGGGAAACGCGCGCAAAGAGCACCTCCTCTCCGCGCAGGTGCTCCACCAGCTCCTCGTCGGACATGTTGTCGAGGTCGAACCCGGTGATGATGCGCGGGGGTCCCTGCACCAGCCCGATACGGCGGGCGATGGACTCGGCGGTGAGCCCGTAATCCCCGGTGATCATGATCACCCTGATCCCCGCGGTACGGCATTTCCTGATCGCCTCCTCCACCTCGGGGCGCGGAGGGTCCATCATGGCCGCCAGCCCCAGGAAGGTCAGCTCGCGCTCGGTGTTCTCCACATCGTATTGCTTCGGCGTATCCGGGAGCTCCCGCCGCGCCACGGCCAGCACGCGCAGGGCGGAGCGGGCGTAACGGTCGTTGACCCCGTTGATGCGGTCCCGGTCCTCGGGGCGCATCTCGCGCACTCCCTCCCCGGTCAGGATATGGGTGCAGCGCTCCACCACCGCCCCGGGCGCCCCCTTGCAGAGGGCCACGCGTCCGGCCTCCCCCTCGCAGACCACGGTCATCATCTTGCGCGTTGAATCGAAGGGGAGCTCGGATACGCGTTTCAGCCTCTCCCCGGCCTCCTCCGGATCCACGCCGCCCTTCTTGCCCACCACCAGCAGGGCTCCCTCGGTGGGGTCACCGATAATGCGGTAAGACCCCTCCTCGTCCCCCGCCACCAGGCGCGAGTTGTTGCACAGCACCGCGGCCTCCAGGAACGGCCGCAGCATCTCCACTTGTTCCCGGGAGAGCTTCTTTTTTTTCTTGCCGTTCCCGTTACCCGCCGTCACGAGGTCCCCCACCGGCGCGTATCCGACCCCTTCCACCGTCACCTCCGACCAGGAGGTCCACAGCGAGCGCACCGTCATCTCGTTCTGGGTGAGGGTGCCCGTCTTGTCGGTGCAGATGACGGTGGTGGAGCCCAGGGTCTCCACGCTGGAGAGCTTCTTCACCAGGGCGTTGCGTTTGGCCATGCGCTGGGTGGCCATGGCCAGGGAGAGGGTGACGGTGGGGAGCAGTCCCTCGGGGACGTTGGCCACGATGATGCCGATGGCGAAGATGAGGTTGTCCGCGAAGGGCAGCCTGACCACGTACTGCCCCAGGAGGAAAAAGATCACGCCCAGGCCCAGCGCCAGCACGGCCACGAACCTGGTGATGCGCTTCATCTGCATTTGGATGGGAGATTCCTCTTCCTCCACCGACTGGGTCATGGCAGCGATCTTCCCGAACTCGGTGTCCATGCCCGTGGCGTAGGCGATAGCCCGGCCGGTCCCTATGGCCACCGTGGTCCCCATGAACACCAGGTTGAGGATGTCGGTGCGGGACAGGTTCTCCTCCAGCACGGGGTAGGCGTTACGACGTACCGGTTCCGACTCCCCGGTGAGGGCCGAGTTGTTGGTGCGCAGCTCGGCGGTGCTGATCAACCGGGCATCGGCGGAGATATGGTCTCCCTCGCGCAGGATCATGAGGTCGCCGGGTACCAGGTTGGCCGCCTCGATCTCCTGCTCGGTGCCGTCCCGGATCACCGTGGCCATGGGTGGGAGCATCTTCTTCAGGGCTTCGGTGGCCTTCTCGGCCTTGAACTCCTGGATGAAGGTGAAGATGGCGTTGATGAAGATGACGGCGATGATGGCGTATCCCAGGGCCGCCTGGTCGGCGATGAAGGAGAGCGCGCCCCCGATCCACAGCAGGATGGCGAAGAAGTGAGTGAAATGGGATAGAAGTTTTTTCACGAGAGGCACCCCCCGGACCTTGCGGATCTCGTTGGGGCCGTACTCCTCCAGGCGCCTCGCGGCCTCCTCGCTGCTCAACCCCTGAGGAGAGGTGCCGAGGGCCTTATAGACCTCCTCCGCGTTCAGCCTGTGGATGTTCTCCGCTTCCGGCATGTGCCCTCCGCATCCCTACGGCGGCGGGAAGCCGCCCGAGCCGTGATCGCCTCCGCGCGACATTAAACACGAGATTATTCCCGCCGCCCCCCGGCGTCAAGATGAGCGCGGAAGGCGATATCAGGGATTCAAGAGTGGTCGGTTTACCCTTAGGCCGGACGCCGGGACATCCCGTTCTTCCCGACAGGTGAGCGCAGAGGGCGGGGGCGGCAAAGGCCTGCGGCTCCCGGCGGGGAAGAAAAGTCGCACTACCGCGCCGTAAGAGCTGGCTGCGGCGCGAGCCCGGAGGCGTCCGCACGCGCTCGGCGGCGGAAGCGCGCCAGGTCGGCGAAGGCCTCCAGACGCGTGGCCACCCCGGCCATGCCGGTGAGCTCGTCGATGACCAGGGAGAGGACGGGTATGCCCAAGTCCTGAGAGACCTGGGGCAGGATGCTCTTGGCGATGGTCTCCGGCATGCAGGTGAAGGGCATGAGCTGCACCACCCCATCGAAGCCCAGGCGGTGGAAGAGGATGGTGTCGCCCACGGAGAAGATGCCCTCTCCCCCCACCTTATGGGAGAGGTAGGGAGCGGCCAGGCGCTCGGATCCGTGCTCGTGGTGTCCCAGCACCGGCCTCTCGCCGGAGGGCCGCAGCCAGTCCGTTAGGTAGATGTTGCGCTCCACGTATGCTCCCAGGTCCCCGAGCTGCTCCTCCACATTGAGGTTGAAGTAGGGCTCCAGGACGAGGTAGAACTCCCCCACGATGCCTATCCTTATCTCCTCCCTCTCCACCCGCGGCACCGAGCGCAGGATCGCGAAGGCCTCCTTCTCCACGCGCGCCAGGTCCTGATACGAGCCCGCTTCCCAGACCATGCGGTAGCAGCGCTTCAAGGCCTCCGTGGTGGCGCCTTTCTCGCGGTCAAGCCAGCGCTGGTGCAGAGCCTGTTGCTCCAGGCGGTCGATGAGGTGCGCCTTGTGCAGAGCGAACTTGATGGCGCGGTAGAGGGAGATCCAGGGTCGGCCCTGCTTCAGGCGCTTGAGCCTCTTCAGGGTGAGGGGGATGCGGGAGGGCTCGAACTCCAGCGGCACCATCACGAAATCGTACCCCGCCTCGGCCAGGATGCGGCGCTGGGTCTCGGCGTAGTAGCCGAAACGGCAGGGGCCGCGGCCCGCCACCATGATCAGGGTGTCCGCGCCCGCCTCCAGTGCCTCGATGAAATTCCCCAGAGTGGTCTTGAGAGGAAAGCAGGCGAACTCCGGCCCGTGGCGGGCGCCCAGCTCCAGGGTGCGCTGGGAATTGGGCGGTGGGAGCACGTAGTCCAGCCCCAGCTCCTCGAAAACGCTCCCCAGCACGTACTCCAGGCTGCCCATGTGGGGCCAGGCGATCCTCATACCGCCTCCTCCAACTCCTCGACCTCCCGCCTCTTACGCCTCCACAGCATGTCCACGAAGGCCTCTATACGGGTGAGGAAGCCTCCCTCCCCGGTGTGTTCGTCAATCACCAGGGTGAGCATGGGCACCCCTCCCATGAGGCGGTTCTCCTGTTCGCAGAGCACGCGCACGATGGAATCGGGGCCGCAGGGAAAGGAGATCATGAAGATAATCCCATCAACCAGGCGGTAGCGCGTACAGGCCAGGATAGCCCCCGCCACCTCCTGCTCGTAGCTCCAGTAGATGTCCTTGGGCAGGCGTTTGAGCTCGCGGTCTCGCAGCTTCTCCGGCACCATGTCCGCGGTCATCACGTCCACCCCCATCGCCCCCAACCGCTCCAGCAGAGACATGGTGGTGAAGGTGTCGTAGACGTTGTAATGATGGCCGATGACCCCTATGCGCAGGTCACGCCCCTCGCAGAGCAAGCGGTCCGCCTCGCCCTTCAGCGCTCCCCGGTGATCGAGGCCCAGGGTCAGGCGTTCCAGGTAGAGGAGGTGCTCCCTCCAGGCGGTGATCCCGGCGGCGATGATGCGCCGCGGATCGGAGGTGAAGATGCGCCCCAGGGAATAGACGGCGCGGTAGTTGTGCCACAGACCCGACTGGAAATCTATGGTGGGCGAGATGACGGGCACCGCGCCGCCCGCCGCCGCCCTCGCCATGTCCGGCAGCCCCAGCATCTTGGGACAGGTGTGGGTGCGCCTCTTCACGCTCACCAGGCGGGGCACGAAGAGGGCGTCCACCTTTTCCCTCAAAGCGAGGACGTGACCGTAGAAGACCTTCACCGGCAGGCAGCTCTCGTTCTCCGCCTTGCTCACCCCGGAGTTGAGGATGGAGCGGGTGGTCTCGCCCGACTCAACCACCTCGGCCCCCAGGGCGTGGAGGAAGGAGTTCCACAGCCTGCCGTAACGGTAATAAAGAAGCCCGCCAGGGATCCCGACCCTCATGCTCTTAACCCGCCATCTATCCGGAAACGCCGCGGCGCCGCGCCGGCACCGCCGCCCGAACGCCTCCTCAAGTCGCCGCCTTCGCCAGGATGAGGTCCACGGCGTCCCCCACGGTGAGGATCTCCGCCGCCTCCTCGTCGCTCACCTTGAAGCCGTACCTCTTCTCCATCTCCAGCAGCAGCTCCACCAGGTCCAGGGAATCCGCCTCCAGGTCCTCCTTGAAGCGCGACCCCTCCTCTATGTCATCCTCGCGCAGCTCCAGCGCCTCCGCCAGCGCCGCGCGTACCACCCTGAAGACCTCCGCCCGCTCCATATCTTTCCCGTTTCCTCCTCCATGCCTTCCCGGACCGCCGACCTATGCGGGTTATACCCCATGGGCGGCAAAACCACAAGCGCCGTCAGATCAGCTTTTGACCCCGGGACGCAGGACTCCTTCCCCGCCTCCCGCCGGAACAGGGCATACCGCGGCGCCCTCCCCGTACCGGGAGAGACGCCGCGGCGCCGCGGCCCGCCGCCCTCAGGCCCCCACGGGAATCACGCGGCGGCGGTGCACCAGCTTGCCGATGGCGTAGGCGGCGACGCCCAGGAAGGGAAGCGCGGAGCAGATGGCGCCCCCGATGATCACTCCCCTGCGCGAGAGGTGCCCCCGCGCCTCACGCTCCGGGTCGAAGAGCTCCCGCGCCCCCATGCTCACGCACAGCTCCTCCAGGCGGCGGGCGAACTCGGCACCCGGGTCCACCGGGCGCAGGTGTTCCCTGACCATCCTCACCGTGTCCCGGTAGCGCAGCCGCCGCCCCCTCGCGCGCCTCGACGCTTTCTCTTCACCGCTCATCGCCCTACCTCCTTCTCGGAAAGGCTGCGGTGCAAACTCAAAAGGGAGCGGTGGACGAGCACCTTGACCGCCCCGGTGCTCTTCCCCATGATCTCCCCGATCTCCTTGTGCTTCAGTCCCTCGGCGTAGCGCAGGATGAGCGCCTGCTGCCTCTCCTCCGGCAGCTCCCGCAGAGCGGCCTTAAGCGCCTCGATCTCCGCCTCGCGCTCCAGGCCCTCATCCGGGGAAGGGGAGGGGTCGGGAAGCGGCTCCGCGCCCTCCAGGCCCACCATGCGCCGGCGTTTGCCGTTACGGTGCCAGTTGGCCACCAGGTTGTGGGCGATGCGCAGCAGCCACGCCGAGAAGGGTATGCCGCGGTCCTGATAGCGCTCGAGGTGCACCAGGGCGTGAAGGAAGACGCTCTCGGTGATGTCCTCGGCGTCGTCCGCGTTCCCCACGCGGTAATAGACGTAGGTATAGACCTTCCTCAGGTACTTGGCGTAGAGGGCCCCGAAGGCCTCGCGCTCTTCCTTGGCCCTCCGCACCAGTTCCGCGTCCTCGTGGCGGATGCTTCCCTCCGCTTCCCTTCCGGTCAAACTCCACCTCGCCTCGCCAGGCCGCGCCCGCGGCCGCGGTCCCATACCGGTAATTATAAACACGCGGCGGCGGGCATGGTTACCCCGGCGCTTACCCGCGCGGTGGCGGTGTGGTAGCATTCAGGTAAAAGGTCCTCCCGGGCGAGGAGAGGGGAATGGCTCCGGCGCCCCCTGCCCGGGACGCGGGGAAAGCCTCAGGAGGTCAGCATGGGAAACGTTCCCGGCGCGTACTGTCCCTTCCGCGTCTCCTCCATCGTGGGGGCGCTCTCCCCCTGCAACGACGAGTGCGCCCTGTATATACCCACCTCCAAGATGCCCCCCCAGAAGAGCTGCGCCGTGTCCATACTGGGCGTCTACGCGCTGCAGAGGATCATCTTCAAGCAGCAGGACGGGCAGGACCAGGCCGCCGAGGGAGGGGCGCCCGGGCAGGAGAGGTAGGGATGGCAGGAATGAAGAGGGCACCGGGGGAGGCGGTCGATATGGCGGAGGATGTCACCAGACCGGATGGAGCGCTGCCCAACCATGTGGCGATCATCATGGACGGCAACGGGCGCTGGGCGGAACGCCGCAACCTGCCCCGCATCGCCGGCCACAAGGCGGGGGAGGAATCCATCACCGACATCGTCAGGGCGGCCTCGGAGTGGGAGCTGGGTGCCCTGACCCTCTTCGCCTTCTCCACCGAGAACTGGAACCGCCCCGAGAACGAGGTAAGATTCCTCATGAGCTTCAACCGCAACCTCCTCAACAAGCGTATAGAGGAGTTCCACGCCCGCAACATACGCATACGCCATGCGGGGAGGCGCGACCGCATCCCCGCCTCCACCCTCAGGGCCATCGACAACGCCGTGGAGCTCACGCGCGAAAACACCGGCCTCTCCCTGAACATCGCCTTCAACTACGGCGGACGGGCGGAGATCGTGGACGCCGTGCGCAGGCTCTGCGAGGACGCGGTCCGCGGCGCCGTGGACCCCGCCGGGCTGGACGAGGAGGGGTTCCGCGCTTATCTCTACAACCCCGAGGTGCCCGACCCCGACCTCCTCATCCGCACCGCGGGGGAGATGCGCATCAGCAACTTCCTCATCTGGGAGTTGGCCTACACGGAGATCTACGTCACCGAGGTGCTGTGGCCGGATTTCCGACGCCGGCACCTCGCGGAGGCGATCAGGGAATATCAGTCGAGGGAGCGCCGCTTCGGCAGCATTAAGGAGGAATAGGGCGCCTTTGGCCACCTTCAAGGATGAGGCCATCGTCCTGAGGGCCTTTGACCTCGGCGAGGCCGACCGCATCATCTCCCTCATCACCTCCGCCCACGGCCTACGCCGCGCCGTGGCCAGGGGTATCAAGCGCACCAGGAGCAAGTTCGGCGGGCGCCTCGAGCCCTTCACGCAGGTCCGCGCGGTACTGCACGAGGGGCGGAACCTGGACACGGTGGTGCAGGCGGACGTGGTGCGCACCCACGCCGCGCTGCGCGGCGACTACGCCCGCTTCCTCTACGGGGAGGCCATGCTGGAGCTGATCGAGAAGTCGCTGCAGGAAAGGCAGGAGGTGCCCCGGCTCTTCGACATCCTCCGCGTGACCCTGGACGTGCTCGAGGGAGAGGTGGCCGAGCCCCCCCTGCTGCTGGCCGCCTTCGCCCTCAAGGTCTGCGCCCTCATCGGGTACCGCCCCCACCTCGACTGCTGCCTGCACTGCGGGCGCGAGGTCACCGGGGGCCAGGTTTTCCTGGACCTCGCGGAGGGAGGGGTGGCCTGCCCTCGCTGCCGCCCTGCGCGAGGGGAGCGCGTCCACCTGCGCCCGGAGGCCCTGGACCTGATGCGCGGGCTGATGCGCGCGGAGATGGCCGCGGTGGCGCGCATGGGATGCATCCGCCCCGAGACCGCCAGGGAGGCCCTCACCGCCTCCCTCGGCCTGGCGGAGGCCTTCCTGGAGCGTCCGCTGAGGGCGCGGGGGGTGATCATGCGCCACCTCGCCGGGGATGCGCGGCGCCCCTGCACGGCCTCCGGCGCGGGGAACGCGCGGGGAGGGCTTCCTCATCCGTCCGCGGACCCGGAGGGAGAAAAAAAACGTAATCCCAGCTAGATTACTATTGACGTATTAATACCGTAGTAGTATTCTTATAAATGACCCCAAGGAGCTGGAGGTGAGGCCAGCGGGGGCGACCGGAGAGATGAACCGGAAGGCGCAAGCCGGAAGGGGAGGCTCGAAGGGAGTTCTCGAGGAAGCGCCAAAGGTTACTTGGGGTCACCCCTTTCTATGAACGCCCGACAAAGGCTGCGAACCCCGACTTGCCCTCAACCGGAGGTCGCCCTGGTCAGCTTCTTGACCCCTTTTGCATGAATAACTGGCGGTGGCATTAACTCCTGATGGCGACCGCGACCTCCGGCTTCCCTCAACCACAAGGTTATCCGAGGTCACTCCAAAATGAACGCCCGTGGATCCATGCCCGCAGCGGCCCTACCGGCATGAGAGCTCGTTCTCCTGTGCGCAAGGAATGATGTCGGCGAACGTGCTTCCGGGCGCGGCGGGAGATCGCGCTCGCGGGGCCGTCAGCCGGAGCGCCAGCGGAGCAGGCGCAGGTACTCGGCCAGGATCTCCGCAGCGGCGCTGGTCCCGATGCGGTTGGCGCCCGCCTCCACCATCTCCACCACCTGGGCCAGGCGCCGTATGCCGCCGCTCGCCTTGACGCCGAAGCCCGGCCCCACCGTCTCCCGCAGGAGGGCCACGTCCTCCGCCCGCGCTCCCCCGGGGCCGAACCCCGTGGAGGTCTTCACGAAATCCGCGCCCGCCTCCACGGCGATGAGGGCGCCCCTGCGCATATCCTCAGGGCCGAGGTAGCAGGTCTCCAGGATGACCTTGACCACGATATGTCCCTCGCCCTTCGCGGAATCATAACGCCGCGCAAGCCGCACCACCTCGCGGATGTCCTCGCTGACCCTCTGATAGCGGCGCGAGCGCAGGGCGGAGATGTTCACCACCATGTCCAGCTCCCTGGCCCCGTGCTGCAGCGCGAACACCGCCTCCGCCTTCTTGGCGTCGGTGGAGGCATAGCCGAAGGGGAAGCCTATGGGCGCCCCGGGGCTGGTCGGGCTCCCCTCCAGCTCCACCCGGGCCATGGGCAGGTAATAGAGGGGCACGAAGGCGCACCTGAAAGCGGCGTCCGCCGCCTCGCGCAGGAACTCCAGGTAGTGGCGCTCCTCCGCCTCCGGCCTCAGCATGGTGGCGTCGATGAAATAAGCCAGGCTCCCCGCGTCCGGGAAGATGTGTAGGACCTCGTCCCTGACCGCTTCTTCCTCCGCCATCACCCACCTCGCCGCCGGTCCGTCATATCAACGCCATCCCGATGAGGAGATAGACCGCCAGCCCCAGGATGTCCATGAGGGTGGCCAGGAAGGGCTCGGAGGCCTTCGCGGGGTCCCCCCGCAGGGCCTTGAGCAGCAGAGGCAGGACGCTTCCCACCAGGGCAGCGAAGAGGACGGTGCAGGCCATGGCGATCCCCACCACCATCCCCAGGCGGGCGCTGTCTCCCACCGAGCGGGCGAACAAGGAGATCAGCGTCCCGCTGGCCGCGGCTATCCCCAGACCGATGAGCAGCTCGTTGAGGGCGCTCGCCGCGAACCTCCTCCCGCCCTCTCCCCCTCCGAGCACCTCCACGGTCATGCGGGTGGCGCTCTGCAGGGACACCGTGCTTCCCATGGACAGGATGGCGGGGATGAAGAAGACCAGCGCGATGTGCGCCCGCATGGTGGCGGAGTACGCCCTCAGGAGCCCCCCCGCCACCAGCAGCTCCAGGGCCAGGGCGATGATCACCCAGGGAAGCCTGCCGATGACCGCCGCCAGGAAGGGGTTGCGCTCCCTCCCCTCCTCCGCCTCCCAGGTCCCCGCCAGGCTGTAGATGTCCTCCTTGGCCTCCTCCTCGATGACGTCCATGACGTCGTCCACGGTGACGATCCCCAGCATCCTCCCCTCCCCATCCACCACGGGGACCGCCAGCAGATCGTAGCGGTCGATGAGGGCGGCCACCTTCTCCTGGTCCTCCTCGGGGCCCACGGTGATGAGGTTACGGTGCATGATCTCCGCCACCGGGGTCTCGGGATCGGCGATGATGAGCTCGCGCAGGGAGTTGACGCCGCTGAGGCGTCCTTCCATATCCTGGTAATATACGTAGTAGACCATCTCGATGTTCTCGGGAACCTCGCGCAGACTGTCCAGCACCTCGCCCACGGTAAGCGTATCGCTGAGGCGCATGGCCTCGGGGGTCATGAGCCCGCCGGCGGTCTCCTCGCCGTGGGCCATGAGGCGCCGGAGCTGGCCCGCCTTGTCCGGGCTCATGCCGGAGAGCAGTGCCTCGGCGGTCCCGGGGGGAAGGTCCGCCAGGAGGTCCACCGCGTCGTCGGGGGGCATTTCGGCGATGATGCGGGTGGCCAGGCCCCTGGCGAGGCCTTGCAGCACCTCCACCTGTCCCTCCTCGGACATCTCGGGCAGGGCCTCCGAGGACTCCTCCACGTCCCAGGCCCGGAAGATGCGCAGACGGTCCTCGTAGGGGAGGCTCTCCAGCACCTCCGCGGCGTCGGCGGGCTGCAGGCCGTCCAGCAGGGCAAGGGCGGCCGCCATCTTCCCCTGGGAGAGGAGATCGCCCAAGCTCTCGCCCAGCACCCTGTTCCTGTCTTCCATGAGCAACCCCCGCTCGTCCGCGCCCCTGCCCTCAGTATCCCAGCCTTCGCACCATCTGCGGCCTTTTCGCCCAGTCCTTCTCCACCGCCACCTTGAGCTGAAGGAACACCTTTTCTCCCAGCAGCGGCTCGATCTCCGCGCGCGCCCGGCTGCCGATGTCCTTGAGCATGCGGCCTCCCTTTCCGATGATGATGCCCTTCTGCGACTCGCGTTCCACGTAGATGACCGCCTCGATATATACCAGGTCCCTGTCCTCCCGGCGCTCCATCTCCTCCACCACCACCGCCACGCTGTGGGGTACCTCCTCCCGCGTGAGCTGCAGCACCTTCTCGCGTATGAGCTCCGCCACGATGAAGTTGACGGGCTGGTCGGTGACCATGTCCTCGGGGTAATATTTCGGGCCCTCGGGGAGAAGCTCCACGATGCGCTCTATGAGCGCGTGCACGTTCTCTCCCGTCTTCGCCGAGAGGGGGATGATGTCCGTGAATTCCCCCAGTTTCGAGGCCACCGCGAGCTGCGCCTCCACCTGATCCCGGGTAAGGCGGTCGATCTTGTTCAGCGCCGCCACCACCGGCGTCTCCAGCTCCTCCAGCTCCCCGGCGATAAAGAGGTCTCCCCTGCCGATGGTCTGGGTGCCGTCGAGGATGAAGACCACCGCGTCCACCTCCTCGAGGGTCTCCCGCACCGCCTTGTTGAGCCTCTCTCCCAGGGCGTTCTTCGGCTTGTGAAAGCCCGGGGTGTCCACGAAGACGATCTGTGCGTCCTCGCGCGTGAGCACGCAGCGGATCTTGTTCCGCGTGGTCTGGGGCTTCTCCGAGATGATGGCCAGCTTGCGGTGCATGAGGTTGTTGAGCAGCGTAGACTTTCCCACGTTCGGACGGCCTACCAGGCCGACGAAACCGGACCGGTACGGGCTTCCCTCCTCCAAGCAACCCCCTTCCCTCGCCCGGCGCCTGAGCTCCCAGGCCCGGGGTCCTGTCCTCTCGCGGCCCTCGCTCGGGCGCGGTGCGAGATCGATGACTTCTTTCGATAATACCGCATCCGAGCCCTCCCCGCGGCGCTGCCCCTGTAGCTATATCTGGGAGAACCTTCGCATCTGGATGTTGGTGAGCAGCCCCACGCAAGCCAGGCTGACGATGAGGTTGTTGCCGCCGTAGCTGATGAAGGGCAGCGGGATCCCGGTGATGGGCATGATGCCCATGGTCATGCCGATGTTCACCACCATCTGGAAAGCGAACATGCTGACGATGCCGAAGGCGATCATGGTGCCGTAGAAGTCACGCGAGTTGCTGGCGATGCGCACCGCCCGCCACATGAAGAGGCAGAACACCCCCACGAGGAGCAGGGCTCCCAGCATGCCCAGCTCCTCCCCGACCACCGCGAAGATAAAATCCGTGTGGTGGGCGGGGATGAAGTTGAGGTTGGTCTGGGTCCCCTGCATCAGCCCTTTCCCCACCAGCTGTCCCGACCCTATGGCTATCTTGGACTGCAGGAGGTGGTAGCCCGCCTCCTGGATATTGGAGCCCTGGCGCAGGAAGGCCACGAAGCGCTCCACCTGGTAGGGCTTGAAGACCTGGAAGACGAACCCGAAGACGAAACCCATGACCCCCGCACCCACCAGGCCCAGCCAGTAGCGCATGCGGCATCCCACCAGAAAGAGCATGCCCAGCAGGATGGCGGCGAGGACCAGGGTGGTGCCCAGGTCGGGCTGGAGGAAGATCAGGAGCATGTAAGGCACGGCCCAGGCCACGGGGATGATGAAGCTGCGGAAGGAATCCGGATCCGCCTTGTTGTCCGAGAAAAAGTTGGCCAGCACCAGCACCAGCACCAGCTTGCAGTACTCCGAGGGCTGGAAGTTGATGAACCCCAGCGAGATCCAGCGCGAGGATCCCATGACCCTCTCGGTGAGCAGCACGGCCATGAGCAGCACCAGGAAGAAGCCGTATACGAAGGGGCTGGCGACCTTGAGGCGGCGGTAATCGAAACTCATGAGCACCCCCATGAGCACCAGCCCGATGAGCAGGTTCACCGCCGTGCGCAACACGTAGTAGGTGGGGTTGCCGGGAATATCGTCGCGGGTGGCGCTGTACTGGATGAGCATGCCGAAACCCACCAGGAAAAAGGTGACGGCGAGCAGGGTCCAGTCTACGTGACGGAGGGGCAGGCCGCTCAGGCGGCGGGCGACCTCGTCCGTCTGCCTCCTCTCCGTCACCTTGGGGGCGAGAACCCTTCCCAGCCTCTGCGGCATGCCTTCCTCCCCCCTAGTCTCCCACCGGCCCGACCTGTCCCTGGCCCGGCTCGATGCCGTAGATGTATTCCAGGATGCGGCGCGCCACCGGGGCGGCCATGGCGCCCCCGAACCCGCCCTCCTCGATCATCACCACCACCACGTACTGGGGATCGTTGGCGGGGGCGTAGCATGCGAACCAGGCGCAGGGCTGCTTCCCCTGCACCTCCGCCGTGCCCGTCTTGCCCGCCACCGGCACCGCCTGGAGCGGAAAACCCTGGAAAGCCCCCGCCGCGGTGCCCTCCCCCGAGGTGACGCCCGCGAGGGCGGAGCGGATCACCGCCAGCTTGTCCCTGTCCACGTGCACGCCCAGGACGTTGTCGGCGCTGGTGATGTCGCCGATCATCTGGGGCTGGTTGACCTCCACCGTCTCTCCCTGCCAGGTGATGATCTCCTTGCCCACGTGGGGACGGTAGAAGGGACCGCCGTTGGCGATGGCCGCGTACACGTTGGCGAGCTGCAGGGGAGTCACCAGGACGTCTCCCTGTCCCACCGCCAGGTTGACGGTGTCCCCGGGATACCAGCGCTGGTAGTCCGGGTTGCCCTGGTTGAACTCCCACTTCCACTGCGGCGTGGGCACCCGTCCCTCGAACTCGTTGGGCAGGTCCACGCCGGTCTTGGACCCTAGCCCGGCCAGCCTGGCGTAGTCCTGCAGCTTCGTCACCCATCCCTCCCGCTCGCGGTTCTCGTATATGGAATAGCCGAGGTCGTAGAAGACCACGTCGCACGACTCCACGATGGCGTGGATGAAGTCGACGGCCCCGTGCTTCCCCCAGCAGGTCTTGGGGAACTGCGCGAACTCGCCCCGGTTGAAGACGTGGTTGCAATAGAAGGGCGAATATGCCGTCACCCCCAGGTCCTGCAGCGCCGCCATGGCCGTGATCACCTTGAAGGTGGAGCCGGGAGGGTACTGCCCCACGATGGCGCGGTTGTTGAGGGGATAGTTGTTGGCGGGGTCGTTGAGGATCGCCCACTCCTTCTCGTCGATGCCCCCCACGAAGTTCTCCAGGTTGAAGGTGGGCTCGCTGGCCATGGCAAGGATCTCGCCGTTGCGCGGGTCGAGGACCACCGCCGCCCCCGCGGGGGCGGAGTAATTCCTGCCCCGCTCGCGGTCGAAGTAGGTGCGCGCCTTCTCCATGCCCTCGCGCAGGGCGGCCTCCACCGCTTTCTGCAGCTCCTTGTCCAGGGTGAGGATGACCGTCTTCCCGGGCTGGCGCTCCTCCTCCCCCAGCACGCGCAGGGGGTTTCCCGAGGCGTCCACCTCCACGATACGCTTGCCGTCGATGCCGCGCAGGGTGTCCTCGTAATAGGCCTCCACGCCCGAGGTGCCCACGATATCCCCCGCCTTGTATCCCTTATCCCTGAGCACCTGGAGCTGCTCCTTGCTGATCTCGCCCAGGTAGCCGAGCACGTGCGCGGCCAAGGTCTCCTCGCCCTCGTAGTATTCGCGCACCGGCATCTCGTCCGCCTCCACCCAGGGGAAGTCCACCTGCCTCTCCGCGATGAAGAAGTACACCTCCGGGTCCACGTCCTTCTTGATGAGCACCGGCTTGTGGGGCTGTACCTCGTTCCCCTGCAGCTTCCCGAGGATCTCTTCCGGCTCCATGTCCAGCAGCGCCGCCAGGCGTGCCACCTCCCCTTCCTTGTCCTCGAGCTTCTCGAACTCCGTGGGGAGCACGAAGATGGAAAGGGCCTGGCGGTTGATGACCATCTCCCGGTTGTTGCGGTCGAGGATGTTGCCACGGTTGGCCTCCAGGGGAACCTCGCGGATGCGGTTCCCCTCGGCCATCACTTTGTAATGCTCTCCCTGCACCACCTGCAGGAACCACAGCCGCACCACCAGCACCGCCACCAGCGCCCCCAGGAACATGATGAAGAGGGTGAAGCGGTGTACCATCGCTCCCTGCTGCTGCGGATTGGCGGGCATGGTCTTTCTGCCTCCCTCCCGGCGATCACTGGAACATGAGGGACCTCTCCTCGCCCAGGGCGAAACGCCCGATCACCGGATAGACGGCCAGGGTGATCAGGGCGTTGTAGAGGGCGAGGCCGGCGATGATCCCGAAGCTGAAAGGCGGGCGGTCCTCCAAGCCCACCATGGCCCAGGTGGCGAACTTCACCAGCTCGTGGAGGAAGGAGGCGAAGAACACGATGACCATGGGCCAGGCCACGGACTTGGAGATGATGCGCTGGCGGAGCTCGCCGCCGAAATAACCGATGACGGTCTTGGCAAAGGCGCCGACGCCGAGCACCGCGGTGGAGAATACGTCCTCCAGCAGCCCGCCCCAGAAACCGAACAACGCCCCCTGTCCCGGGCCCTCGAAAAGAGCCCAGCACACCGTGACCACCAGGAGCACGTCCGGCCTCACCGTCCCGATGGCGATCTCCGGCGCCACGGTGAGCTGCACCAGCAGCGCCAGAACCAGCACCACGAAGAAGATCAACCGTCGGTGCACGACATCCTCACTCTCCCCTTGCCGCCTCGAGGGGCTCGGTACGCGGCAGCGGCGAGACCACCACCATCACCCGGTTCAGGCGGGTAAGCCTGGCGCGGGGCTCGATGATGATCCCTACGGAGAGGTCCGCCCTGCGCTCGCTGATCTCGGTTATGGTTCCGACGGGGAGCCCCGCCGGACAGGTTCCCCCCAGCCCGGAGGTGACCACCAGGTCCCCCGTCCTCACCTCCGCGTCCTGGTTGAGCAGCTCCAGCCGCACCCCGCTCCTGCCCTCTCCCCGCAGCACTCCCAGCTCGCCGTTGGTCTGCAGCATGGCGCCCACGGAGCTCTTCTCGTCGGTGATCAACTGCACCACCGACGCCTCGGAGGTGCAGAGGATTATCCTCCCCGCCAGGCTGCCGTCCTCGCTCAGGACGGCCATGTATTCCCGCAGGCCGTCGGAATAGCCCGCCCCTATCTGGATGGTCTGCTCCCAGATGTCCGGGTTGGCCCCGATGACGTCCACCACCAGGAACTCGAACTCGGGGTTGTTCTCCTTTACCGTGATCATGCTCCTGAGCTCCCGGTTCTCGAGCCTCAGGGCCTCCAGTTCGTCCACCCTCTCCTGCAGGTCCCGGACCTCTTCCCGCAGGCGGTCGCGCTCCCCCCTGGCCCTCCCCATGTCCAACACGAAGGATATGCCGTCCTTCACCGGGCTCAGCACCTTGCTCATGCCCTTCTGCAGGGGGGAGACGATGTCCAGGGAGAGGCGCTGCAGGCGGTGGAAGATGCCGTCTCCGCTCTCCCGGGAATAGACGGTGACCAGGAGGACACAGATGACGACGAGGGTGATCACCAGCGCGCGCTGCCTGCGGTTATGTCTCTCGATCATGATCGTCCGGCCCCGGTTCAATGCCGGGACGAGGAGATCAACACCTTTTTCATGATCTCGAACTCCTCGAGGCACTTCCCGGACCCCAGGGCCACGTCGGACAGCGGCGAGCCGGTGACCTCCACCGGCATGGCCGTCTCGTGGCGCAGCCTCTCGTCGAGTCCGGTCAGCAGGGCCCCTCCTCCCGTCAGCATTATCCCCCGGTCCATGATGTCGGAGGCCAGCTCGGGGGGCGTCTTGTCCAGGGTGGTCTTCACCGCTTCCACGATGGCGGCGATGGGCTCTTCGATGGCCTCTCTTATCTCCTCCGCCATCACCACGATGGTCTTTGGCAGGCCGGTCACCAGGTCCCTACCCCTTATCTCCGCGTTGACCTCGTCGTCCACGGGGAAGGCCGACCCGATCTGGATCTTGAGCTCTTCCGCAGTCCTCTCACCGATCATGAGGTTGTATTCGCGCTTTATGTAATTGATGACCGCCTCGTCCAGCTCGTCGCCACCGATACGCACGGACTCGCTGGTGACGATCCCCCCCAGGGAGATCACCGCCACCTCGGTGGTGCCGCCCCCGATGTCCACCACCATGTTGCCCGTGGGCTCGTGGATGGGAAGGCCGGCCCCGATGGCGGCCGCCATGGGCTCCTCTATGATATAGGCGGCCCGGGCTCCCGCCTGGATGCAGGCCTCCTCCACCGCTCGCTGCTCCACCCCCGTGGTGCCCGAAGGCACGCATACCACCACGCGCGGCCGAGCGAACAGCCTCCTCTTGTGGACCTTCTGGATGAAATAGCGCAGCATCTTCTCGGTGACGTCGAAGTCGGCGATCACCCCGTCCTTGAGGGGCCTCACGGCCACGATATGGCCGGGGGTGCGCCCGATCATGCGCTTGGCCTCAGCCCCCACCGCGAGGATGGCCCCGTTGGAGGTGTTGATGGCCACCACCGAGGGCTCGTTGAGTACTATGCCCTTCCCGCGCACGTAAACGAGGGTGTTGGCCGTCCCCAGGTCTATGGCCATGTCCCTTCCCAGCATCTCCCACGAGGAGAACATGCGCTTCACCCTTCCGTCACATTAGTTGACGGCCCGAAGGCCGCCTTCAGCGTACGGGAATATTCTATCATACACCAGGTGGCAAGCCCGTCGGCGGCCGCGGGCCTCCTTTCCGTCCCGGCGCGGACTCCGCTGCCGCCCGAAGCAAGACCTTCCCGCCCACGGCATGGACGACCCGGCGTGCCGGGAGGTTCCGCCGCCGGCCGCCAAGGGATTCAGAGATCGGGGAAAAAGATGCCTATCTCGCGCGCCGCGCTCTCCGGGCCGTCGGACCCGTGCACGATGTTCTCGGTTATCTCCACCGCGAAATCCCCCCTGATGGTCCCCGGAGGCGCCTGCTTGGGGTCGGTGGGGCCCATGAGCTTGCGCACCTGGGAGATGGCCGACTCCCCCTCCAGCACCATGGCCACCACCTCTCCGGAGGTGATGAAGGAGAGAAGTTCCGGGTAGAAGGGCTTCTCCACATGCTCCGCGTAGTGGCGCGCCGCCAGCTCCTCGTCCACAACCAGCATGCGCATGGCGGCTATGCGCAGCCCCTGGCGCTCGAATCGCGAGATGACCTCACCCACCAGTCCCCTCCGCACGCCGTCGGGCTTGACCAGCACCAGCGTCCTTTCTATGGACATCCTTACCTCCATCTCCGTTTGCGGGCCCTGGCCTCGAGGGCCGGATCCTTTCACCTTGCCGGTCCCCGGTCATCCGTGCCTCAAGACCCGGGATATGAGGCCTGACCTTCTCCTTACTTCATGCCCCCCTGTTCCTTCTCTTCCTTTTCCCGTTCCTTTCCCCTATTCCTCATCAAGTCTTCATCCCCTATTCAGGCTTCATCCCCATAGCGGTCCTTGCCTCGCCCACGGTGTAGAGCGACCCCGTCACGCATACCAGGTCGCTCACCGCGGCCAGGGTGCGCGCGAGCCTGACCGCCTCCCCCACCGATTCCACCACCACGCAGTCCTTCCCGAGCTCCTTCACCATCTCGGCGAGGCGGTGCGCAGGCGTCGCCCGCTCGTCGGCGCTCTGGGTTACCACCACGGTATCGGCCAGGGGAAGCAGCAGCTCCAGCATGGCGCGGGCGTCCTTGTCCGCGAGGATGCCCACCACCAGGATACAGCGCTCGTAGTCGAGGTCGTTGGCCAGGACGTGCGCCAGGCGGGCGGCCCCGTCGGGATTGTGGGCTCCATCCAGGAGCACCAGGGGATCGCGCGACACCACTTCCAGGCGCCCGGGCGACTTCACCCGCCGCAGCCCCGCCTCCACCTCGGTGGAGGAGAGGGCGGCCAGGGTGCCCGCATAGCATTCGCAGGTCGCAACAGCGCAGGCGGCGTTTACCGCCTGGTGGTCGCCCAGCAGGGGCAGGAAGAGCTCGGGGTACTCGCGCAGCAGACCCCTGATGCCCACCGCCTGCCCGATCTTCCCCGTGTCCACGCCGTAGGTGAGGTTGTAGAGAAGGGAGAAGTCGCGGCCGAAGAGCTTGAGGTTGCTCCTCTTCTCCTCACAGGTGCCGGCGATGATCTCCAGCGCCCCGGGGTCCCCCACCGCGGAGATCACGTAGCTGTCCTCCTTGATGATCCCCGCCTTCTCCCAAGCGATCTTCTCCAGCGTGTCTCCCAGCTCCGCCACGTGGTCCAAGGCCACGCCGGTGATCACCTGCAGCCTCGAGTCCACCAGGTTGGTGGCGTCCCACCTCCCCCCCAGTCCCACCTCGATGACCCCCACGTCCACCTTGCGCTGGGCGAAATAGAGGAAGGCCATAGCGGTGGTGATCTCGAAGTAGCTCAGCGGGTCTCCCGTCTCGCGGTCCGTCTCCTCCACCAGGGGGATCACCCTCTCCAGGGTGGAGGCGAAATCGCGCTCGGTTATGGGTCTACCGTCCACGCATATGCGCTCGGTGACGCTCTGCATGTGCGGCGAGGTGTAGCGCGCCACCCTCCTCCCCCCCACCTCGAGGATGGAGGCGACCATGCGCGCCACGGAGGTCTTGCCGTTGGTGCCGGTGATGTGGATGGAGGGGAAGGAGAGCTGCGGGTCTCCCAGCTTGGCGAGGAGCACGCGGATGCGGTCGAGGCTCGGCTTGATGCCGTGCATGGCCGACTTCGCCAGGTACTCCTCCGCCGCCGCAAAATCCATTTCTCCCCCTACGGGATCAGGCCTTCGGCCTTGAATATATTGCTATATATTTCCATAGCCCTATCCACGCCCCGTGATCCTTGCCGCCGTCGATGATCAAGGGTCACAGACCCGATCCCTCGATGATCTTCAGCTGTTCGCGCAGCTTCTCCACCTTGAGCCGGGCGTCGGCCAGTCTGCGACGCTCTTTGCGCACCACCTCCGGGGGGGCCTTGGCCAGGAACTGGTCGTTGGAGAGCTTGGCCTGGAAGCGACTCGCCTCCTCCTCCAGCTTCGCGATCTCCCGCCTTATCCTGTCCGCTTCCTCCGAGAAGGCCCCGCCCGCCAGGGGCAGGAACACCTCCACCCCCGCCGCAATCCCCCGCGCGTAGGAGGCGGGGTCCTCCACCGCCTCCACGATCTTCAGGGAGGAGAGGCGGGCTTGGGAGGTAAGATATTCCATGTGCCCCTCCAGCAGCGCGCGCTTCCCCGCCTCCAGGGGCACGACCAAGGCCGCGGTGCGCGCGTGGGGGCGCAGTCCCATCTCCGAACGCAGGCGGCGCATGCAGGTGATGACCTCGCGCAGTGCGTCCATCTCCTCCTCGGCCGCCCCATCCAGCAGCTCCGGGCGCGGCTCGGGCCAGGGAGCCACCACCAGCGACTCTCCCTCGTGGGGCAGGCGCTGCCAGATCTCCTCGGTGATGAAGGGCATGAAGGGGTGCAGCAGCCGCAGTGCCCGCTCCAGCACCGTCCACAGCACATACTGCGCGGTCCTTCTCCCGACGGGGTCCTCCCCGTAAAGGCGCAGCTTGGAGAGCTCCACGTACCAGTCGCAGAAGTCGCTCCAGAAGAACTCGTAGAGGGCGCGGCAGGCCTCGCTGAAGTTGTAGGCCTCGCAGTAGTCGTCGACGGCGCAGATGAGGCGGTTGAGGTCAGAGAGTATCCAGCGGTCGGCCAGAGTCAGCTCGAGCTGTCCCTCCTCCACCGCCGCGGGGTCGAAGTCCTCCAGGTTCATGAGGGCGAAGCGCGAGGCGTTCCAGATCTTGTTGCAGAAGTGTCGGCTGCCCTCGATCCTCTCCTCGGAGAGGAAGACGTCCCGCCCGGGGACGGCGATGTGCCCCAGGGTGAAGCGCAGGGCGTCGGCGCCGTACCGCTCGATGACCTCCAGGGGGTCGATGACGTTGCCCGAGGACTTGCTCATCTTCTTCCCCGACTCGTCGCGGATGAGGGCGGTGACGAAGACGTCCCGGAAGGGCACGTCCCCCATGAAGTGGATGCCCAGGAACATCATGCGCGCCACCCAGAAGAAGATGATGTCGAAAGCGGTCACCAGCACCGAGGTGGGATAGAAGTAGGACAGCTCAGGTGCGTCGTCGGGCCAGCCCAGGGTGGAGAAGGGCCAAAGCCCGGAGGAGAACCAGGTGTCCAGCACGTCGGGGTCCTGCTCCAGCTCTCCCCCGCAGGGGCACCGCTCGGGGTCCTCGCGGGAGACCACGACCTCGCCGCATTCCCGGCAGTACCAGGCGGGGATACGATGCCCGAACCAGAGCTGGCGCGAGATGCACCAGTCGCGGATGTTGTACATCCAGTCGAAATAGATCTTCTCCCAGCGCGCGGGGATGAAGCGAGTGCGGCCCTCCTCCACCGCCCGGATGGCCGGCTCCGCCAGCTCCTTCATGGCCACGAACCACTGCCTGGAGAGGTAGGGCTCGATGACCGTGTGGCAGCGGTAGCAGTGCCCCACGGCGTGGAGGTGGGTTTCCACTTTCTGGATGTAATGCATCTTCTCCAGGTCGCGCACCACCGCGTTGCGCGCCTCGTAGCGGTCCAGGCCCGCGTAGGGGCCTCCGTTCTCGTTCACCACCGCCTCGGGGGTGAAGATGTTGATCTCCTCCAGGCCGTGCCGGCGCCCCATCTCGAAGTCGTTGGGGTCGTGGGCGGGGGTCACCTTCACCGCCCCGGTGCCGAACTCGGGGTCCACGTACTCGTCGGCGATGATGGGCAGTTCCCTCCCCAGCAGGGGGAGTAACGCCGTCTTCCCCACCAGGTGGCGGTAGCGGTGATCGCGGGGGTTCACCGCCACCGCGGTGTCGCCGAGCATGGTCTCGGGGCGGGTGGTGGCGACGTGGAAGAAGTCCTCGGAGTCCTTGACGTCGTAGCGGATATACCACAGCTTGCCCTCCAGGTCCTCGTGCTCCACCTCTATGTCGGAGATGGCGGTGAGGCAGCGCGGGCACCAGTTGACGATGTAGTACCCCTGATAGATGAGGCCCTCCTCGTAGAGGCGCACGAAGACCTCGCGCACCGCCCGCGAGCAGCCCTCGTCCATGGTGAAGCGCTCCCGCTGCCAGTCGCAGGAGCACCCCATGCGCTTGAGCTGCCTGATGATGGTGCCCCCGTACTTCTCCACCCACTGCCACACCCGCTCCAGGAAGGCCTCACGCCCGATCTCCCAGCGGGTGGTGCCCTCCTCGGCCAGGTTGCGCTCCACCACCGCCTGGGTGGCGATGGCCGCGTGGTCGGTGCCCGGCAGCCATAGGGTCTCGTAGCCCTGCATGCGCCTGCGGCGCACGATGAAGTCCTGCAGGGAGTTGTTGAGGGCGTGCCCCAGGTGCAGGGACCCGGTGACGTTGGGCGGGGGGATGACGATGGTGAAGGGCTCCCTGCCCGGGTTCACCTCGGCATGGAAGTAGCCCCTCTCCTCCCAGAAAGCGTACCATTTCTCCTCCACCGCGGCCGGGTCGTAGGCCTTCGCCATTCCGCCTTCGGGCGCCGCGGATCCTTTCCCGCCCGGACCTCTTTCCACGTGTCCCTCTCCCGGTCTTCCTGAGATGCTGCGAACGCTATATCTCAATGCATGCTAAAAAGCGGCCCCGCCTTTGTCAAACCTGCGAGGCGAGCCCGGCACAGAAGTAATTACATAATTATATATTGAAGCCGCCCTTTGTCATCACCGACGGCGGGAACAGAATCAGGCGTGAGAGGACTCTCGCAAGCGATGGAGGGAGGAGGGGCGATGGCGGACGGCAGCATTATTATGCTGGGTTCCATTGTTCTCCTCGCCTGGCTGAGGGCCTTGAGATACCGGATAAAGGCCAGGTTGGCCCCTTGATGGTGACATCGGGTTAGGATATCCTCTTCGCAACGGCATATCCTGTACATAGCGGAAGGGGTCTCGTTTGGGCCTGGCGGCGCTGATCGTCTTTCTCTCCTCCCTGTTGGTGGGGATCCTCTCCCTGGTGGTGCTGGCCTGGTCGGCGCTGGGCGTGTGGCGTACCGTCCGTTACGGCTATAAGGACTTCCGGGCCTGGTCGGAGTTCTTCCGCGGGTACCTGGAGGACCTCCAGGCGGTCTCGGGAGCGATGCAAGAACGGGCGCGCTCCATCTCCTCCCACGCGGCCGCGGTCAGGGAGGGCGTGGACGATATCCAGGACACCCTGGAGGAGCTGCGCGACCACCCCCTGCTACGCGCCTCCCGCTTCGCCGCCCGCTTCCGCCGGCAGGCCTTCAGGGCATGAAAGCCTGCGCGGGCCGGGTGCCCCGGCGGCGAGGCCTTGACCTACCCCGCCGCCTCAAGGCGTATATCCCACCGAGTCGTGGGCCCAGGTGTCGCCGTTCCCGTACATGGCGCGCTCGCAGATGACGTCCCCTCCCTCGCTCACCACCTTGGTGGAGACGTTCCAGTCCGTGACCAGCTCCCCGAGGTTGAAGGAGTGGCGGGAGTTGCCGGGTATCTCGAAGTCCTGGGGCCCGTCCACCTTGCCGCCGGAGGTCATGAAGGTGAGGTCCACCTTCACCGGGCCGTCGTTGGGGTTCTGCACCAGCACCCAGGTCTTCATGCCCCCCTCGGTGCAGCCCTCGGCGAGGTACCAGACGGGGGCGGGCGCGGTCACCCCGATGGAGTCGTGGGCCCAGGTGTCGCCGTTCCCGTACATGGCGCGCTCGCAGATGACGTCCCCTCCCTCGCTCACCACCTTGGTGGAGACGTTCCAGTCCGTGACCAGCTCCCCGAGGTTGAAGGAGTGGCGGGAGTTGCCGGGTATCTCGAAGTCCTGGGGCCCGTCCACCTTGCCGCCGGAGGTCATGAATATGAGGTCCACCTTCACCGGGCCGTCGTTGGGGTTCTGCACCAGCACCCAGGTCTTCATGCCCCCCTCGGTGCAGCCCTCGGCGAGGTACCAGACGTTCGCCGCCTTCCAACCGATGGCGAAGGGGGAGAGGGAGGTGACCTCGCCGGTGATGCGGTCCTGCGCGGTATCCACGCTCCTGGTCACGTCGACCCACTCGCCGCCCTCCCGGTGCAGCATGCGCAGGCTCTTCTCCGGCACGGTGAGGGCGGCCTCGTCGTACGGGAGGGTGACCAGGATGGTGCCGGTGTAGGTGGCGGTGGTGGTGATGTCGTAGCAGCTTCCTCCCAGGATATGGTAGTTTGCCACGCTGGGGTCGGGCTGGGGCGTGGCGGTGGTGTTGCCGCCCCCGCTAACCCCGGAGAAGGCGGCTTCCACCCCGCCCCCCAGGTCCACCTCCACGTCCGAGCCCGCGGGGGTGTTGCCCCCGCTCCCGCCGGAGGTCACGGTGAAGCCTCCGACCAGGGTGGCTTCCTTGTTTTGGGAGTTCTTGACCACCACGTCCCAGGCTCCCGTGGCCGCTCCTGAGGGGATGGGCAGGTTGCAGGTTATCCTGGTGGGGCTCTGCGCCGTGACCCCGGTAGCGGTGATGTCGGGCTGGCCCGTCCTCTTGAGCTTCACCGTGAGGGTGCCGTAGAAGCCCGATCCCACGAGGTCGGTCACCGCCACGCTGCTCCCCTGCGCCCCGCTGTTGGGGGTGATGGAGGTCACGGTGGGAGGCGGGTTGCCGAACACGGTGAAGGCCACCCCGTTGGAGGTCCCCCAATCGGTGATCACCTTGACGTCAACCGTGCCCGTCGCGCCCGCCGGCACCTTGGCCCTGATAAGCGTGGCCGACCAGGAGGTGTACTCGGTGGCCTGCACGCCCCCGAAAGAGACGTAGGAGTCCCAGCGGGAGGCGCCGAAGGCGGTGCCGGTGATGGTCACCTCCGTGCCCGTATGTCCGTTCGAGGGTGAGAGGGAAGCTATGGCGGGCGCGGCCGAGTTGATGGCAAAAGCCCCTGGCTTGGTCACTTCCTGGTTATCCTGGTTCCTGAGCAGCATGTCGTAGGTGCCCGGCTTGCGGTTGGCGATGAGATTAAGATCGCAGGTGATGGTGGTGTCGCTTTGCACCGCGATATTGGTGGCCCAGATGGCGTTCTGGCCCGGGTCGGACCCCAGGATCGCGATAAACGGAGATCCCCAAAAGCCGGTTCCAGATATGGTGACCGTGACGGTGGTACCGAGCACGCCCCAGTCCGGGGTGACGCTGTCGATGGTCGGCGCCGGCAGGCCCCCGGTGACCATGAAGCACCCGGCCTTGGTCCCGCTCTGGCCGTCGGGGTTCACCACCGTGACGTCCCAGGGCCCCGAGTAAGCGTCTGGGGGTATGTCGAATGTGCATTTTATCTTGGTGCCGCTGTAGACGACGACGCTTTTGGCCGAGATATCCGGCTGGCCGCTCCTTGTGAGCTTGACAGTTGGTTTGACGGCGGGTGTGTACCAGAAACCGGTGCCGGCCAGGTCGCTGATGTTCACGGCGGTCCCCCTGGCCCCGTAGCTGGGCGTTATGGAAGCGATGGTGGGAGGCGGCGGGGGGTTCTCCACGATCCTGAAACCCCAAAAAGTGTTCTCGTAATCGTCGGGGCTTGGATCCTTGACATACACTTCCCAGAAATCCAGTGTGGCGCCCTCCGGCAGGTGGAACCTGCAGCTGATGTGGTAGAGGTCGTGCACCACGACATCGGCGGCGTCGATGGTCGTCTCTCCGAGCTTCAACTTCACGTCAGGTTTCTCCCCCACCTTTTCCCAAAAACCGTAGCCATTGATGTCGACGTCGTAGGTATTCCCCCGCATGCCCCAATCGGGGGTGATGCTCTTGATCTTGGGAAGGGGGTAGATGATCGCGAAGTCCGACAGCGAGGTGACCCGGCCGGAAATCACATTGTTCTCCGTGTCCACGCCGGTGGTGACGTCCTCCCATCCGCCGCCGGTCTTGTGCAGCAGGCGGTACCCTTCCTCGTCAAACCCGTAATCGTCACCATAGGACAACCTGACCTCGGCCGTCCCCGAAAAGGACGCGCTGGTGGAGATGTCATACCATCTCACGGGTAAGTGGTAGTCGAACTCCTCGCCGGTGGGTTCTTCTGTCGGCGACTTGATGGTGTTCCCGGCCGCGGTCACGCTGGAGAAGGTGATGGAATCCCCGCCCCCCAGGCCCACGGTGATATCGCTGCCCTCCCGGGTGTTGGCCTGCACCAGGCGCAGGACGGTCCCCTTCGTCCCCACCGCCCAGGCGTGGGTGGGGTCCACGACGTAGACGCTCTTCAGGTGCTCGCCGGTGGGGACGTACATGCGGGTCCAGCTCTCGCCGCCATCGGTGGTCTTGATGATGGCTCCGTACGAGCCCACGGCGAAGGCCATGACGGGGCTCAGGGCGCAGATGTCCTTGAGGCCATCGACGCCGTCCGGCGCTGTGTAAACCTCCCAGTTGTCCCCTCCATCCGCGGTCCTTATGATCTTGTTTCCCCCCACCGCCCAGGCGTTGTTGGAGTCCAGCGTCCAGCAGCCCCTGAGCTCCTGGGTGCCCAGGCCATCGGGGGTCATGAAGTTCCAGCTGGAGCCGTCCCAGTGCGCGATCCATCCTTTGAAGGAGATGCTGCCCACCGCCCAGATGTTGTTCGAGTCGGTGGACTCGACATCGTAGCAGCTCCCCGCGTTTCCGTACACTTGGCTCCAGTCCGCGCCCCCGTTGAAGGTCTCCCTGATGAAACAGCCCCCACCACCATAGAAGTTGCCGGCGGCCCAGGCATGCAAGGAGCTGGTGGCTTCCAGGTCCGCCTGGTTGGGCTGGCTGTAAGCATATACCCAGCTGCCGCCGCCGTCGGTGGTGATGGCCACGTCCTCTTCCCGGTTATGCACGCTGCCCACCCAGACCGTCTGCGCGTCCACCACCGATATATGCTCCGTCCAGCCGAAGCCCGCGGCAAGATCGATGATCTGCCAGTTATCTCCATAGTCGGTGGTCTTGATGACCTTGCCCGGGGTATTGTCGATGACCGCGTATGCCGTGCTCGTGCCGGCGGCCTCGATCTGCTCCACATCCAGGGCGGATATGCCGGCCGGAGCGCAGGGCTCCCAGACCTCGCCGGGCACGGTGACATCACCGTAGAAGCCTTTCCCGGCCCCGATGGCCGCCGCCCCTCCGGGAGAGGGGGCCGCCGCCGCGAAGGGCACGGTCATCATAAGCAGCCCCATGGCCAGGACGAACGCGGGCACGCCAAAGCGCCTTGTTGCTCTTGATCTTTTCATTTCCCCCCCAAAAATCCCTAGCCCTGAGAACATCCCGGCGCATGGGTGCCACGAGCCCTTAGGGCTGCTGCCGGCTTTCCCTTATCGGTGGATATGCATTTAATATATCAAATATAATATTTGTTTACAACGCGGTCAATAACGCGGTAACGGGGGGCCGCCGGGGGCATGCCGAAGAGGGCTTGCCGTTTGGCTGGAGTCATGGGCAGTCAGGCTCAATGCGACGAGGCGGGCGCACGGAGATCGCCGTTCCTGAGCAGACAGCTCATCGCCACGATGTCATGCAAGGGCTCGCCATGACGCCTGATGGGGAGAGGACGCCACCTGCCAGAGCGGGAATGGTCAGGCGCTCTCCTCGTCCTTGTAGTCGCCGGCCGAGGTCACCAGGGTGGGCTCGATGCCCTTCTCGATAGTGTCCTTGGTCACCACGCAGCGGATGATGTCGTTGCGCGAGGGCAGCTCATACATCACGTCCAGGAGGCACTCCTCCATGATGGCGCGCAAACCCCGCGCCCCGGTGGTGCGCTGCATGGCTTTGCGCGCCACCGCCCGCAGCGCCCCCTCGGTGAAGCGCAGCTCCACCCCGTCGAACTCGAAGAACTTCTTGTACTGCTTCACCAAGGCGTTCTTGGGCTGGGTGAGGATGGAGACCAGGTCCTCCTCGCTCAGTCCGTGGAAGGCGGCGATCACCGGCAGGCGCCCCACGAACTCGGGGATGAGGCCGTACTTGAGCAGGTCCTCGGGCATCACCTGCTCCAGTATCTCCCCGATCTCCTTGTCCTCGCGCCGCTTGACGTCCGCGCCGAAGCCCACTCCCTTCTTGCCGATGCGGTTCTCCACGATGTTCTCCAGCCCCGCGAAGGCGCCTCCGCAGATGAAGAGGATGTTGGTGGTGTCGATCTGGATGAACTCCTGGTGGGGATGCTTGCGCCCTCCCTGGGGCGGCACGCTGGCCACCGTGCCCTCGAGGATCTTGAGCAGCGCCTGCTGCACACCCTCCCCGGAGACGTCGCGGGTGATGGAGGGGTTCTCGGACTTGCGGGCGATCTTGTCCACCTCGTCGATGTAGATGATCCCCGTCTCCGCCCGCTTGACGTCGTAGTCCGCCGCCTGGATGAGCTTGAGGAGGATGTTCTCCACGTCCTCGCCCACGTACCCGGCCTCGGTGAGGGTGGTGGCGTCGGCGATGCAGAAGGGCACGTTGAGCACCCGCGCCAGGGTCTGGGCCAGGAGGGTCTTGCCGCAGCCGGTGGGGCCGATGAGGATGATGTTGCTCTTCTGCAGCTCCACGTCGTCGTCGGAGTAGCTCCCCACCTGGATGCGCTTGTAGTGGTTGTAAACAGCCACCGAGAGGATCTTCTTCGCCTTGTCCTGCCCGATGACGTAATCGTTTAGGAAATTGTAGATCTCCGCCGGCTTGGGGAGCTCCTCCAGGCGCAGCTCCGGGGTCTCGGAGAGCTCCTCCTCGATGATCTCGTTGCACAGGTCTATGCATTCGTCGCAGATATACACCCCGGGACCGGCGATCAGCTTCTTCACCTGCCGCTGGCTCTTGCCGCAGAAGGAACATTTCAGCAGGTCGCCGCCCTCACCGAACTTGGCCATCTATCGCTACCTCCGCTCCATTTCCTCTCCGGGCCCTGCCCAGCTCTCGCCACGCTCCCGTGCCGCCCGGAAAGGCCTTTTGCCCGCCCGTCCCCCTACCTTCCCGGGGAACCTGGTCCCCGCCTCCCGCCCGGGCGGGAGAGCCGACGGGAACAACCAATCCTATCGTCTCTTTTCCCTCGTTCCTTTACTCCCGCCGTCCCCCGCGAGACCGCTCACGGCAATAATATTATCGTCCCGCGGGGACGAACACTTTTGCGCCGCGCGACCGCGACCCCGGCTTTCTCCTCTCCCTGCGGCTCTGGAACCCATGGACATGCCGCCGTTTTTCCCAGCTGCGGTCCCGCCGCGTCCTCTCCATCCCCTCCCGGATCCCCGCGATACGGAAAGCAACCGCGGCGGCCTACACCCTGCCCAAGCCGCGCGCGGTCCCTTACTTGAGCTTGTTCTCCTCCTCGGCCTTGCGCTCGATCACCGCGTCGATGACCCCGTATTCCTTGGCCTCCTGCGCGCTCATGATGAAGTCGCGGTCGGTGTCCGCCCTGATCCGTTCCAGGGGCTGCCCGGTATGCTGCGAGAGGATGTTGTCCAAGAGGTCGCGCAGGCGCAGGATCTCACGCGCGTGGATGTCGATGTCCACCGCCTGGCCGCTCGCCCCGCCCGCGGGCTGGTGCAGCAGCACCCGCGAATGGGGGAGAGCGAAGCGCTTCCCCGGCGCCCCCGCGGCCAGAAGCAGCGCCGCACCCGAGGCCGCTTGCCCGATGCAGATGGTGGAGACGTCGGCCTTCACATACTGCATAGTGTCGTAGATGGCCAGGGTGGAGGTGACGATGCCCCCGGGGCTATTGATATAGAGGTGGATGTCCTTCTCGGGGTCCTCCGACTCCAGGTGCAGGAGCTGCGCCATCACCAGGTTGGCTACGTGGTCGTCGATCTCCGTGCCCAGAAAGATGATGCGGTCCTTGAGCAGACGCGAATAGATGTCGAAGGATCTCTCGCCCCGGTTGGTCTGCTCGATCACTATAGGTATCAGGCTGCTGGTCATCTCCCATCATCCTTTTCTCGGCGCGTCGCGCCGTCGTTCTCCGGCCCTTCCTTCCTTACCGCTCCCCTGCCCGGAGGGCCTTTCGGGCAAAGGCTCCATGATCTCATTATACCCGCTCGAAGAACCCGATCCGCGGCATCTCCTCCGCCGGCCGCGGGCCTTCTCGAGAGGGCATCCTTTCGCGCGGAGCGCCGCGCGAGGGCCCCCTCTCCCCCTCAATCCTGAGCTCCGCTCTCCAGCTCCGCGGCCTCCGCGCCGGATTCCTCCTCCACGGCCTCCGGCTCCGCGGCTTCCGCGCCGGATTCCTCCTCGCCGCGCGCCGCGGGCTCCTCCTCCTTCTCGCCCTCGCCGGCGAAGACGGCGTGGTCGCCCAGGAGGTCAAGGGCCTTCTCCCGCCGCAGGCTCTCCCTGAGCTCCTCCAGGTCGCCGCGCTCCTTGACCACGCGGCGGAACTCCTCAGGCTTCACGGCGAACATCTCCGCCCGACGCGCGATCTCCTGCTCCAGCTCCTCGTCGCTCACCTCGATGCCCTCGGCGCGGATGACCGCGTCCAGCACCAGCTCGTTGCGGATCAGCCTGCGGGCCTCCTCCTGGAACTCCTCCTCCATGCGCTGCTCGGTGTAATCCACCGCCTTGAGGTAGCTGTCCAGGGCTATGCCGCGGGAGGCCAGGCGCGCCTCCAGCTCGTGGCGCCGCTGGTGCACGTAGTCGTCCACCATCTTCTCCGGGATGTCCACCTCCAGCCCCTCGGCCAGCTTCTCCAGCGCCTGCCTGCGTACCGACTCCTTGGCCTGCAAGCGCTTGGCCTCCTCCAGCCGGGAGCGGATGTCCTCCCTGAGCTCCGCGATGGTGTCGAACCTGCTCGCCTCCCTGGCGAAATCGTCGTTTGCCTCGGGGAGCTTCTTGACCTTGACCTCCTTGACGATGACCTTGAAGGAGGCGATCTTCCCCGCCAGCTCCTGGTCGGGGAACTGTTCGGGCATCTTCACCCTGATGTCCAGGATGTCCCCCTTGCGCTTTCCCGCCAGCTCCTGGTTGAACTCCGGCCAGATGTTCTCCGTCCCTATCTCCAGCATGAAATCCCTGGCGCTGCCCCCCTCGAATTCCACGCCGTTCACCGTGCCGTTGAAATCGATGAGGGCGTAATCGCCCTCCGCCAGGGTCTTCCCCGACGCCACCTCCAGTTGCGCGAAGCGCTCGCGCATGCCGTCGAGGACGCGCTCGACCTCCTCGTCCGCGACCTCCTCCTCGGGCCGCTCCACCTCCACGCCCTTGTAGTGGTCCAGCTCGACCCGGGGCTTGACCTCCACCACGGCCTCGAAGGCCAGGGGCTTGCCGTCCTCTATCTCGATCTCGTCCACGTCTATCTCGGGCTCGTCAATGGGCTCCAGGTCGAGCTGCTTGAGGGCCTCCGCGTAGTATTCCGGCAGCTTCGACTGCTTGACCTCGTCGTATATGGGCTCCATGCCCAGGCGAGCCTGCAGAACCCGGCGCGGCACCTTCCCCTTGCGGAACCCGGGGATGAACACCTCCCGCGCGATGGCGCGGAAGGCGCCGTCCACGGCCCTGCTTATCTCCTCCGCGGGGACCTCCACCTTCACGCGCACCCTGTTCTTCTCGACTTCCTCCATCTCAGCTCTCACGGCCACCTTACGCGCTCCTTCCCGTAACCTTCCTGCACGCGAAACGCTCGAAAAAAATCCCACCCCCGTGCGGGTGCGGGAGCTCCTGGTGCGAGAGGGGGGATTCGAACCCCCACGGTTTTCACCACCGGATCCTAAGTCCGGCGCGTCTGCCGGTTCCGCCACTCTCGCACGCCTGCCTGCGTTTAAAGAACGCTAAATATGCTACTACACGCACCGGGGCATGGCAAACGGCCGCCCGGGACAGCAGAGGAGGGAAAACGTCCTGCTCAAGACGCGCATGCCGGCGGGAGGGCTCGCGCCGGTGATGAGCCCGGAGAGGGGGGCGGCAAGCCCGCGGAGCGCGTTTAATCCTCGACCGGCGGGTGCTATAATTCAGCATGTGCACGCGCCTGTAGCTCAACCGGACAGAGCAGCGGACTTCTAATCCGCAGGTTGGAGGTTCGAGTCCTCCCAGGCGTGCCAGCAGGATCCTTGGTGGGGGTAGCTCAGCCGGCAGAGCACCGGGTTGTGGCCCCGGAGGCCGCGGGTTCGAATCCCGTCCCTCACCCCAGGTTTTGAAGGCGGGGGCGGCGCCCTCGCCTTCGATCTTGTCTCGCGCCATGCCCGCCGTCCCCGATGCGCCTCCGGCCGGAGGGAACGGCGCGACACGGAAGCCCCGTGGCGCCGCGACAAGGCCGGGGCCGCAGGGGCTCCGCCGGGGCGCCATACATGAGGGCGCTAAAGCACCGGCAGCACCGCTTGGCGATACAGGCGAATCCGTCACCGTCCCGCCGGCGGCTCCTCCTCGTCCGCCAGGAGAGCACGCGCGGCGCGGTACTCCCGTGCCCGGCGGCGCAGGTATGGCGCCCCGGTGCCGAGGAGGAAGAGCAGGGCCATCAGGGCCCCCCGGGATTTCCCGTAGTCGATATCCGAGCCCAGCTCCCTTCCCGGGTCGATGACCCGCAGCGAGGTGGCGTGGAGGTCGAAATCCCCTCCGTGCTCGCGGCAGTCGGAGTTGAAGACCCCGCGTACCTCGACCAGGTCGCCCTTGCTGCCATATCTTCCCAGCACCCTTATCTTCTCCGCCTCCTCCACCGGGATCCAGACCCCGATGCCGCTGTTGCCGCCCCTCAGCAGACCCGCCTCGCGCCTCGCCTCCCGGCTGTAATGGTCATCGTTCAAGGTGATCCAGGCGTGGTCACCGCGGCGCATGACGTCGCCCACCGCCTCGCCCCGCAGCACCACCTCCATGCCGTCGTATTCCCGCCACCTCTCCAGCAGCTCGGCAGTGTTCGTCTCCCGCCCCTCTTCCCCGGCGAAGGCAGGGGAGGCCGCGCAGATGAGGAAGGGGGCGGCACAGGCCAGGAACACCGCCAGCGCCAGCGCTCTTCTCACCTGCGCCACCTCCACAGCAGGTTGACGAAATAGACGAAGAGGACCACCACCGCCAGCACCTCCAGCCTTCCCGCCCACATCTCGAAGATGTACACCACCTTGAGCAAGGCGGGCATGGTGTAACTGGTCACCCCGGTGGTCAGCCCCACGTTGCCCGCCGCAGACACGGACTCGAAGACGGAGGCGGTGAGCCCGTAGCCGTAGAAGAGGCCCACCACCGTTCCCAGCAGGTAGAGCAGAAGGTAGAGGGCGGTGGTGAAGAGGGCCGCGCTCACCATGCGCTCCGTCATCGCCATGTCCCTGATATGGTGGAAGCGCTCCACCACCACCGCAGAGGCGGGGGAGAGCACCTGCTTGGTCCTCGCCTTGATCTCCTTGGAGAGTATCCCCACGCGGATGGCCTTGATGGCGCCGGAGGTGGAGCAGGCGCAGCCTCCCAGCCCCATGGCCACGATGAGCCCGAAGAGCGCCAGGTCGCCCCACCTCGCCCCCATCTGCTGCCCGTTGACGGTCATGAACCCCGTCCCGCTGTGGCCCGAGATGAGGTGGTAGACGCCCCGCCTCAGCTCGGACCCGAAGGAACCGAAGGTGCCGGCCAAGCTCAACCCCGCGAGCACCAGCCCCAGGGTGAGGATGATGGTCACGGTCATGGTCCGCGTCTCGATGTTCCGCACCAGTTCACCGGGGCGCTTCCTCCACACCTCGTACTGCACCGCGAAGTTGACCGTGCCCAGGAGCATGAAGGCCATGGTGATCAGCTCCACGGGCAGGCTGTGGTAATAGCCCACGCTCAGGGTCTGGGGCGTGAAGCCCCCGGTGTCGAACCCCGCCATGAACAGGCAGGCGGCGTGGAAGAAGGAGCGCACGGGGGCCATGCCCTGGGTAAGGAGGCAAATCCCCAGGCCCAGGGTGCCCGCAAGCAGGTAGAACACGCTCACCTTCCAGATGAAGCGCGAGCTCTCGATGACGCTGGGCATGATGCTCTCGCGCCCCTCCCCCGTGTACATCTGGGTGGCGGTGCCGGTCCCGGCCATGAAATAGGTGATCACCAGCACCACGATGCCCTGGCCGCCCAGGAACATGATGAAGTGCCGCCAGAGGTTCATGCCGTAGGCCATATGGTCGAGGTCGTGCACCAGGGTGAGGCCGGTGGTGGCCAGGCCCGACATGGACTCGAAGCAGGCGTCCAGGAAGGACCCGTAATGGCCCCCGAGGTAGAGGGGGAGCGCCGAGAAGACCATGGCGAAAAACCAGGTGAGGGCGACGATGACCAGGCCTTGGTTCCAGGTGACCCTTCCCCTCGCGCGGGTGGAGAAGAAGAGGAGGTTGCCCACCCCGGCGGTCACGCATGCGGAGATGAGGAAATCCAGGGCGGGGGCCCACTCCCCCGCCGCCAGGCTCGCCAGCAGAGGCGCCGCCATGCACGCGCCGAGGACCATGAGGACCACGCCCACGTAGTGAAAGATGTTCTCCAGGTCGCGCCGCGTGGGCTTGAGCATGGAAGGTCCTCCCGGCGTTCCCTCACTCCACCAGCAGGTACAGGTAGCTGACCATGGCCTTGGATATGGTCCTATATGCCCCCATGTCGTGACGGAAACAGCAGTCCACCAACGGCCCCACGTCCCTCCCGCCCCAGGTGCAGCGGGCGGAGGTCACCTCGAAGATGCGCTCCAGGCGGAAACGCGTGTTGCGCCCCATCTCCGTCACCCCCATGAGCTTCTGTCCGGGGTCGGTGCCCAGGATGGGAGCCGCCAGCCGCGGCAGCAGCGCGCAGTAGAGGCGGTTGCGGGCGATGAGGTCGGGGGTATGCCTGGCTACCAGGTTCACCGCCTTGAGTAGGGGCGTCTCCCGGTGATCCACCTCCATGCGCAGCACCCCCTTCTCGCCCGTGTCGACCTCCACGGTCCACCGCCCGCCGTCTCTTCGCGATACCATCTCCGTGACCCGCATCTCGTCGAAGCGGTGGATGGTGGAGACGAGGTCTCTTCCCGCCTCGCTGCTTACGTAGAGGGTGCGGAAGTCCCCAGGAGTGAAATGGAAGACGGCCCGGTAGGGGCCCGCGGGGGTATCATCCCAGTCCTCCACCAGGAAGACGTCCTCGTCACCGAACTGCAGCGTGGGTATGAACCAGCCCTTTTCTACCAGCATACCTCTTCCTCCCTTGCACGCCCCGTACTCCCGCCGCTCTTACCCTTTACGACCTTGCTCCGCCGTCTTGGACCTCTTCTCGTGCACCCGCACCTGCGCCGCCGCCATCTCGGCCCCGCCCCTGCGCGCCCGGGACCCTGCGCATCGCGTCCCACCCCCGGGAAGGCGCTCCGGAGGCGGCGCCCCGGAGAAGCCCACACCCCCCGGCCGTCCATGCAGCCAATTATAAGCCAGGTCCGTCGGAGCCAGAAAGGACCGTGCGGACCGCCGGCGGACGCGTGATGGGGTATCCGCGCCGTACCGGATCCGCCGCCTCGAGGATATGCGCCGCGCGGCGCGATGCTATAATCGGGGCATCGGGGTGTAGCGCAGCTTGGTCAGCGCGCATGCTTTGGGAGCATGAGGTCGGCGGTTCAAATCCGCCCACCCCGACCATTTTTTTGCCGGCGAACCGGAAGGCGCCGACCCTCCTCCCGCGAGGAGGACGCATCTTCGCGACGGAGGGGGACGGCGGGGGCGGAGACGGGCTGGGCCGCCAGAAGGCCCGGCGCGCACCCGCCGCGGACCGGCGCCCACGGGAGGCCCGGACGTGATCCGACCGGGCTTGAGCATGTGCTAGAATATTCCCTGAAGCGAGCGGGAGTAGCTCAGTTGGAAGAGCGAGAGCCTTCCAAGCTCTAGGTCGCGGGTTCGAGGCCCGTCTCCCGCTCCAATTTCTTTATCCCGCCACGAGCCGCGTCCGCGCACCCCGTCTCCGGGGCCGTGCGCGCGGCGCGTGCCGTCGGCTCAGGTGGTTCCCATCAGTTTCTTCAGCCCGCGCAGGGCGGTGGACGAGTTGCTCTTGAGCATGCGGGCGAAGAAAAGCCGGCCTAAAGCCCCGCCTAGCGCGGGAGGTGGAAGCGCATCTTCCCCTCCCGGCGCGTGGCGCCTCCCGCCGCCCTCAGGGTACAGGTCATCTTCACCTTCTGCGGCGGCGATCAGCCCCGACCGAGCGGGCCGAAAAGCCAGGCAGGCTCGCCCGCCTCCAGCAGGGAGCGCAGGCGGCGCAGGGCCCTGCCGCGGTGGCTGACGGCGTTCTTCTCCTCCAGGGTGAGTTCGGCCATGGTGCGCCCCATGCCCGCGGGCACGAAGACCGGGTCGTATCCGAAACCCCGCTCTCCCCGGGGCTCCTCCGCTATCGTCCCCTCGCAGGTCTCCCTCACCAGCAGCGTGTCCCCGCCCGGCGAGGCCAGGGCGAGGACGCACACGAAACGCGCGCCCCTCTTCCCCGCCGGGACGCCCTCCATCTCCCGCATCAGCCGCGCCAGGTTGGCGGCATCGTCCCCGTGGGTCCCCGCGTAGAGGGCGCTGTACACCCCCGGGGCTCCCCCCAGGGCTTCCACCTCCAGTCCGGAGTCGTCGGCGAGGGCGGGGATGCCCGACCAGCGCGCCAGCTCCAGGGCCTTGCAGGAGGCGTTCTCCTCGAAGGTCTCCCCCGACTCCTCGAGCGGGGGCCAGGCGCGGAAGTCGTCCCTGGTAAGGATATCCAGATCGAGGCCCGAGAGGGCCAGCGCGATCTCCCTCACCTTTCCACGGTTGGCGGTGGCCAGGGCCAGCCTGCCCCGGCTCAAGAGCCCCCCTCCAGCTCCGCCCTGCCGTCCGCCGCCATGAGCGCGCGGTTCTGCAGCCAGGTCACCTTCTCTATCCCCTGCTGCGCCAGGTCCAGGGCCTTTTGCAACTCCTCGCGGCTGAAGGCGCGTTTCTCCCCCGTGCCCTGGATCTCCACCAACAGACCGCCTCCGGTCATCACCACGTTCATGTCCACCTCGGCGCGGGCGTCCTCCTCGAAGTCCAGGTCCAGCATGGGCACCCCGTCGACGATGCCCACGCTCACCGCGGCCACGGAATCTCGCAGGGGCATCTCCTTGAGCCTGCCCGCCTCGATCATGCTTCGGAAGGCGTCGTAGAGGGCAACGTAGGCCCCGTTGATGGCCGCGGTCCGCGTGCCCCCGTCCGCCTGGATGACGTCGCAGTCCATCCAGATGGTACATTCTCCCAGCGCCTGCATGTCCGCCACCGCGCGCAGGGAACGGCCGATCATGCGCTGTATCTCCAGCGTCCTGCCCCCCTGGCGTCCCGCCGAAGACTCCCGGTTCATCCTCTCCTGGGTGGAGCGCGGCAGCATGCCGTACTCCGCCGTGATCCACCCGCGCCCGGAGCCCCGGAGGAACTGGGGGACCTTGAACTCCAGGGTCGCGGTGCACACCACCCGCGTGCCCCCCATCTCCACCCACGCGGAGCCCTCGGCATGGGCGATGTAGTTCCTCACTATGGTCATGCGCCTGAGCTCGTGCGCCTTCCTGCCGTCGCGCCTGGACATCCCTAACCTCCTCCCAGGCTCAAGGTCATGCCCTCGCGCGCGGGCATCACCTCTCCCCCATAAGTCTCCCCCGCCTCGCGCACGATATCAAGCACCGCGAAGGTGGGCCAGATATGGGTGAGCACCAGCCCCTTCGCCCCCGCCCTCGCCGCCGTCTCTCCCGCCTGCCTGGAGGTCATGTGGCCGTGGGAAGCCTCCTCCTCGTAGGAGGCGGGGAGGGTGGCCTCGCAGATGAAGAGGTCCACTCCCCGCGCCGCCTCCTCCACCCCCGGGCAGGGTGAGGAGTCGGAGGAATAGGCCATGCTCCAACCGGGTCCCTCCAGGCGCAGGGCGTAGCCCTCCACGGGGTGCCGGGTGGGATAGGCGCGGATGGACACCTCCCCCACGCGGTACTCCCTCCCCTCCTCCAGCGTCTCGGGCGCGAAGACCCGCTCCAGATAGGCACGGGAATCGTCGCCCATTATCCTTCCCATGAGCTCGACGCCCCCCCGCGGAAGGATGAGGCGCCGTCCCCAGGGCTCCGCGGGATGGAAGCGCAGGGCGTAGAAGAGGGGATAGAGGTCTCCGAAATGGTCGATGTGCATATGGGTGATGACCACGGCGTCCAGGGCGGTGAGCTCAACCTCACGCAGCAGGTTGGAGAGGCAGCCGTTGCCCAGCTCCAGCACCAGGGCGGTCGCCCCCTCGCGCACCAGGAAGCCGTTGGTGGCGCCCCCCGGACGGGGATAGGTGCCCGAGGCCCCGAGCACGGTGAGCTTCATCTCCCCACCCCCCGCAGGGGCAGCTCGACCTTCTCCACCTCCACCACCTCCGGACCCAAAAAGAGGCGGCCCAGCTCCCTGGCCCGGTCCACGTCCCCGGTGAACAGGAAGCGGTGGACGGGAGGCTCGCCGTGGTCGCGCAGGAACCCCCTGCGCACCAGGTTCTCCTCCACCTCCCTGGCCACCTCCCGGTCGGAGCTGATGAGGTTCACGCCCTCCCCCGCCACCGCGGAGATGACCCCCCGCAGCAGGGGGTAGTGGGTGCAGCCCAGCACGATGGTGTCCACCTGGCGCTCGAGCAGGGGGCGGAGATACCTCCGTACCTCCTCCTCCACCCGCGCCCCCTCCACCTCGCCGCGCTCCACGAGATCCACCAGGGTCGGACATGCCCGTGAGAACACCCTGGCCCCCGCGTCGAGGGCGTGGATGGCACGGGGATAGGAACGGCTGCGCACCGTGGCCCTGGTGCCTATCACCCCGATGCGCCGGTTGAGGGTGGCCTGGACCGCTCCCCTGGCCCCCGGCTCCACCACCCCCAACACCGGCACCCTGCAGGCGCGCTGCGCCTCCAGGAGCCCCGCCGAGGTGGCCGAATTGCACGCGATGACCACGATCTTCACCCCCAGCTCCTCGAGGTATCTGGCCAGCTCCACCGCGAAACCGCGTATCTCGGCGATATCCCGGGGGCCGTAGGGACCGCGCGCGCTGTCGCCGAAGTAGATGATGGACTCGCGGGGGAGGCGTCTCATCACCGCCTTCATCACCGTGAGACCACCCAGGCCCGAGTCGAAGATGCCGATGGGCGCATCGTTCAAGGCCCCGCACTCCTTTCCTTCCGGGTCCGCGCCGCGGGCCTGCGGCCGGTCCGCGTCCGGCCGCCTCCGGGCGCCGACTGCTCCACGCAAAGCCCTATTCTAGCACGACGGCGGCACGCCGATGTTCCGCGCGACGGGAGGGCATGCGGCGCGGCGGCGCGCGTTGACGGCCCAAACAAGCCGGGCATAGAATGTTCATCGAGGGAGTCATCGAGCCGGTTTGATGTGAAAGGCCCGCCGTCGGGGCGGCGCAGGGCCGGTCGCGAGCGGGTCCAGCTCCAAGAGGAGGGGGAGAGAGATGAGGGAGTACTTCGCGCGCCGCATCCGGCGCCTGGCCCCGGTGTTCATAGAGCAGGTGGAGGGGCTACCGCCCGTGGACCCCGACCAGGTCACTACATTCGCCCTCGCCTTCCTGCAGGCGGGCACGCCCGCCTTCCGTCTCCTCTTCTACGCCATGGTGCTTGTGCTCCAGGCGCTCTGTCTGGTCGCCAGAGGGAGGTCGTTCTACTCCCTTCCTCCGGAGGATGCGGACGCCTTCCTAAGCTCCCTCTACGAGAGCCGCGTCGCCGCCCTGGGGGCGATTCCCGCCGTGCTGGGCATCCCTCTTTACATGGCCCACTACAACCGCGACGACGTGCAGGTATGCCTGGGCTTCGACGTCCACGAGATGCGCAGGGAGGCCGCGGCCAGGGAGGTGCGGCGATGATCATCACGCCCGAGAGCCTGCCCGGGGACGTGAGGCGCGAGGCCGACGTGGTGATCATCGGCTCCGGCGCGGGCGGAGGCCCCATAGCCAAGGAGCTGGCCGAGGCGGGACGTTCCGTGGTGGTAATCGAGGAGGGAGGGCATTTCGTCCGCGAACACTTCGATCTCCGCGCCGGCGACGCCTTCACCCGCCTCTATCGTGACGCCGGCCAGACGGTGGCCTTGGGGATTCCCGCCATCGTCATCCCCCAGGGGAAGACGGTGGGAGGGACCACCACCGTGAACTCGGGCACCTGCCTGCGCATCCCCCGACACGTCCTCAAGCGCTGGCACCTGGAGCACGGCCTGAGGGATATCGGCGAGGAGGAGCTCAACCTCCTCTACGCCGCCCTCGAGGAATACCTCTTCGTGAAACGCGCCGACCCCGAGGTGGCGGGCAAGAACAACCTGCTCTTCCTGGAGCACGCCCGCCGGCTCGGCTATTCCGGGGGTTTCCTCCCCCGCAACGCCAAGGACTGCGAGGGATTCGGGGTCTGCGCCTACGGCTGCCCCTCCGGCGCCAAGCAGAGCGTGAACGTCTCCTTCATCCCCGACGCCGTGGCGGCGGGAGCCGACGTCTATACCCGTTGCCGGGCGGAGCGCATCCTGGTGCGCGGCGGCCGCGCGGTGGGGGTGCGCGGTCGTTTTTCCGACCCTCGCACGGGCGCGAGGACACGGCGCCTGGAGGTGCACGCCTCGGTGGTGGTGCTGGCCGGAGGCGCCATCCAGACCCCCTCTATGCTCATACACAACCGCCTCTGCCTCTCCTCGGGCCAGGTGGGCAAGAACCTCTCCATCCACCCCTGCGGCGCCACCCTGGCGCTCATGCCGGAGGCGATGGGGAACCCCAGGGGCATACCCCAGAGCACCTACGTGGACGAGTTCGCTCCCGAGGGGATCATGCTGGAAGGAGTTACCATCCCACCGGCGGTGATGGCCATCACCCTCCCTTGGGGCGGTAGGCGCCACGCCGAGACCATGCGCGATTACCCCTTCATAGCAAGTTACGGCTCCATGATCAGCGAGCACGATTCCACGGGCAAGGTGGTGGCGGGACCTTCGGCACGCCAGCCCCTCACCCTGTACAGCCTGGGCCGGGACGACCTGGACCGCCTAAAGCGCTCCATCCTGCTCATGGCGGAGATATGGTTCGCGGCTGGCGCCAGGCGCGTCTATACCCCCATCGACGGCTTCAAGGAACTCAGCGGCCCCCGCGACTTCCGACGCCTGTCCCGCGCCCGGCTGCGGCGTGCGAGCATATACGGGCTGAGCGCCTACCACCCCATGGGCACCTGCCGTATGGGCGGCGACCCCCACGCCTCGGTGGTGAAGAGCATCTGCGAGACCTGGGAGGTGGAGAACCTCTTCATCTGTGACGCCAGCGTCCTTCCCACCTCCCTGGGAGTGAACCCCCAGCTGACCATCATGGCCATGGCCATGCGTGCCGCGGGCTTCATCGACGAGAAGCTCGAGAGCGCGCCCGTCCGGGAGGAGGAGGCCGGGAGGCTGGAGCGCCTGCGCGCCCGCCTGCGGACGGAAAAGGAAGCGGTGGCGCGCCGCCTGGCCGGCGAGCCGAGAGAGCGCTGACGGCCCCCTGCGCCGCAGCGGAGCGTTTGCGACCCTGCCGGAGCCATGCTGACCCAGGGGCGGCGGGACCGCGGGGGATAGCGGGCCAATCCACCCACTTTTCAGAGAGGCCAGATCCTCCCCTCGCGCACCAGGGTACGGTAGCGCCTCCCCGCCCCCCGCGCGATGACCTCGCCGTGGCCCGGAAGCAGCAGGTCGAACTCCAGCTCGCCCACCCTCCGCAGGGATTCGCGGGCCGCCTCCCGGTCGGGGGTGAAATGCGGCGGTGGGCCCTCCAGCACCCCCCTCTCGTTGCGCACCAGGTCGCCGCTGAAGAGGATGCCGGGGCGCTCGGCGTAAAGGCAGAGGCTGCCGGGCGAATGTCCCGGGGCGTGCAGCACCTCCATACCCCCCAGGAGGTCCAGGCGGTCCCCATCCCGCAGAAAGCGGTCGGGACGGAAGTGGCGGTAGCGGAAGAGCGGCCACAACGCGGTGTAGAAGAGCAGCTTGTGCAGGGCCACCTCGCAGGTCTCCTGGGGGCGTTCGCCCGCCGCGTAGGACGCGTCCTCGGGGTGCATGGCCACCTCCGCTCCCGCCTTCTGCAGTCGGGCCATGGTGCCGGTGTGGTCGCCGTGGTAATGGGTCGCGATGACCAGGTCCACGTCGCCGGGCCCCGCGCCCAGTGACCTCAGGGCGAGCAGCAGGGCCGCAAGGTCCATGGGGAACCCGCCGTCCACCAGGACCAGCCCCTCGCCGGCCAACAGGTAGATATTGGAGCCGAAAGACCCCCTCACACGGTAGAGGCCTTTCGATAGCCTGACCAGCAGATGCCTCCCTCCTCCGGGATGCTCGCCTTCTTCTCCGCCCCGCCGAACGCCTCATCCCCGACAATATATCACGCCGCGCCTTCCGCAGCCTGCCGTTCCTGCCGAGACGATACGGCATCCCGCCGAGTTGTGCCCGCCGAGGTGTATTATTATGGCTAACCACGGCGAACGGGGAGCGTCGCGAGCGCTCTTCGCCGGAGGCGGAGGAAAGGAACGGCGATGGGAAGCGTGAGGACCCTGGCCGAGAACCGCAAGGCCAGGCACGATTACCACATAGAGGAGAGGTTCGAGGGCGGCCTGTCCCTCCTGGGCTCGGAGGTGAAGTCCATTCGCGAGGGGAGGGCCAACCTGCGCGACAGCTTCGCCAGGATTAGCGGCGGGGAGCTCTTCCTGGAGAACATGCACGTCGCCCCCTACAGCCACGGCGGTGCCTTCAACCACGAGCCCCTGCGGCCGCGCAAGGTGTTGATGCATCGAGAAGAGCTGCGCAGGCTGGAGGGCAAGGTGAACGAGAAAGGGTACACCCTCATCCCCTTGAGGCTTTACCTCAACGAGAGGGGCAGGATCAAGGTGGAGCTGGGGCTGGCGCGGGGCAAGGCCAAGGCCGACCGCCGCCGGGACATCATGGAGCGGGAGGCGCGCCGGGACCTCGAGCGAACCCTCAAGGAGGCCGGCCGGGGCGGTCGCGGCCGGGAATGAGGCGGACCTGCGGGCCTGCCCGCGCTTCCGGCGCGGCTCCGCGGCGGCCTGTCCACCTTCGGGATCGCCCGGGGTCGCAGCCTCACGGCATGCCGCGCCGCTTTCCGGCTTCGTGCGGCCCCCGCCTTCCGCCGGGCCTGCGGCGAATATCCCCGCCCTCGCCAGGACTCGCCGTCTCGAGTCAGCGGCCGGCGCAAGCCGCCCGGTTCCCGTCCGCCTCCCGGCAGGATCGCCCACGGGAGTTGCCATAGGGGTTACAATAGAGTCGATGGATCGTATAGCTCATTGAAAACCTGGGGGCGAAACGGCTTCGACAGGGATCGGCGGCCGGCGCGGGAGCGAGCCGGGGACCCGAGCCTCGTCAACAAGCGGGAAAACCAACAGACGCCGACAGCGAGTTGGCCCTGGCCGCTTAAGCGGCCCGTCCCTCCCCGGGAGGCCCGCGACCGGGGAAGGGGCGTCATGCAGCGGGCTCACCGAGGCCCCACTCCCGTAAGGGCCGAGGGAAAACCCTGACGGGATAGCCGCCGGCTAGCCCTCCGCCGGGCGACCCGGTGGCGAAAAACCTCGCGGCGGATACGCTCGTAGAGCCCACCCGGCCGGATTTCTGGACGGGGGTTCGACTCCCCCCGCCTCCACCAACTTCGATAACGCCCTCGCAAGAGGGCTTTATCTCTTTCACGGCCGCCTCGCCGCAGCCTCCTCGAGGGCGCGTTGGAGCTGGGTGTCCTCATCGCCGACCACCGGGTTCGTCACCCTGATATCCGGGGCGATGCCCTCGTCGTCGATGCTCGCGCCGCTGGGGGTGTAGTAGCGGGCGATGGTGAGGCGCAGGCCGGTGCCGTCCTCCTGGCGGAAGATCTTCTGGATGGAGCCCTTCCCGAAGGTGGTCTCCCCCACCAGCACGCAGCGCTCGTTCTCGCGCAGGGCGGCGGCGAAGATCTCCGAGGAGCTGGCGGTGCCACGGTTAATGAGCACCACCACCGGGAGGTCCCATTCCACCTCGCCGTCAGCGCGGTAATCGCGCGTGGCTCCCCCCACCCTTCCCCGGGAGGAGACGATGACCCCGTCGCGCAGGAACATGTCCGCCGCTCTTATGGCGGGCTCCATGTAGCCGCCGGGATTGGAGCGCAGGTCGATGACCAGGGAGCTGGCCCCCTTCGACGCCAGCTCCGAGAGGGCCCGGGAGATCTTTTCCTGCGCGTCCTCCGTCCAGTCCGTGAGGCGCAGGTATCCCACCTCCCCCTCCCTGATCTCGCTCTTGACCACCGGTATCTCTATCTCCCTGCGCACGATGTCGTAATAGGTCATCTCCAGGGAAGGAGGCCTGGCCACTCCCAGGCGCACCGTGGTGCCCTCGGGGCCGCGGATGAGGAAGACCACCGCCTCCAGTTCCATGTCCCCGGTGGCCCTGCCGTCCACCTCCTTGATGATGTCCCCCTCCTGGAGGCCGGCCTCCTGGGCGGGGGTCCCCTCGAGGACCCGCGTCACCCGCACCTCGTTCTTCACCTTCTCCAGGGCGACCCCCACGCCGGATAGGCGCCCCGAGAGCTGGGTGTCCAGCATGGCCAGGTCCTCGGCGCTCATGAACGCGGAAAAGGGGTCGTCCAGGGAATCGATCATGGCGGTTATCCCCCGCTCCACCAGGGCTCCAGCATCCGCCCCGGCCTTGAAGAGGCGGCGTATGCCCCGGGCCGCCGAGCGCAACAGGAGGTCGGGGTCCACCTCGTCCACGTAGTTTGCCTCGACTATCTCCCGAGCGCGCCCGTAGGCGTCGCTTTCCAGCAGGACCCCTTCCAGCTCCTTATCGCCCCCGCCCCCTCCGGAGCCCTCCGGGACAGAGGAGCCTCCATCCCCGGTGCGGCTCGAGCCGGAGGGCTTTTCCCTGGTGAGGAGATAGGGCACCGCGAAGCAGGAGCCCACCAGGAGAAGGGAAAGGACGAGGGAGAGGATGATTATGAGGCGGTCGCGGCGCCGCCTCTCGCCGTCATGGGGACCCTGCAGCTCTTGCCTCTCCATCGCCGGCCTTTCCTTTTGCGCTCGAGCTCCCGCCGCCCCCGCCGCGCGATCACACCTCCAGGAAACGCCCCAGAGCGTAGGCGCTTCCCAGCGCCCCGATGACCACGCCGCCCAGGACCATGAGCGGGAAGAGTACCGCCAGCAGGCCCGGAGACAGGGAGAGGCGGAGGAACTGCAGGTTCTCGATGAGCTTGTCCAGGATCCACACCTTCACCGCCAGGGCGACCAGGATGGCCACCGCCGAGCCCACCAGGCCTTCCGAGACCCCCTCCAGCACGAAAGGCCAGCGGATGAACCAGTTGGTGGCCCCCACCAGCTTCATGATCCCGATCTCCCTGCGCCGCGCGAAGATGGCCACCTGGATGGTCACCGAGACCAGGAGCACGGCGACGACGGAGAGCGCGATGACGCCTACGATGCCGATCTGGCGGAACTTGTCGAAGATGTTCTCCAGCTTCTCGATGGCTGAGCTCGCCGACTTCACGTCCTCGATGCGGTCGCGGAAGGGAGCCTCGTTGTTTATCCTCCCCACCACCAGCCCCACGTCCTTGGGGTCCTTGGTCATGAGCTCGTAGGAATTGGGCAGGGGGTTCTCGTCGATGTATTCCCACAGCTCGGGCTGGTCCTTGAACCTCTCCTTGAACTCCTCCAAGGCCTGGTCCTTGGTCTTGTACACCACCTTCGTGGGATCGACCTCCGGGATGCTCACCAGGAAGGCCTCGATGGCGGCGCGCTCCTCCTCGGTGGTGAGGTCGGAGAGGTAGATGTCCACCTCGCCCACTTTGCGCTCCGCGTTCTTGATCATGTTGCTGAACATGTTCCAGCCCATGACCACCATGCCCAGGATGCCCAGGGAGACCGCCACCACGGCGATGGCGGCCACGGCGAGGATGAGGTTCTTGCTCAGTGAGGCCCAGGTCTCGGAGGCGAAGTAGGCGATCTTATTCATAGCCGTACACGCCCCTGTCCTGGTCCCTGATGATGCGCCCGTTCTCCAGCGCGATCACCCGCTTTCTGAAGGTGTTGACGATGGTCTTGTCGTGGGTGGCCACGATCACCGTGGTGCCCGCCTCGTTTATCCTCTCCAGCAGGCGCACGATGCCCTCCGCCAGGGAGGGGTCCACGTTCCCCGTGGGCTCGTCGGCCAGCAGGATGGGGGGCCGGTTGATGAAGGCGCGGGCGATGGCCACGCGCTGCTGCTCGCCGCCGGAGAGCTCGTCCGGGAAGGCGTCCAGCTTGTGCCCCAGGCCCACCAGTTTCAGCACCTCCGGCACCTGCTGTTCCGCCAGCCGGCGCGACTTTCCCGTCACCTCCATGGCGTAGGCCACGTTCTGATAGACGGTCTTGTGTGGCAGGAGCTTGAAATCCTGGAACACGCACCCGATCTTGCGCCGCAGGTAAGGCACCTTCCACTTGCGCAGCTGGCCGATGTTGGTGTCGGCGATGTATATCTGCCCGCTGGTGGGCTCCTCCTCCTTGATGAGCAGCTTGATGAAGGTGCTCTTCCCCGAGCCCGAGGGCCCGACCAGGAAGGCGAACTCCCCCTTCTCGATGTCCAGGGTTATATCCTCCAGGGCGTAGATGTTGCCCTTGTATATCTTGGTGACCCTCCGCATGCGGATCACGTTCCATCATCTCCCCTCGTTCGAGCGCGCGGCGCCACGTCCTTCCTTCCCGCCAGGAAGCTCCGCACCACTTCGGCGATGTGACGGGCGTCCAGGCCGAAATGTTCCACCAGCTCCTCGGCGGACCCCGAGGTGCCGAAGCTGTCCCGGATGCCTATCATGCGCACGGGCACGGGCATCTCCTCCACCAGGAGTTCGGCGACGGCACCCCCCACACCTCCCAGGACGGTGTGCTCCTCGCAGGTCACCACCCTGCCGGTGCGCGAGACCGAGTCCAGAATGCCCTCGCGGTCCAAGGGCTTCACGGTGTGCAAGTTCAGCACCTCGGCCTCGATCCCCTCCCGCGCCAGCACCTCCGCGGCGTCCAGGGCCTGGTGGAGCATGTAGCCACAGGCGATCACGGTCACGTCCTTCCCCTCGCGCATGAGCCGCGCTTTCCCGAACTCGAAGCGGTAATCGTCGCCGAAGATCACCGGCACCTTGGGGCGCCCCAGACGCACGTAGACCGGGCCTCCGATGTAGGCCACGGCCTTCACCGCCTCGCGGGTCTCGTAGTAATCCGCGGGCACCACCACCCTCATACGCGGGATGGCCCGCATGAGGGTGATATCCTCCAGGGCCTGGTGCGAGGAGCCATCCTCCCCCACCGTGATGCCGCCGTGGCTGGCGCAGATCTTCACGTCCAGGTTGGAGTAGGCGATGGAGTTGCGCACCTGGTCATATGCGCGGCCGGTGGCGAAGACGGCGAAGGTGGAGGCGAAGACTATCTTTCCCGTTGCCGCCAAGCCCGCCGCCGTGGCCATGAGGTTCTGTTCCGCCACCCCACAGTCCACGAAACGCTCGGGGAAGCGCTGCTTGAACTTCTCGGTCTGGGTGGACTTGGCGAGGTCCGCGTCGAGGACCACGATGCGCTCATCCTTCTCCCCCAGCTCCAGAAGGGCCGCGGCGTATCCGTCCCGGGTGCTCCTGGTCTCCTGCTGCGCCGTCAAGAGCCCTCGATCTCCTTCAAGGCCTTCTCCATCTCCTCGGGGGTGGGCGCCTTGCCGTGGAAATCCACGTTGTTCTCCATGAAGGACACGCCCTTTCCCTTCACGGTGTGGGCGATGATCATGCCCGGGCGGTCGAACCCCTCCGCCCGGTCCAGGGCGGCACATATCTCCAACACGTCGTGGCCGTCCACCTCGAGGACCTCCCATCCGAAGGCCTGCCATCTGGCGGCGATGTCCCCCAGGTCGACCACCTCGCAACACCGGCCGTCGATCTGCAGGCCGTTGTGGTCCAGGATGGCCGTGAGGTTGCGCAGGCGCTGGTGGCCCGCCAGCATGGCCGCCTCCCATATGCCCCCCTCCTGGCTCTCGCCGTCCCCGATGAGGGCGTAGACGCGGGCCGGGTTTCCCTCCATGCGCAGGCCCAAGGCCATGCCCACCGCCGCCGAGAGCCCCTGGCCCAGCGACCCGGTGGAGATCTCCACCCCCGGGGTCTTGAGGCGGTCGGGGTGGCCCTGGAGCATGGCGCCTAGGCGGCGCAGTTTCCAGAGCTCCTCGCGGTCGAAATATCCGCTGCGGGCCAGCACCGCGTAGAGGGCTGGTGCGGCGTGGCCCTTGGAGAGCACGAAGCGGTCGCGGTGACGCCAGTCGGGACGCCTGGGGTCGTGGTTCATCTTGTGGAAATAGAGGCACACCAGGATGTCCGCGCAGGAGAGGGAGCCGCCGGGGTGCCCGCTTCCCGCCAGTCCGATCATGCGCACGATGTCCCACCGCACCTCTCTGGCTATATTTTCCAGATACTCCCTGAGCTCCTGCTCTTCCACTTCCCTCGCCACCGCTCCTTCCGGCCTGCGCATGGGTATGAGCATGCTCCTTCCTTCCTCCCCCTCCTCCTCTCCCTCAATCCAGGACGAGGCTCTTTCCCCGTACGGACAGGAACCCCTTCAGGCTCTCGAGGGAGCAGTTTACCACGCTGCGCGGATCCACGTCTGCTTCCCGCAATATTTCGACCGCGTGCGAGAATTCTCCTGCAAAGGTGGCCACGTGGGCGTCGCTCCCCACGGAGAGGTAACACCCGCGTTCCGCGGCCAGCCGCGCCAGGAGGCGGCAGTTGTCCCCGCTGCCCTCCCGGGTATAGACGAAGGAGCTGTTGTTCACCTCCAGGGCTTTTCCCGCCCTTGCCGCCGCCTCCACCACCCGCTCCATGTCCACGGGGTAGTTGGGGTTGTCGGGATGCACGATCACGTCCACCAGGGGATGGGCGATGGCCGCCAGCAAGGCGGCGGTGTTGTCCTCCACCCCCTCTCCCCGGTACCCGGTGTAGGGGTGCAGCCCCGCCTGCACCAGGTCCAGGCTCGCCAGCACCTTGTCGGGCAGGTCCAGGTTTCCCTCCACGTCCAGGATATTCGCCTCCACCGAGCGCAGCACCAGCACGCCGTGCCAGCGCCTGGGGACGACCTTGAGGTTCCAGAAATGGTACAGGTTGCCGGAGCCCGGGATGGCGGGTCCGTGGTCGGCCACGGCGAAGGCCTCCAAGCACTTCTCCGCCGCCGCACGGGCGCACTCCTCGATGGTGGAGTAGGCATGGCCGCTGGATATGGAGTGCACGTGGGGATCGACCCTTATCTCATATTCTCTCGCCGCGGCCACTTATCTTCCTTTCCTCCGGCCGGCCTCTCTCCCGCGGTATTATACCTTGAATGGGTCCCGGTCTCGAATCTTGAGCGTCAACCAGTTATTACCAATACATGCATGAATGCGACGTGACCTCGAGAGGGATGACCCGGCCCCCTTACGAGGAGGCCTTCAGGCGCAGGTAGGCGTCGATGAACTCGTCCAGGTCGCCGTCGAGCACCGCGTCCACGTTGCCCACCTCCAGCCCGGTGCGGTGGTCCTTGGCCATGCGGTAGGGATGGAGCACGTAAGAGCGGATCTGGCTCCCGAAGCCTATCTCCATCTTCTCGCCCCTGAGTTTGGCCATCTCCCTCTCCCTCTCCCTGCGGGCCAGGTCCGCCAGTCTCGCCCGCAGGATGCGCATGGCCGTCTGGCGGTTGGAGATCTGGGAGCGCTCGTTCTGGCAGGAGACCACGATGCCGGTGGGTAGATGGGTTATGCGCACCGCGGAATCGGTGACGTTCACGTGCTGCCCCCCCGCGCCGCTGGAGCGGTAGGTATCGATGCGCAGGTCCCTGGGGTCGATCTCGATCTCTCCCTCGTCCTCCAGCATGGGGATGACGTCCAGGGAGGCGAAGGAGGTGTGACGGCGGCTGGAGGCGTCGAAGGGGGAGATGCGCACCAGGCGGTGCACGCCCTTTTCGGGGAGGAGCAGGCCGTAGGCGTACGGCCCGTGCACGGTGAAGGTGGCGCTCTTTATGCCCCCGCCCTCTCCCTCCTGCACATCGTTGAGATCCACCTTGAAGCCGCGCGACTCCGCCCAGCGCAGGTACATGCGCAGCAACATCTCCGCCCAGTCCTGGGACTCCAGACCCCCGGCACCCGGGTGGATGCTGGCGATGGCGTCCCTGGCGTCGAACTCCCCCGAGAGCAGGCTCTTCTCCTCCAGGCGGTCCACCTCGCGCCGCAGACCTCCCACCCCCGCCGCGATCTCCTCCAGAAGGCTGAGGTCCTCCTCCTCCTGGGCCAGCTCCACGAGCTCCGCCAGCTCCCGCTGCTGGGAATCCAGCCTCTCCCAGTTCTCCACGGTGTCCCTGCAGGACGCGAGCTCCGCCAGGATGCTCCTGGCGTTCTCCTGGTCTTCCCAGAGGTCGGGACGGGAGGCCTGCGTCTCCAGCTCCGCCGCCCGCGCCCGCTTGCCCTCTATGTCAAAGATACTCCTTAATCTTCTCCAGCCTTGCGGCTATCTCCACGAGCTCTCCTCGGTAGTCGCTCAGCAACTGGCCCTCCTTGTCCTATCCCCGGGTCCCCCGGTCCTCCGTCCTCCCTTTCGTCAGCCGCCGGCCGTCACGACCCGCAGCAGAACTTGTACTTCTTTCCGCTCCCGCAGGGACAGGGGGCGTTCCTGCCCACCTTCTGGGAGCGCGCCGCCTCCGGCTTCTTCCTTCCGCCCTCGCCGCCGCTCCCCTCCACCACGCGCAGGGAAGGGCGCTCCTCCGCCTTCACCACCTGGATGTGGAACATGTAGCGCAGGAACTCCTCCTGGATGCTCGCGATGAGCTCCTGGAAGGAGGCGAAGGCCTCGTTCTGGTATTCCACCAGGGGGTCGCGCCCCGCGAAGGAGCGCAGCCCCACGCTGTCGCGCAGGTGGTCCATGTCATAGAGGTGGTCCCGCCAGCGGTTGTCGATCACCCGCAGCATCACCACGCGCTCGATGTCCCGGATGTCGCGCCCCGTGGAGGCGAACTCCTCCTCCCGTCCCCGATAAACCTCCATGGCGTCCTCCACCAGCGCGTCGCGCAGCCCCTCGTAGGTCAGGGCCTTCAGGTCGATGTCCCCGGGGCCGAAGGTGACGGGGTAGAGGGTCTTCAGGTGGCGGAAGAGGCCTTCCAGGTCCCAGTTCTCCGGGTACTCGTCCCGGTCCAGGTGACGCTCCAGCGCCGCCTCGATGACCTCGGGGATCATCTCCTCGAGCCGCGCGTGGAGGTCCTCTCCCTCGAGGATGCGGTCCCGCTCGCCGTAGATGACCTCGCGCTGGGTGTTCATCACGTCGTCGTACTTGAGGAGGTTCTTGCGCACCTCGAAGTTGTTGGCCTCCACGTTCTTCTGCGCCGTCTCGATGGCCCGGGTCACCATCTTGTTCTCGATGGGGACGTCCTCGGGAAGGCGCAGCCGGTCCATGAGGGAGGCCACGGTGCTGGAGGCGAAGACGCGCATGAGGTCGTCCTCAAGGGAGAGGTAGAAGCGCGACATCCCCGGGTCTCCCTGGCGCCCGGAGCGGCCCCTGAGCTGGTTGTCGATGCGGCGGGCCTCGTGGCGCTCGGTGCCCAGGACGTAGAGTCCCCCGAGCTCGATAACCTTCTTCTTCTCCTCCTCGCACTCCCTGCGCGTCTCCTCGAGCACCGCGCTGTACTCCTCCTCGCTGACCTCCCCCCTGCCCGCGAGCTTCCGGCGGGCCAGCATCTCCGGGTTGCCGCCCAGCATGATGTCCGTGCCCCGCCCGGCCATGTTGGTGGCTATGGTCACCGCCCCCAGACGTCCCGCCTGGGCCACGATCTCCGCCTCCCGCGCGTGGTGCTTGGCGTTCAGGACCTTGTGGGGTATGCCGCGCTTCTTGAGCATGGCCGAGAGGCGTTCCGATTTCTCGATGGAGATGGTCCCCACCAGCACGGGCTGGCCGCGTTCGTGACAGGAGACGATATCCTCCACCACGGCGCGGAACTTGGCCTCCTCCGTCTTGTAGATGACGTCGTTGTGGTCCGTCCTGATCATGGGCAGGTTGGTGGGGATGACCACCACCTCCAGGCCGTATATCTCCTCGAACTCGCCCGCCTCGGTGGCCGCCGTCCCCGTCATGCCCGCCAGCTTCTCGTACATACGGAAATAGTTCTGCAGGGTGATGGTGGCCAGGGTCTGGTTCTCCTGGCGCACCCGCAAACCCTCCTTGGCCTCCACCGCCTGGTGCAAGCCGTCGCTCCAGCGCCGGCCGGGCATGAGGCGGCCCGTGAACTCGTCCACGATGATCACCTGGCCGTCGCTGACCACGTAGTCCACGTCGCGCCGGTAGAGCTCCTTGGCCTTGAGGGCGTTCTGGAGGTGGTGTACCAGGGGGGTGTTGAGGTGGTCGTAGAGGTTGTCCAGGCCCAGCATGGTCTCCACCTTATGGATGCCCTCCTCGGTGATGGAGACGGTGCGGGTCTTCTCCTCCACCTCGTAGTCCTCACCCGCTTTGAGCCTCGGGGCTACCTGGGCGAACTGGCGGTAGAGCCTGGCCGATTCCTCGGCCGCGCCCGAGATGATCAGGGGCGTCCTGGCCTCGTCGATGAGGATGGAGTCCACCTCGTCCACGATGGCATAATGGTGCCCCCTCTGCACCCGGCGTTCGCGGCTTATCTCCAGGTTGTCCCGCAGGTAGTCGAAGCCGAACTCGTTGTTGGTGCCGTAGGTGACGTCCGCCCGGTAGGCGCGATACCTCTCCTCCCTGGGCATCTGGGCCTGGATGAGGCCTACGGAAAGGCCCAGGAAACGGTAGATGGCCCCCATCCACTCGCTGTCGCGCCGCGCCAGGTAGTCGTTGACCGTAACCACGTGCACGCCCTTGCCCTCGAGGGCGTTTAGATAGACGGGGAGGGTGGCCACCAGGGTCTTGCCCTCGCCCGTCTTCATCTCGGCGATCTTTCCCTGGTGGAGCACGATCCCGCCCATGACCTGCACGTCGAAGTGCCGCTGCCCCAGGGTGCGCACCGCGGCCTCCCGCACCGCCGCGAAGGCCTCGGGGAGGAGCTCGTCCAGGCTCGCGCCCCTTTCCAGCCTGGCCTTGAGGTCGCCGGTGAGGGCGCCCAGCTCGGCGTCGGAGAGGCGCTGCATCTCCGGCTCCCGGGCGTTGACCTCCGCCACCAAGGCCGAGAGCTGCTCCAGGCGCTTTTTCTCCCCCATGCGCAGGACTTTTCCGAGGGGATTGCGCATCGCTCGCTCCTTTGTCCTCACTCCTCCGCCGCGCCTCGACCGCGCGCGAGAACCATCTTTCACCGCATCCTTACCATGCCACGGATACGGCGTGCCTTTCAACATCGCGGGACGCCGTGTCACCCTCGCGGCGCACCGTCTCCTACTGCCGCCGGAAACGGGGCACGGGATCGTGCCCCCGGCCCTCTCCCGCCGCGAGCCACATGCGGGACCTTGCGGGCGCTCGCCCGGCGAGCGCCGCGCCCATCCTCCGCGGCGGGGTGGTGATGCGATGCCGGCGACGCAGGGAACCGACTCCGCCTTCCTCCCGCCCTCCCCGCGGCGCAGGCGACCCTTTTGACGGGAGAGGAGTTCTCGGGGTTCTTCCCGCCGGGCGGTGGTGCCGCCCGCGGGAAAGACGGTGCGGGTAACGACCGAGGCGCGGGCAGGGGAACGCCGGCCGGCGAAGAGCCCTCCTACTCTTCCTCGCGGAAGATCTCCTCCAGGCTTTCCTTGAGCTCCTCCTCCTCCAGCACCTTGGCCCGCTGTCTGATCTCACGCTCCGGGCGCCGGCGCGCCCTCGCCTGGGCCTCCAGGACCTGGGTGAGGGTGCGGAGGACCATGGAATCATAGCGTTTGCCCCGCTCGAGCCCCATCTCCTCCAGGGCCTCCCGCTGCGACATCTTGCGCTCGGGATGGTAGGTGAGGACGTCGAAATCGCTCACCGCCCCGATGATCTTCGCGCCCACCGGTATCCTCGACGCCCCGCCTTCCTCCTCTGGGGAGGGATGGGAATGACGCACGATGTGGGCGATGGGGCGCAGCCGCGGCACCTCCTCCAGCACCTCGGCTCCCCTCTCGGCATGCCCTTGCGCCTCCTCGTCGCCCTCGAACTCTACGCGCCCGATGTCGTGCAGGGCGGCGGCGTAGCGGATGTTGCGCGTCTCCTCGGCGGAGACGCCCATCTCCCGCGCCACCTCCGCCGCCAGGTTGCTGACCCTCCCCGAATGCCCCGGCATGCCGCGCGCCAGGTCGAAGGCGTCTCCGATGATGCGCATGGTCTGGAAGTAGCGCTCGTCCAGCTCCTTGTCGCGGTTGGACTCCATGCGCACCAGGAGCAGCGGCACCAGGAAGACGAGGAAGTTGAACCACGGCAGGCGTGGAAAATAGAGGGCGGTCAGCGCTCCCGCGCCGGTGATGGCGAGGTAGGCGGGGAAGGTCTGGCGCATGTGCTGGGGCAGGATCACGCGCCAGTTGCCCACCAGCAGGATCCCCGCCTCCACCGAGGAGGTGATCACCTCCCCGAGATAGAAGACCAGCGCCATGGCCAGGAAGGCCGCGGGGAAGACCAGGGCGCGGTGAAGTACCACGGGGTTGAAATAGGTGAGATAGATGCTGCCGTCGGGCAAGTTGCCGAAATAGGCGGGGTAGGGATTCCAGCTCATCTCCCATCCCGCGAAGGCCACCAGGCGATAGACCAGCCCCGCAAAGGCCACGATGTAGGTGCGCTGGACGATGTGCAGGAAGTCGCCCTCTCCCTCGCGCTGCAGGCGGGAGAAGGCCCGCCCCACCATGCTGCCCAGGAGGAATATGAACACCGCCTCCGGGAGCGGCCTTATGGCGATGATGCACAGGATGGCCGCCATGCCCAGGCGCAGCGGCCTCCCCCAGGGGAACTGGATCCTCCAGGCCTCGAAAAAGGCCAGCACGGCGGCGAGCCCGAAGGTCCGCGCCGGGTCGATGTCCCCCCACTTCACGAAGGGAGCGCACGCCACGATCACCGCCAGGAAGAGCAGGGCGGAGAGAAAGCGCAGGGCCTTAAGGCTCCTCTCGTTCATCGCTCCTCACCTCCCGGAGCGTCTCCGGGCTCATCCTCGCCCGCGGCCCCTTCACGCGGAGCCGCCTCGCCTCTCTCTTCCTGCAGCCGGAGCATGGCCTCCCGCTCCAGGCGCTCCCGGGCTTCCCTGCGCTCCCGCAGGATCTCCTCGCGCCGCCTGGCCCTCCTCCGCGAGCGTTCCCGGCCGGGCACGACCGCGGGCTCCCCGGGAGCGGCCTCCGCCGCCCCTCCCTTCTCCGCGACCGCCGCCTGCTCCTCACCTCTTCTCACTGCCCGGCCCTCCTCCGCCTGCAGGGAGGCGATGAAATGCTCCACTATCTCGGGGTCGAACTGGCGCCCGGCGTTCTCGCGCAGCTCGGCCAGGGCTGCCTCGTGGCTCTTGGCATCCCTCCAGGGCCGGGGATGGACCATGGCGTCGTAGGCGTCGGCCACCGCCAGTATGCGCGCGGAAAGGGGTATGGTCTCTCCCTTCAGGCCGTCCACGTAGCCGCCGCCGTCGTAGTATTCGTGGTGGTGCCTTACCGCCTCGGCCATGTCCGAGAGATAGGAGACCTCCTCCAGCCTGGCGGCGCCCTCCAGGGGATGCGCCCTGACGCGCTCGAACTCCTCGCCGCTCAGCGGGGCCCTTTGCAGCAGTATCCCGCGCGGTATGACCGGCCTCCCCAGGTCGTGGAGGAGGGCGGCGTGGCGCAGTCGGTTCACCTCATAGACGGGCAGGCGCATGTGAGAGGCGATGCGCGCCGCGTGCTCCGCGACCCGCACCGCGTGGCCGTCCAGGTAGGGCTCGCGCCTCTCCATGTGGGTGACCAGGGCCTCCATGCTGCGGTCGTAGGATTCCAGCAGCGCGATGTTCTTGCCGCTGAAGTACCAGGCCACCCCGAGGATGGCCGTGAAGGCCAGGAGCGCGAAGAGGCCTCGCAGGGCCTCCGCCGCCGAGCCCAGGATGACCTGGTTTCCCGCCGCGTCCAGTAGAGGCCTGTTCTCCAGGTCCAGGGCGACGTGAAAGGCGTTCTGGGCGTAGATGACCCCCATGCCCAGGCCCACGAGGGCGTAGAGGAGATGGTTGGGGAGCAGCCGCAGAGCGTCGTTGAGCAGGAAGCGAGCGGGCTCGACGCCGTCGCGCCAGCGCAGCACCGCCGCCACCGCCAGGGCGTTCAGTGCCCAGAAGACCCCCGCCGCCACCAGGAGCGGGAGCAGGGAGCGCATGGCTCCGGAGAGGGTGAAGGCACGCGAGGCGCCGCCCAGGGCATGATATACGGCCGAGGAGGCCCAGGCGCAGAGGGAATAGATGGAGCCGGTGGCCGCCAGCTCCCAGGGGTCCTGCCTGCGCTCGAACATGCGCAGGTGAAAGGCCCCGCACAGGGCGACGATCATGGCCGAGGGCGTGTTCAGGGAGGCCACCGCGGCGAAGATGACCATGATGCCGTAGGTGGAACGCCCTCCCGAGGACATCTTCTCCCCCATGGTCTCGCACACCACCATGAGGGCTCCGAGCAGCACCACCGAGAACCAGAACACGGGCATGTCCCTCGCCAGGGCGAGGTAGAGGATGACCGCGAGGCAGCCCGATAGGCCAGCCGACGCCAGCGCCTTGACCCTTATGTCCATGAGAGCGACCTCACCCGTCCCGTCTCTCAAGGGCGCATGGTGGCGCCCCGCCTGATGACGTAATCCAGCACCTGGCGCGCCATGTCCAGGAGCTTGCGCATATCAACCTCCCGGCTCGATCAGGCCGTAGTTCCCATCCTTTCTTCGATAAACCACGTTGGTCTCCTCCGTCTCGGCGTTGACGAAGACGAAGAAATCGTGGCCCACCAGGTCCATCTGGAGGCAGGCCTCCTCGGGGGTCATGGGCTTGAGCGGGAAGCTCTTGGTCTTCACGATCACCGGCTCGGGCTCTTCCTCCTCTTCCACCGCCATCTCCTTCAGGGGGTTCTTCGCGTGGTGGGAGCGGTCTATGAGCTTCTTCTTCACCTTGCGCGCCTGGCGCTCGAGCTTGCCCGCCACCAGGTCGATGGCCTGGTACATGTCGGTGGCGGACTCCTTTGCCCTGATCACGGGGCCGCTGGAGAAGATGGTGACCTCCACCACCTGGTTGTCGGGGATCTTGGGGTTCTTCTCCACGCTCATCTCGATCTCGGTCTTGGTGATGCGATCGAGGTATTTCTCCACCTTGCCCACCTTCTCCTGCGCGTACGCGCGCAGGGCGTCGGTGACCTCCAGGTTCTTCCCCTTGACGATCATCTGCATGTTCCTCGCTCCCTTCCTCTCAGCGAAAAAACCCATACCAGGCTGGTGTCGGTATGGGCCATCATCGAGACCTGTTCATGGGGCCGGTCCACACCCGGACCGCGACCCGGCTTCCGTGCATCGACTCGCAATAGCCTAGCATACCATCGGTCCGATGCCAACATGCATGCGGGCACGAGGAAGGCCTCGGAACCCGGCTGACCTGGTCTTTGCCCCCACACTCGCCTGCTGAACGGCTCGCAGAGGGCGGGCTCTTCTCCGGAAAGAACCCTGGCCCTCCACTACTACGCTTCTCCGGCTTTGTGCCGGGCAGGACTTACCCCTAAGCCGCACCATGCTCACCAACCAAGAGTTGGCTTACGTGGGTCGTTTCGCCTGCGGCTGGCATCGACTTTCAACCACAGACCCGGGCCGAAGCCTTCCGGTTCCATTATACGCCACGGTGGAAGCGGCCGCTGCCGGCGGGGACCGCGGACGGTAAATGGGCTTCACATATAGCGTGGCTCGCATGCGGTCGCTCCCGGCGTGCGCCGCGGCGGCAGCGCTTACCGCGGGATCGGGCCGGGCGGCTTAAGGGCCGTCCCCGGCGTGCGCCGCGGGCGGTTCCGCAGCGGGGACGGCTCCCTCTCCTCGTGGGATCCCGGCTTCGCCGCCGACGGGCGCCGCGGGCGGTCCATGGCCCGGGGATGGTGGACCCGTAGAACCGCCTTGCGCGCCGAGCTCGATGTCTCCGCTCCGGCGCCGTACTTCCGGCCGCCGCCACCCGGCGTCCATCGCAGGATGGCCCGCCCGCACTCGCGACCAGCATCCCGGCGATCGAAAGCCCCCCGGCGCAGGCGCCGGGGGGCTACGGCTCGTAAGCGTCCATCAGTTTCGCAGGCAAGGAACCATACATTCCATCATGCTCTGGGCGACCAGCTCCCCCGGTATGTGGTAACGGTTGTGGTCGATGGCGCTCTTTAGGGAGGCGACGAGATGCTCGCGCACCTCGGGAGGTTCCAGCAGGCCCCTCAACACCTCCACCTGCGCCGGATACGGCGACGCGGGCTCTGCCCGCTGCGCATGGACCCCGGCGGCGATATGGCGCTCGGCGTCATCCCGTCTTGCCTGTGTGTGCATATCTCGCCTCCTTCAACCGCTATTATTATCGTCATCCGCGGGCCCGCTTTTTAACGGTAAATACGGCGAGGCCATTTCTGCCATCCCCGTCATTCGAGCTTTTCGACGGGCGAGGGATAGGTCGTGGTCACACCGCCTCCGGGACCGATCCCACCTCGAGGAGGTCCCGGGCGAGCACACACGCCACCACCCTTCGTGCCCCTCCCGCCTTGAGCGTGTCCGCGCACTCCGCCAGAGTGGAGCCCGTGGTGAGCACGTCGTCCACCACCACCACCTCCTCCGGCAGCTGGCCATCCGCCTTCAGCCTGAACGCCCCCTTTACATTCTTCCGCCTCTCCGCATACCCCAGGGAGGCCTGTGAGGGGGAAAGACGGGAGCGCTCGAGCAGGCGTACCACCTCCAGACCCAGGGCGCGCGCCACGCCTGCAGCCAGCTTCTCGGCATGGTCGTAACCGCGCTCCATCCTCCTACGTCGGTGCATGGGAACGAAGGTGACGGCGGGCCGGCTCGTGGCCAGGTGCGGGGCGAGGCGTGCCGCCGCCATGGCGCCCAGCGGAGCCGCAAGCCTCCAGCCGTTGCCATATTTCAGTTTGTGGATGACGGAACGCAGCGGCTCCTCGTACACCGCCATGGCCACTGTGTGGTCGACCGATCTCAGGCCGGTGCCGCACTGCAGGCAGCCGTTCACCGCATACATGGTGGGCCTGCCGCACCGCGAGCAGGTGTGCCCTCTTACCATGGGCATGGCCGCGTTGCACTCGGGACATATCGGCCTGCGCAGGCACCTCCCGCATCCGGCGCATCTCACCGGGAAGAGCAGCTCGTTAAGTATATATATTATCATGTTTATTATTTTTATCATGTTTTATAAGTTATGTCAATAGCGAGATGGGTTTCCTGCAAAGCGGCGCCATGAGCGGGAGCAGGAGAAGAACCTCATCATTCCATCCTTGCCCTGGCCCGGGAACGACCGGTTCGTTACGATCGAGTGTTTTGTGTTTTTAGAAAGGTTCTTATGGTCTCCCGACCGATGGAATGCATCGCGAAAGCGATAGCGCCGCAGGCGCTACGGTGCCTGGTGCCTGTGCGGCGGGGTGTAATCCTTTATCGCGCGAGAGACTGCATCGCGGAAGCGATAGCGCCGCAGGCGCTACGGTGCCTGGTGCCTGTGCGGCGGGGTGTAATCCTTTATCGCGCGAGAGACTGCATCGCGTAAGCGATAGCGCCGCAGGCGCTACGGTGTCCAGTGCCTGTGCGGCGGGGCGTCATCCTTTATCGCGCGAGAGACTGCATCGCGTAAGCGATAGCGCCGGAGGCGCTACGGTGTCCAGCGCCTGGCTAGGCGGGGTGTTATCCTTTATCGTGCGAGAGACTGCATCGCGAATGCGATAGCGCCGGAGGCGCTACGGTGTCCAGCGCCTGGCTAGGCGGGGTGTTATCCTTTATCGTGCGAGAGACTGCATCGCGAATGCGATAGCGCCGGAGGCGCTACGGTGTCCAGTGCCTGTGCGGCTGGGCGTCATCCTTTATCGCGCGAGAGACTGCATCGCGAAAGCGATAGCGCCGCAGGCGCTACGGTGTCCAGTGCCTGTGCGGCTGGGCGTCATCCTTTATCGCGCGAGAGACTGCATCGCGAAAGCGATAGCGCCGCAGGCGCTACGGTGTCCAGTGCCTGGACGGAGCGCAGCGAGGTCCAGGCCTGGCACGCATACGCCCGCGCATACCCCCGCACATACAAAATGTCCCATGTCCGGGGCTGACCCCATCAGTCGCCTTTGAAGTGGTGGTTCTTCTCGATGACCGAGCCCGGCATGATGCTCACGCTGGGGTGGATGACGCTCCCCTCCCCGATGACCACGCGGTGTCCCACCACCGTATCGGAGAGCAGAGAGGCCCCCCTCCCTATCTCCGCCTCCCACCCCACGATGGAATCCATGAGATGGGCGTCCTTTCCTATGTATCCGTCCCCCCACTTGATGCCGCGGTAAAGAACCGCGCCCTCGTCGATGACCGTGCGGTCCCCCACCACCAGGGGCCCGAAGAGCTTGGCGCCCTTCCTCACCAGGCAACGGGAGCCGATGCAGATGGGGCCGACCATGACCACGTCCTCCTCGATCACCGTCTCGTCCCCTATCCACACGTCGTCCCCTATCCTAACGCCCGGTATCCTCACCTTCACCTTGCCGGTGAGGGCGTCGAAATTCCCCGCCTTGTACTCCTCCAGGCTCCCCACGTCGTTCCAGTAATCCCGGTGCCTGTAGCCGTAGAAAGGCGTGCCTTCCGCCAGGAAACGCGGGAAGAGCTGCGAGCCGAAATCATAGAACCCCTGGGGAATCATCTCCAGGACCTCCGGCTCGAACACGTATATGCCGCTGTTGGCGAGATGGCTGCGCGCCTCCTCGTGCGAGGGCTTCTCCTGGAAGGCCACGATGCGGGCGCCCTCGTCCATTATCACCACCCCGTACTTGGAGGGGTCATCCACCGGCGTGACCACGATGGTTGCCGGGGCCCCGTGCCCGACGTGGAAGGCCATGAGCGCGGTGAGGTCGAGGTCGGTGAGGGCGTCCCCGCTGATGACCAGGAACCTCTCGCCGCCCAGTTCCCGCTCCAGCTTCTTGACGCCCCCGGCGGTCCCCAGCAGCTCCTCCTCGTAGGAGTAGGTGATGGAGAGCCCCCATCTCGCGCCGTCCCCGAAGTGCCCGGTGATCACCTCGGGGTGGTAATGGAGGTTCACGTACAGCTCGTGGAAGCCGTGGCGCGCCAGCAGCTCGACGATGTGCTCCATCACGGGACGGTTGACGATGGGCACCATGGGCTTGGATATCTCCTCCGTGAGGGGACGCAGGCGGGTTCCCAGCCCCGCCGCGAGGATCATCGCCTTCATCGCCTTCAAGCCTTTCTCGCGCCGCAACGGTCGCATTATAAGTTACGCCAAGCGGAGCCGGCGCGCAACGCGGGGCATGATACGGCGCCTCTCCCCATGCCGTGGTCACGGCCGGATATGCCCCGCCTTGATGCGAACCCAGGCATCCGGCGCGGCTCCCTCCGGGAGGTGCGCCGGAATCCCACAGGCCAGGCGGCATGCGGGCGCCGCAATCGCAGAGGAGGGGGGTGATTTCAGTCCAGGAGCTCGCGCAGGGACCTGCCGTAGGGAGGCCTGGCCACGCCCCTCTCGGTGATGATGGCGGTGATGAGCTCGGCCGGGGTGACGTCGAAGGCGAAGTTACGGGCTCGTACCCCCGCGGGGGCGATGGCCGTCCCGGCGAGGATGGTGACCTCCGCCTCCTCCCTCTCCTCGATAGGGATGGACCCGCCGTCGGCGGCGGCGGGGTCCAGGGTGGAGAGCGGCGCCGCGATATAGAAGGGCAGGCCGTGCTTTTCCGCCAGCACCGCCAGGGCGTAGGTGCCGATCTTGTTCGCGCTGTCTCCGTTTGCCGCCACCCGGTCGGCCCCGGTGACCACCGCGTCCACCTCCCCCCTGGACATGAGGTGCCCGGCCATGTTGTCACAGACGAGGGACATGGGGATGCCCTCGCGCATGAGCTCCCAGGCGGTGAGACGAGCACCCTGCAGGAGGGGCCGCGTCTCGTCCACCCACACGTGGGCGATCTTTCCCTGGCGGAAGGCGGTCTTGATCACTCCCAGGGCGGTGCCGTAGGAATAGGTGGCGAGCCCACCCGCGTTGCAGTGGGTGAGGACGCGGCATCCCCCGGGGAGCAGCTCCGCCCCGAATTCGCCTATGGCCCGGTCGGCGGCGTCCTGCTCCGCCGCGATCTCGTGCGCCTCGGAGAGGAGGGCGGCCGCAAGCCCCTCCGCGGGCGCGTCCACCGCCACCCGGCGCATGCGCTCCACCGCCCACGCCAGGTTCACCGCCGTGGGCCTCGCCGTGGCCAGCTCCCGGCACGCCGCCTCCACCTCCCGCCTCGCGCCGGGCGCCAGGGCCGCCAGGGCGATGCCGTAGGCGGCGGCTATCCCGATGGCGGGAGCTCCCCTCACGCGCATCTTCCTTATGGCCTCGGCCACCTCCCGCCAATCGGAGATCTCCATATAGACCTCCTCCGCGGGAAGCCGCGTCTGGTCGAGCAGGACCACCCTGCCGTCACGCCAGTCCACCGCCTTGAAATCCCCGCCCTTCTCGACGTTCACTTTTCACCTCCGCCTCGATCTATGAGTTGCGCTGTCGATCGTTTGCTCCTTCTCGGCCGTCTCATCCGCCTGCGACTGGATCGAAATTTCTTCAGCGTTCCCCTTCCCGGCAATGTTTTCATGGCCGATACCTAATCTTGAGAATGCGGGCCGCGGCCACCCCCAATCCGGCAAAGGTTTCGTCACCACCGCAAGGCCAGCGGGTGATCTCTAGAGCTTGCGCCATATCGCGTCTCTACCCGCCTTGACGCAGCGGATCTCGCCTCTGTCTCGGAGCATTGCAAGAACCCTGTTGATGGTGGGCCTGCTTATTCCCGGACATATTCTCTCGATATCGGATACCCTGAACTCCGCCGGCAATCGCCGAATGGTATCCTGGATCATCTCTCGTTTATGGCCGCGTTTAGTGGAAACCACGCCTACGCGCCGTTCTAATTCCCTATAGGCTCCTATTAGCATGACTCCCAGGAAAAACTCCCACCAGGGAAGGAGGGAGTGGTTTCCTTCGTGCCATCCCCGATCCGAGCCTCGCAGAGCATCATAATAGCCCTCGCGGTTTTCATCTATCACCTTCTCGAGGCTGATATACCTGCCAACCTCATAGCCCGCCTTATATAGAAGTAGCAGGGTTATGAGCCTGGCCATCCTGCCGTTACCGTCAAGAAAGGGACGGATGCACAGGAAATCCAGGATGTAAGCCGGGATGATGAGCAAAGGCTCTACCTCGCCTGCCTCCCATGCACTATTGAATCGCTCATGCAACCGCACCATGGCCTCACCCGTTAGATGAGCTGGAACAGGCTTGAACCTCACTATCTTCTCCCCGGTAGGCAGAGTCTCCGCTATCTCGTCATCGACCTGCTTCCATCTGCCCCCCTGCCCGGGAACATACTTGAACAGGTCACGATGTAGCTGCAGAACCAGGCCGGCGCTAAAATCCATGTCTGGCCAGTTTGCATGAATGGTGCTCAGCGCATCCCTGTAACCCGCTATCTCCTGCTCCGATCGATTACGGGGCTCATCCCTTCTTATCACCAATTCCTCTATCCTCTTAAGGGGTGCGGTTATCCCCTCGATCCTGTTTGATGCCTCGGCACTGTTGACGATCGCAGTCGTCCGCAATGTCTCCAGCAACTGGGGAGCCTGCGACTTGTACAGAGCATGCCTTCCCTTGTACTCTCCGATAGTCCTGATGGTCATGATGAGTCCCTGGGTTATAGCTTGTCCTGAGATGAATCCTTCCTCAAAGGATCTCATTCCTCCCGCTCCCCTCCGTGAAGCCATTTTGTCCGTCATCTTGAAAATGGAATCCCGCTTTCCGGATGCAATTAAATATAATCATCAAACAACTTAATGATTATATTAACATGATCGCGGTTATATTGCGCAATCTCTCAGACGTGGCCATGCGGATGGGGTTTCCCTGCAAACACGGGCGACCTCATCCAGGAAGATCGCGGTGAACTACCCCGTCTCTCAAGATCAAGGCCGTCGAGCGACGTGGGCCGCCATCCCTCGGCGGGCATGGCGTGAACATAACAAGGCGAGCGACTGCCCGCACGCATAGTGCTATTGCGCGCGGGTCTTCAGGTGCCCATCTCCCAGGAGGAGAGGTATTTCTCCTGCTCGCGGGTGAGGGAATCGATCTCTATGCCCATGGAGGCCAGCTTGAGGCGGGCGATCTCGCGGTCCAGCTCCTCGGGGACGTCGTAGACCACCCTCTCCAGGTAAGGGTGGCTCTCCCTGACGTATTCCACCACCAGGGCTTGGTTGGCGAAGGACATGTCCATCACCGAGGCGGGATGCCCCTCCGCCGCCGCCAGGTTCACCAGCCTCCCGTCGGCGAGGAGGTAGATGCGGCGCCCGTCCCGGAGCAGGAACTCCTCCACGTTCTCGCGCACACGGCGCCTGCCGCGGGACATCTTCTCCAGGGCGGGGATGTCTATCTCCACGTTGAAATGCCCGGAGTTGCAGAGCACCGCGCCGTCCTTCATGCGCCGGAAGTGCTCGGCGCGCAGCACGTGGATGTCGCCGGTGACGGTGATGAAGAGGTCTCCCTTCTCGGCCGCCGCCGCGCTGCCCGATACCTCGAAGCCCTCCATCACCGCCTCCAGGGCGCGCAGGGGGTCCGTCTCCACCACCGTCACGTTGGCGCCCAGGCCGCGTGCCCGCGAGGCCACGCCGCGTCCGCACATGCCGTAGCCGAAAACCACCACCCGCCGGCCTGCCAGCAGGATGTTGGTGGCCCGCAGCACCCCGTCCAGGGTGGACTGCCCGGTGCCGAAGCGGTTGTCGAAGAGGTGCTTGGTCATGGCGTTGTTCACCGCGATCACCGGATAGAGGAGCACCCCCCTCTCGGCCATGGCCTTGAGGCGGATGACCCCGGTGGTGGTCTCCTCCGCCCCCGCCCACACCTTCTCCGCCTGCTCCCTGCGCTCCGAGTGCAGGGTGGAGATGAGGTCCGCCCCGTCGTCCATGGTCACCTGCGGCTGGGTGTCCAGCACGGCGTTGATGTGGGAATAATAGGTCTTCTTGTCCTCCCCCCTCACCGCGAAGACGGGGATCCTGTGATGTTTTACCAGGGAGGCCGCCACGTCGTCCTGGGTGGAGAGGGGATTGGAGGCGCACAGCGCCACCTTCGCGCCCCCCGCCTTGAGGGTGATCATAAGGTTGGCGGTCTCCGTGGTGACGTGGAGGCAGGCGCCCACCCTCACCCCTTTGAGGGGCCTGTCCTTTTCGAAACGCTCCCGGATCATGCGCAGCACGGGCATGTCCCGCTCCGCCCACTCTATCCTCAGCTTTCCCTCGCGGGCCAGGGAAAGGTCCTTCACGTCGTAGTCCATGCTTACCTCCGCGTTCTCCGCACGTCCTGCGCCCGGCGCTTTCCCGCGCCCCTCATACGCGCTCACGCCAGTAATCCAGGGTGTCCTTCAGGGTCTTTTCCAGGGGTATCTCCGGGCTCCACCCCGTGATGGCCTTGAACTTGCTGCAGTCGCAGATCAAGAGCTCCACATCGGAGGGGCGCATGCGCTCGGGAACCGGCCTGATCTCGATATCCAGGTGGGAGTAGGAGAGCAGCATGTCCAGCATCTCGCGGATGGTCACCGCGCGCCCGGACCCGATGTTGTACACCTCCCCCGCCTCGCCCTTCTCCAGGGATAGCCAGTAGGCCTTGACCATGTCCCTCACGTCGGTGAAATCCCGGCGGGCGTTGAGGTTTCCCACCTCGATGACCGGCTCCTTCTTGCCCTTCTCGATCTCCGCGATCTGCTTGGCGAAGTTGCTGGTGACGAAGACGTGCCCGCGGCGCGGCCCCTCGTGGTTGAAGGCTCGGGTGCGCACGGCGTAGATGCCGTAGCTGCGGTGGTACTGGTAGGCCAGCATGTCCTGGGCCACCTTGCTCACCGCGTAGGGGGACAGGGGGCGCAGGGGGTTCTCCTCGCTTATGGGCGTCTCGTGCTCGAAGACCAGGCCGTACTCCTCGCTCGATCCCGCCACCTGGATGCGCGTCTCCAGCCCCAGGTCGCGGATGGACTCCAGCAGGTTGAGCTGGGAGATGATGTTGGTGGTGAGGGTCTCGGCGGGAGCCTTCCAGGAGGTGGGCACGAAGCTCTGGGCCGCCAAGTGGAAGATGTAATCGGGGCGGACCTCCTCCAGCGTCCTCTTCACCGCCACGTTGTCCCGCAGGTCGCAGTCGATGATGTGGATGCGGTCCAGGATGCCCTCCACGTTGTCCATGCGCGACCGCCAGCGCACGGTGCCGAAGACCTCCACCCCTTCTTTGGTGAGGGCGTATTCCGCAAGGTGGCTCCCTACGAACCCGGTTATCCCCGTGATGAGTATCCTCAACGTCTCCTCCTTGCTCCGACCACGGTTCCCTCTCCGGCGTATCAGCCGCCCCGTCCAAGGAGCGGGCCGCCGTCATCCGTCCATTATGCCTGTATGCAGAGCGGTTTTCCATACCGGCTTCCGACCCGCCACGCGGCGGGCTTGCGGCCCCGCCCTCGCCGGCGCCCGTCCGCATGCCGATGAACCCGCGCGGGGTGGTCGAGCCGGGGCTCCGGCAGGCCCCCACGAGCCAGAGGGCGCGAGCCCTCTCGCGGAGGACCTCGCTCATGCCTCCGCCGTGTTCCCGGCCCTCAGCCGCCCGTTCCGCGCGCCGGACCCGGGGCTCGCGTCCCCTCGCCCTCGATGTTTCAGCCTCTCTCAGTTGGTGAGGAAGCGCAGCGTGGAGGGGGGGATGTCGTGGCCTGGCCAAACCCTTATGCCGTATCGGAGCTCGTTGTCCTCTCCCACCTTTATCCCGCCCCCGACCACCGCCTGGTCGCACACGTGCACCCGCTCCCCTATCTCCACCCCCGCCGAGAGAGCGCACTGGCGCAGGACGCTGTCGGCTCCCACCCTGCAGCCCGCGTGCAGCACCGCGCCCTCGAGATATGCCCCCTCCTCCACCACGCAGTCGGGCCCGAGGACGCAGTTGCTGGACACCGTGGCGTGGGGCGCTATCCTGCATCCCTCGCCGATGACCGTGGGGCCGAAGACCGAGGCCTCGGGGGAGATGTCCGCCTCCCCCTCCACCCACACCGAGGGCCTTACCATCTTTCCCCGGAACTCGAAGGGATAGGCGCGCCGCAGGATGTCGTAATGGGCCTGCAGGTATTTCGCAGGGGTGCCGATGTCCAGCCAGTAGGCGTCGCTGGGAAAGCCGTACATGGGGATGCCGTCCTCGAGGAGGCCGGGGAAGAGCTGGCGCTCGAAGGAGTAGCGCTCGCCCGCCGGCACGCGGTCCAGCAGCTCAGGCTCAAGCACGTAGGTCCCCGCGTTGATGAGGTCGGTCACCACCTGGTCCCAGCTCGGCTTCTCCAGGAACTCCTTGATCCGGCCCCTGCGGTCCAGGGGGACCAGTCCGTAGGCGGTGGGGTCCTCCACGCGCGTGAGGTACAGGGTGGCCTGTCCCCCCTTCTCGCGGTGATAGGCGATGAGGTTGTCGAGGTCGAGGTCGCTCAGCACGTCGCCGTTGAAGACCAGGAAGGTGCCCTCGATGTAGCGCTCCACGTTCTTCACCGCCCCGCAGGTGTCCAGGGGCTCCTCCTCGGTGACGTAGGTGAGCTTCACCCCCAGCGCACTGCCGTCGCCGAAACAGGAGGCGAAGACCTCGGGCTTATAGGCGGTGGAGAGGATGATGTCGGTGACGCCGTAACGCCTGCAGAGCTCGATCTGGAACTCCAGGAAGGGCCGGTTCATGAGGGGGAGCACGGGTTTGGGCACCGTGAGGGTGAGGGGACGCAGTCTGGTCCCCTGCCCGCCTACCAGGATAACCGCCTGCATGTATCTACCTCCTTTGCCTCCCGCCGACCTCCGCCCTCCACCAGTCCAGCACGTCCGAGAGGGTCTGCTCCAGGCTGAGCCGGGGCCTCCACCCCGTGACCTCCCGCATCCTGGCGTTATCCCCCCTGAGCACCGGGATGTCCGCCACGCGGTATTTCTGCGGGTCCACCACCACCTCTATAGGCGTCCCGCTCAGGGATAGCAAGGTGTCCAGCAGCTCCGATACGGGGTGGTCCTCCCCCGAGCAGACATTGTACGCCTCTCCTGGGACCCCCTTCCGGAGCAGCTCCCAGTACGCCCCCACCAGGTCGCGCACGTCGGAGAAATCCCGCCTCGCCTCCAGGTTGCCCACCCGGATCACCGGCTCCCGCATGCCCGCCTCCGCCTCCGCTATCTGGCGCGCGAAGTCGGAGGCCACGAACTCCGCCGACTGCCCGGGCCCGATCATGTTGAAGGCGCGGGTGATGACCGTCTCCATGCCGTAGGCCTGGTGGCAGAAGACGGCGTGGTACTCCTGCATCACCTTGCTCAGGGCATAGGGGCTGGAGGGCCGGAGGGGGTGGGTCTCCCTTATGGGGAGCTCGTCCTCGCTCACCTTTCCATATTCCTCCGACGAACATGCGACATGCACCCTCGCCTCCACCCCCGCCACGCGCAGGGCCTCGATGAGGTTCGCCTGCCCGTGCAGGGCGATGCGGAAGGTGAGCTCGGGGTCCTCCCAGGAACGGCGCACCGAGCTCTGGGCCGCGAGGTGAAAGACGTAATGGGGGCGGAAGCCCTTGACCAGCTCGAACAGGGCCCTTCCGTCCAGGATGTCGCACACCTCGAAGGCACAGGCCTTCCACGGCCCGCCCTCCCGCGGCGGACGCATGTCCAGGCCCAGCACCCCGGCGCCGGCCTCCTGCACCAGATAGGCCGCCAGGTGCCTGCCCACGAACCCGTCCGCCCCGGTGATGAGCACTCTGGGCGTCACGGAGAACTCCTCTTGGCGATCATGTCCGCGATGAGCCCCAGGACCAGGATCTGCAGGCCGCCCAGCACCAGGATCACCGTGCTGGGGGTGACCCGCCAGCTGTAGCGCACCACGTCCGCGATGAGCTTGCCAGTCCCGGTGAGCAGGAGGAGCATGGCCAGGGGCAGGAAGATCTTCAAGGGGCTGAACCAGGTGATGGTGCGGAAGATGGTCATGAGGTAATTGCCGGTATCTCTTACGGGGTGAAAGGTGGACTTACCCTTGCGCGGGTAGTAGTCGATGGGCACGTACTTCACAGGATGGCTGTTGGTGAGGAAGGCCAGGGTGATGGTGCTCACCCAGGAATGCCCGTTGGGGAGCATGTGCAGGTAGGGAAGCGCCGTCTCCCTGCGCATGGCCCTCATACCCGAGTTGAGGTCCGGTATCCTGGCGCCGCTTATGAACTCGGCCAGCTTGCGGATGAGGAACTTGGCCGGGACGCGCAGGAACTTGAGGGTCCCCGCCTCCTTCGTCCTCGCCCCCACCACCATCTCGCAGTCGTCCAGGGCCTCCACCAGCCGTGGGATGTCCCGCATGGGGTAGGTGCCGTCCCCGTCGGAGATGACCACCACCTCGCCCCTGGCGTGCCTGATGCCCGTGGAACGCGCGGCCCCTCCCCCCATGTTGTAGGGATGGCGGATGAGGCGCACCTCGGGGAAGGAGGCCGCTATCTCCGCCGTGCCGTCGGTGGAGCCGTCGTCCACCACGATGATCTCCCATTCCCAGTCGGTGGAGCTTAGAGTCGCGACTGCTTCTTCAAGATCTTCGCCTATGGCCTTCTCTTCATTAAAGACAGGCAGCACCAGCGACACTCTCAACACGCTAGACTACTCCCGTTTTTATCGCTTCCGATCCCTCGCGAGGAATATGCAGATTTCCGGCAGATCAGGATGATGCCATCTGGAAGCCAGACGCTATACCCTGAGGTTTGTTGCCTGATCATAAAGACCGCTGCAACCCCCTTCACCTTTTCGCGGCCCGCCGTTCCATCAAGCAGGTCATCACGCATCGTCTTGCTGCCGACAGCCGCCGGCATCATACGCCAACCAACACAATCTCCGGTGTATACATTCTAACATGTCGCCAGGGCTACGCAGCCTCGCTAATGGCGGTCCTCGCCTGCGCATTACTTTTGCTGCTCAGATACCAGCTTTACTCCGAATCGCATAAGCTCTAACATCTTACCATGCTCACTAATCTGGATGGTTTCTACGCGAAGATGTTTCGTCCTGGATGGAGAATGCTGAGGCAACCGCCGAGGATGCATGGAGGGCACAGAGGGAATGGGGTTTTCGGCTGTGAATATGGCGTGCAGTCTAAGGACGTCATGCGCCCCGAATTCTGCGGAAGGACAGGCTCAGGCAACGAAAGTTTTGATGACTTCAAGTACTTAGGCTTGCAGGGATCACGCGGCGCCCAGAAGGGGTGGCGCCGTCTTTTTTGCGGCGCCGACATCACGTATAACAGAAGGCAGCGAGCTCTTGAGACCGAGTGATATCGCGATCTCCGTGATCATCCCTACCATGGGACGTGAAAGCCTCTACCCCCTCGTCGAGGCCCTTCTGCGACAACGATCGGATTATCCTTTTGAAATCATACTTGTCCCCCAGGCCGATATATCCAGTAGGCTGCCCGAAAGCGACATCATCAGGGTGATTCGGGAAACACCAGCCAAGGGCATCCCTTATTACCGCAATAAAGGCGTGAGCCTTGCCAGAGGACAGGTCGTCGCATTCATAGACGATGATGAACTCCCCCTTGACGATCAATGGCTGGAGAAGTTGACCCAGCCCATAATCGAGAAAAAGGTCTTGGTCACCACGTCAGGGAACATGGTGCCGACAGGCCAGGGCCTGGTGGCCGATGCCATATCGTCCCTTGGCTATCCCGGCGGCGGGTCAGTCGGTTTTCGGAGCCTGTGGAATGTAGACGAGCGAGATATCACCGATCACCTTTGCTCCGGGAACTTCGCTATCGACAGAAACCTCCTCCTGGAACTCGGTTGCTTCGACGAAAAGCTCTCCCACGGCTGCGAGGACGTCGAGCTCGCATCCAGGTTAATAAAACGCGGCCATGAGATATTGTACGTTGAGGATGCCACCGTCCTCCATGAACCGAGAAAGAGGATCATGGATTTCATCCTCTGGCACGTCCGCAGAGGAAAATCCTATTATGAATACCACGCCTATCGCGGAATATCACGCGACCTGGTATCAGACAGGCTCAAGGCCTCATCGAGGGCCATCCGCCAACAGGGCGCGAAAAGAGGCCTCCTGTCCATGGCCCTTCTCCTTTTGCAGTATCTCGCACAACTAACGGGTTTCGTCTGGCACTGGTGGAGGGAGAAAGCGGCCGCATCGACCTGCCGTCGGGCCTAAGGTCGGACGCCTTCGAGGGCCGCCGAAAGCCCCTCGACGATGCCCCTCCAGGAATACTCCTCATAAAAGCGCTCCGGCAAATCGACGGGGATTCCCGTCATCCGGACGGCATTTATCACCTTATCGGAGAAATCGTCCCAGTCGTCCGCCATGATAACACCTTCTCCTACCAGATCGAGCTCAAGGCCCTCGGCTCCCTTGGTGGTACTCACCACCCTTTTTCCGCAAGCGATTGCCTCCAGAATCTTTGTCCTCGTACCGCCACCGCTGGTTATGGGGCACACCACCACGTCGCTTGCATTGATGTAATCCTGTATTCTTTCGACGAAACCCACGAATTCCATTCCATCGTAAAATGCTCTCGCCGGCGGGTTGCGCCCTGCCACGATAAATCGCGCTCCTGGTTCCGCTTCCCTTACCCTGGGCACGATATGATCCCTCAGCGCTGCAAGCGCTTCCAGTGAGGGGGGATAATCCAGGGCCCCAAAAAAGAGAACCAGGGGGTCGTTTCCCAAGCCCAGTTGACCGCGTACCCTCCTTCGGGCATCCTCGTCCGGTCGGAAAACGGAGGTGTCAACCCCGTTTGTCGCCACATACAGGCGTTCCCTCGGGACGCCCAGTTCGACAAACGCCTCCTTGTCCCTCTCGGACACGCACACCACGAGCCCCGCAAATCCAGTCACCGCCTTTTCATATATTCTCATTATCGGCCACAGGCGGTTTCCCGTGTCGCGGAACCTCAGGTATTCCACGTTCTGTTCGTCCAGCACAAAAGGGACCCCGGTCAACGCCCGCAGCAAAACCGCCTGCAGCCCCCCCCAGATAGTATGCACGTAGAACAGGTCCGCCTTCTCCCTGCTGCACAGCCTTATCGTCTTGTGCAACATCCCGACACTGAACAGCTTCTGATATCGACACCTGATACGGTATGGAACCAGCTCCATACCCGGGATATCCTCAGCCGGAACGGTTTTCTCCCTCGGGTAGACGAAAATGACGCGCCCGCGACCGGCCATCTCCCTGGCGATCTGATAGATGCGCCTCTCTCCCCCTGTGTGGGGAGGAAACACGTCAAATGAGGAGGTCATCACCAGCGATCCCATGTTCATATTCTAAACCCTCGGGGGTGCTTTCAAAGATTATTGGTTGTGGTCAGGCCCTAGATAAGGGCCTCGCCCGGGACGCAGGCACCAAAGGACGTCGGAGCCGCGACTGCAGCGCCGCAGGCATCATCGCGCCGAGCTTTATGTCCTGAGGGCTTTGGCGCACGCACTCCTCGGAGCAGAGCAACCACCGAGACGTCTCGCACCCACCGCCTTTCTTTCTATGTGATAATATGGCAACCAGGTAATATAAAAAACCCGGGATTGAAGAGGCTTGTGGACGCTTTCACGGAACGTCGCGTTTTCAGCAAGACGGGGAGGCTTGTCCTCGCCCTTACCATCATCTTATTGATCGCCGGATATTTCATACTTGGGGATTATCTGTTCCGCAAGGATTTCAATGTGAATTATGAGATCCGTCTTGGCGATCAATATGAAAGCCCGGGTGGAGCAAAGTCTATGCCCGAGTACGTCGATGTCGTCTCCTTCGATGGCGAAACCGGTAAAGTCGTTAGCGGCCTTTCTCTGGCCAGGAGATACACGGAGCTTATCCTGGACGTTCAGGGCGTCACGCCTGAAACGCTCAAGATCGAGGCGGAATACCTTGGAACGCCGCAGCAGCTATGGATGCACATAGGGAGCAGGTTCGCCGAGCCCTATCATTCCCTTCCTCTCTTCCTCTCGGAGATAGAAAAGGGGGGTTGGGAGGTCATGCACGAAGACGGCCTGAGCCTCTATCAACGAACAAAGCGCTTTTCGAGTATTGGCGAATTCCTGGCGCGGACAGAGGACCTGGAGGAAGACGCCGCGCTGGCGGGGATCAGGCCCGACGAGGTTCTCGCAAGGGGATGCGGCCCTGATGCTACCGGTAATGTGGAAACGCTCGGGATGCCTTTGCGGGGGGCACATACCATTGAGCTCGTGGTGAGCACCGGTAGGCTGCATTTGGAAGTCCACAAAAAAGATCTGAACCGGTATATGGGCGGCGACGACGTGCTGATACGCCTGAGGAGAAAGGGAAGGACATATTATGAGGCCATGATCCCCGACGACGGAAACCTCACCGATGATGCCATGGAGGCCGGTGAGGACCAGATCGTATCGATAGACCTGGAAGACTGCGAGAGCGGTTCGTATACGCTCGATATCTCGCCCCTTACCTGGGGCGACGACTTCGTCCTTACCTCCTTACGCACCGATGCCGTGAAATACCTCGCCAGGAACACCCTCTTCCTCTTCGACCCGCTGGAGACCGGACCCGAGCCCACGGTGCCGGCAACCACCTCGGCTACTCTGTTCCTGAACGGTCCGGCGGGCGTGCTGTCGGCTGAGACGTGGCATCCCATCGTCCCCAGATCGATACAGGTCGACGGCACCCCCTTGCTCTTTTTCGAGAACAGAGGGCCCGGCGCGCCCATGCAGAAGGGAGCGGTTATCCTCGGGGAAGGAAGAAAGAGGCTGGATATCACCAACCCCGGAAGCCTCAAAGTGGAGTTTCTGGGAGGCGGATTCTCCTTTGATCCCGATCTGGCCTTCGACCCCGGCTTCATGCGCCTTAAGCCCTGGAACGAAAACGCCGCCCAGCCTTTCTCCACTGTACTCGCAAGGGATTATGAATCACCTGCACGTGACGGCGAAACGTTCACCAGCAAACGGACCATCCACATGAAAGGCGTTCCCCTGCCAGGGGAGAAGGTCAAGATCGTCCTGGAGAAGATCGGCGAGGAGGACATCCTGCTGACCTCCCTCAAGATAAAACTGGAATAGCGGGGGTGTTGATGCGTCTGGGTCATCTTCTGCGCTTTGTCATGCTGTATATCTTGCTCCTCCTTTGGACGGCCTGGGCCGCCGCGCTCCTGAAAGTCTTTAACGCGTGGGCGGTGCTGGCCATCGGAACACTGGCCACCATCCCGGCGTGGCACTTCTTGAGCAAAAGAACGCTCTGCCCTCGAAGCCCCCGCTCTCGCAGAGAGGCCGCCATCCTCGTCACCGCCCTCGCTGTTATCATCGCCGTCACCTTGCTGAACGTCTTTTTTTTTCATGACGCCCTCAACGGTACGCGCGACGAGGGCATTTACTCCAACCAGGCGATATACCTCGCAAGACACGGCCGTTTGCCGCCTCCCGGCCACCGCGGTTGGGATATCAGGCTTTTTCTAAATACGGCCTGGAACGCCCTGCTCTACGGAACGATGGGGTACAGCGGCCTTCGGCTCTGTAACGCCATACCCTTCGCCATCGCTCTCCTGCTGATGTTCTTGCTGACCACGGAGCTCTCAGAGGATTCCCGGGCGGGCATATTCGCCGTGGCCCTCATCTCTCTCTCCTACCCCTTCCTCTGGTACGCGCGCCGCACGGCAAATGAGGTGCTTTTTCTCTTCCTTTTCTGGAACTCATTATATTTCCTGCATCGTTGCCTCAAAGAGAGCGCCACCTTCAAAAGCGACCTCGTCCTTTTTCTTCTCACTCTCCCCCTGGCTGCCTTCATACGCATCGAGGGGCTGCTGGTTCTGGCGGTGGGCACACTGGCATGGCTCTTTATCTATTCGCGGGCTCGTTGGCATGGCTGGACCATCAAGCCGGTGGTGCTCATCCTCGTCACCCTGGCCCTGGTCTCGTTTTTCTTTTTCGCTTATACCTTGATGGACAGGACCTACGGCATAGAGAGGGTCACAAAGACCAGCCTCGGCGTGGGCCTGGGCTCGGGACGGGTCTCCGATATAGAGAGGAACGCCATCTACTCCAACCAGACAAAGTACAGCATCATGGTGATGATAAAGTTCGGCTTCCTGCCCGCCCTGCTCTTCATAATCCCCTTTTTCTTCCTTCTCCTGTCCCAAGGGACAACACGTGTTTTTGCGCTTTTCCTAGCTTTTATGGCTATCCCCTTCGCCTATTTTCTCCTCAGGCCGAGCATCTCTTTCGATCTACCCTGGTTTTTCCGGCGCTTCATGACCGTCCTTCTGCCCCTGGCTCTCATCGCCTTTTCCTATACCGCGTTCAAGATCCTCAAGGGGGCGTCCTTTTGGGTGACGGCAGCGTACCTGGCGCTGCTGGTTAGCGTTTCCCATCCCCTGCTTCTCCACCAGGAATACCGTGGGGTTTCTTCGCGAGTGGCGGAGATAGCGTCGGTGGCTTCGCGCGGGGAGAAAGTCCTGGTGGACCGCTATGCTCTTGGTGGTTACGGCCTCGGAGCCCCGCTCTATTTCGCCTATGATCTTGACATCATCGAGATAACCCCTTGGAAACCTGTGAGCCTGAAGGACATCGGCACTACCGGGACGTTTTATCTTATTACCAACGCCAGGACCTTCCGCTCCCAGTACAGATTGGGCGAGATGATATTCGACGATACGGTGATCGTGAACAATTTGGAGATCGATCACGAGATGGACGTACGACTTGAGTATATCCCGCCAACCTGCGATTTTACCTCGGCCGGCAACTATCATACCTGGAGCGCCATGAACTGGAGGGTCGCGCTCTCCAATATCACAGCGCCCCGCGAGAAGGTGTCGGAGGAATACCGGCTTATCCTCGTGCGGATGGAATTGGACACGGCGGTGCGAGGGGTTCGTCAGGCAGGTGAGCAATGAATGTGGTATGGATCCACGGTGTGCGCAGGCTGCGGGGTCCAAGCATGAGCAAATGGGTGGAGTGCCTGCACCGCGAGATGGCGGGCCTGGCTCCAGACATACATGTCTCGATAGACGAGATAGCGGGGCTCGCCATACCTTTCCCGAAGGGGATCATCAACCGCTATCTCATGTACAGCATACACGCAGCGGGACTGAGCGGTAGTCTGTTCCACATCCACGACCATGCGAACGCGCACCTCGTACCCCTGCTGCGAAGAAAAGCGCCCGTTCTGCTCACCCTCCACGATCTGCACCCGCTGGAAGCGGGCCGCACCGATCTCAAGAGCTATCCGTTCCGGGCCTTCAACGTCCCCGGTATCCTGCGCGCCGACCACGTGATAACTGTCTCGAGGCATATGCTGAACGAGATAGCATCAAAGCTCGGTTATCCCGAGGACAGGATGAGCGTCGTATATTGCGGCGTGGATCACGCGCTGTACAGGCCTGGATATCGGGACCGGACCTTCCTGGAGAGCTACGGGCTGAGGGGAGACAGCCGTTACGCGCTCTTCGTGGGCTCGGAGATCCCGAGGAAGAACTTCCCTTCCGTCCTGGAGGCGTTCAAGCGCATCTCCCGTAACCACGACATCTTCCTGCTCAAGGTGGGAGTTGCCGGATCACGGTCCGACCGCGCGCGCTCCTTGCGCGCCATAGAGAGGCTGCATCTTCGTGACCGCGTGGTTTTTTGCGGCCACGTCCCGGAAAGCGAGCTGCCGCGACTCTACGCCAATGCGGAGCTGCTCTTCGCGCCCAGTCTTTACGAGGGCGGGAGCGGCATCCACGTTATCGAGGCCATGGCCTGCGGCTGTCCTGTGGTCGCCTCCGACATACCACAGTCCCTGGAGTTGACGGGCGGCTCGGTGTTGCATTGCGACCCCCGCGACGTGGATGATATTTACCATAAGGCGATCGCCTTGCTCGAGGACCACGAGTTGCGGGAAAAGGTCCGCCGCGACGGCCTCGGGAGAGCGAGGGAATTCGGTTGGGAGAAGGCGGCGGCCGCGCATGTCGAGATATACCGCCAGTTCCTGGCATAGGGATGGGCTCGGGGCTTGGCGCGCCTTTTCGAGACGCGCTTTATTGATCCTGCTCTTAAGGTGCTCGTGAAAGCGCGATCCAGGCAGTTCGCCGGCGGGTAGGAGGGGCTGGATTCGCCATGGAGAAGAGAATACGCATAGCGTTCATCTCGGCGGGTGACCCAGGGGACAAGACCTACTCCTCTGGTGTTTACCACTATATGGGTAAGGCGCTGGAGAACAACGTGGGAGAGGTGGATTATCTAGGGCCGGTCTCCGCCCCTATCGTGCATGCCGGCAAGGCAATCCGAGCCTTTACGAGGAGGTTGTTGCACAGGAACTACGACTACCTTCATACGCTCTGCCTCGCCAGGTCATACGCGCAGGCCTTCAACAAGAAACTGGCCGCTGGAGAGTATGATATAATCTTCGCGCCCGAGGCCTCAACCGAGATAGCCCTTTTGGAGACAGATATACCCGTGGTTTATGAGAGCGACGCCACCTTCGCCCTCATGGTCGAATATTACGATTTCTACCGTGACCTCATGCGGACATCCCTGCGGCAGGGCCACTGGATCGAGAGGGCGGCTATCTCCAGGGCCGCGGCCTGCATATTCCCAGCCCATTGGACGGCTGCTTCTGCCATCGAGGACTATGGGGCCGACCCCTTGCGGGTCTTCGTGGTCCCCTTCGGGGCGAACATAGATGAAGACCCACCCTACGCCGATGCCGTACGGGCACTCAGGCCCGGTCCCATAAGGTTGCTGCTGGTGGGGGTGGATTGGGAACGAAAAGGTGGCCCCATCGCCTTCGAGACGCTGCTCGAGCTGGAGAGGATGGGTGTCGCGGCTTCCCTGACCGTGTGCGGCTGCCGGCCGCCTGAAAACCTGCGCCATCCCCGCTTGAGGGTCATACCTTACCTGGACAAGAACGTCAAGGAACACGCCCGGGAGCTGGCGCGCCTGTATATGGATGCGGATTTCCTGCTCCTTCCGAGCAGGGCGGAGGCCTTTGCCTTCGTTATACCCGAAGCGAGCGCATTCGGACTACCGGTGCTGGCAAGGGCCACAGGAGGCCTGCCGGAAGCGGTGCAAGACGGCGTAAACGGATACGTTCTGGCGCCTGAGGCTAGGGGCCGCGAGTACGCGTCATTGATCCGCGCCGTGATAACCGACGAGGACGAATATCTTCGGCTCAGAGCCTCGTCGCGTCGTCACTACGAAGAAAGGCTAAACTGGAATGCATGGGCGAAGGACGTGGGGTCTATCCTTCATTCATGCATATCCCGCCGGGCATGACACCAAACACGAACCCAGCTTATCAGCGGCTGTCGAAACCCTCGGCCAAAGCGGTCCCGATTCCTATCGACTCAAACCCAGAGGCCTTATGGTGGCTCCGCGCTCCCGGACTTCACGGGATACGTTCGCCGGCCCGACTTTTTTCTCCCCATCGGGCGATGAGGGCGGCGTATATCTTTTCGCCCAGGAGGGAAGCACTGGCGTGGCAGAGATAGGCCGGAGATAAAGGCTGAGCCGCTGCCGATCTGAGGAGCCATCTCCTGCCCTCCGCGAACCTTCCGCTGCGCATCAAGGCGCGGCCCATGCAAAAATACTGGTGACCAAGAAACGACTTTTCGCCCCTCATGCGCTCTTCATACTTCGCCAGGAGCATGCGACGCGCGAGGTATTCGTTATAAACGTTGGCGCTGATGCCCTGCGAACTGTGATATACGACCAGCGGCTCGCGCAGGTAAACAAATGGGTATTTGATGGAGAGGCGGATCATAAAATCAAGGTCGATGAACCTGGGGAGGGTCTCGTCGAAGAACCCTATCTCATGGATGCAATACGCTCTCGCCAGCACCGTCTGGATGCCCAGCCTGAAAACCTGGTATTCCCTGCCGTCCCTACCGACCAGGCGCCCCATATCCACTTCCGGCGCGCTCATGTATTCCCGACGACCGTCGTCGCTTACCCAGATCATGTCGGTATAGGCCACCGCCGCCTCCGGATGATCCTCCAGCGCTCGGAGCTGTCTGTGCAACTTATCCGGCATCCACTCGTCGTCGGAATCCTGGAAGGCGATGTACTCACCGCGTGCGGATCGCAGCCCCACGTTCCTGGCATGTGCGGCACCGGCATTCCTTTCAAGTCGGAAATATCTCAACCTCGGGTCGTCGAACCCCCGTATCAATCCCATCGTCCCATCAACCGACCCGTCGTCCACCACCAAAACCTCGATCTCTCCGTAACTCTGGTTCAACACGCTCTCTATCGCCCTGGCCAGGCTGGGAGCGCGATTGTACGTCGGCAGTATAACGCTTACCAGTGGAATGCTCGATCTACCCGCACTCGCCATGATTCCCATCCCATGTTCCGTGCCCCGTCATGAAAGCAAGCATATCACGCACCGCCGTAAAGCACGCTGTCATATATGCCCTCCAGTTTCTCAGCCTGGTGCCGGGCATCATAATGCTTTTCGATATGCTCTCTGCCATGTCGTCCCATAACAACCCACCTCGACGGATCGCTCGCTAGGTCAGCCAAGCAGGCGGCCAGCGCCTCCGCGTCCCTTTCCGGCACGAGATAACCGCTCTCGCCATCGATCACTACTTCCGGGATATCGCAATGCCAGGTCGAGATCACCGGCATTCCCGATGCCGACGCCTCTATAATCGCCACCGGCGCTCCGCCCTCGATATCGCCGTCTGAAGCGGCCACACTGGGGGCGATGAAAATATGGTGATCGTACAGAGCTTTCCTGAAAATCTCGTAGGGCTGATATCCTAAAAGGCGGACGCAATCCTCGAGGCCGTAATGCCGGATGGCCTCCAACACCTTCTCACGTTCCTTCTCATCAGCATCGACGCCTCTCGATCCCCCTATGATGGTCATGCTCATATCAAGGCTGCTCGAGGCCGCCCTGGCCATCCCGAACGCCTCCACCGCGTAGGGCAGGCCCTTCTTCTCACGGAAACTTGCGGCGGCCAGGACTCTGACAGTCCCGTCCGGGGGTGGTTTCCTCAGTTGGCACGGCAGGGAGTCCAAGTCCACACCGAGATGGTTGACGACGATCTTTCCTCTTTCGCAACCCAGGCCGGCGAGAACGCTTTTCATGTGTGCACCCTCGACCACGAACATATCCCCACGTTCAAAGAGCACCTCGTATCTCTTCTTCCATTCCGGGGCCCAGTCGAAAAGCGCTCCAAGGTCGTAACCATAAAATGAGGTCAGGACGGGTATCCCCAGCAACCTCTTGAGCCCAATAGCCTCGAAACCAGAGGGGCCGAAATGGGCGTGGATGATGCATGCCCGATCGATACGGGCGGCAAGGGCGAAGGCGGGATAGCAACCGAGCACTTTCCTGCCAGCGCGGTTCAGAAAGACCTCCGGGTTACGGCTGCCGCGCTTCAAGTCCAGGCTGCGCACCTTGTCGAGGGGGAATACCGGGAGATTCTCGGTGTCATGGCAGTATACGACGGGCCGGTAGCGCCTGAGGTTCTTGAGCTGGGCATGCAACCAGTTCTCCGTCATCGGCAGATATGCTCCCGCCTTGTAATGAAGCACTGTCCTCAAGCTCACCGACCTCCGGTATCGCTCGCATCAGGCATCATGACTTCCACGCTTCTTTCTCTGTATCATGATCATCGCCATCGAAAAAATCTCGGACAGCAGTCCCGGAAACCCGATCCGGATAGAGGCCAGATAGGTGATTACGCCGACCGCCATAGACCCCGCCAGCAAGTAGGCCTGTTTTATGATCATGGAGGTCGCGATCGCCTTGAACACGAGCACGCATGCCGACATGCACAGGCAACACACCATAGCCGGCGCCAGCGCCGCGAAAAACTCGCGGTAACTCATCTCTATCTGTCGGTTGGTTATGGTCTGGATGATGAAGAACAAGAGCAAACCCACTATGGTCGTAGCAACGGCCACCCCGTTGACGCCGAACCTCACGCCCATTATCACCGCGAGAGGATAGGCGATCACCGTAAGGACATTCCATCTAAACTGTATGTCCGAGCGTCCCTTTCCGAGCAGTATAGTCCCAACATGCGTCCCCACGCTCACCAGCATACCGTATATGCATAATATTTGGAGCGGCAATACGGCTCCCACCCAACGCCGACCGAGCAAATGCGGCAGGAGCTCTGGAGATACCAGGATCATACCCGCCAGCACGGGGAAAGTGAGCAGGCTCGAATACCTGATCACCCGCGAATACCCCAGCCTGAGTTTTGCGTTATCATCCTGGAGGATAGAGAAAACCGGGAAGGTGACCCTGCTGATGACCTTGGAGATCTGGGCCATTGGGAATATCGCCACCTGGTAAGCCATGGTGTAAAGGCCTAGTGCTTCCGCCCGCAACAACCGTCCCACCACCAGGTAGTCGGTGTTAGAGTCCACGAAATTCAGCATGCGGGATCCCATCACGTTCTTGCCAAAAGAGAAGAGCTCCCGAAAGCTCCGCAGGTCAAAGAGGAATGCCGGCCTCCAGGGATAGGACAGCCAGTAGAGAACGGCCTTCATGGTTGTGGATCCAAGGGAGCCCAGCACCAGGCTCCAGATCCCCATGCCGGCGACAGCCAGGCTTATGGATATCAATCCATACGCGAACGCAGCGGAGATCTCCACCGCCGCGATCCTGTCGAACCTGGTCTTCCTGGTCAGCATGGAGATGTGGATGATGGCGAAGGAACCTATGAAGAATCCAGCCGAGAGCGCCCGGATCACTCCGGTCAGCAATTCGGTCCTGAAAAAAGACGCTATGGCCGGGGCGGCGGCGAGACCGAGTCCTGTAAGCGCGGCGCCGGAGATAAGGCTCACCCAGAAGATGGTGGAACAGTGCTTTTCCGTCACCTCTTTCCTCTGCACTAGGGCCGCGCTCAAGCCCATCTCGTTCACGGTCTCCACGAAGCCGATGAAGATCATGGCCATACCCAGGATCCCGAAGACCTGAGGGGCCAGCAGCCTGGCCAGGATGACCTTGATCGTGAGCTGAAGGACCTGGGTAACGATCTGGGAGATCCCCGCCCACATGACGCCTTTTACGGCTCTGGTCTTTAAGTCCATGCTTTTCCTTCACGTCCTGCAGACCCGTGGAGACCACTTTATCGCGGATGGGATAAATGCTCGGCACCATCGCGGTAGCTACCCTCGTAGACCTGGCGCAACCACAACTCGAAGGTGAGGCAGCGAGCAAGAAACTCTGTATTATCGGCTCCGGCAACGTGCTCTTCAATGGCCTTTTTAACATCGTCAGCCGATACGTACGCGGCATACAGAGGCTCCTTCGACAACAGGAGAGCCCTGAAGCAGGATAAGGCCGGCTCCTTCCTCATCCATTCCGCGTAATCCACGTAGAAATGCGCTTTCGGGGCGGTAACGCCCGCTTTCGCGAGGTGCCCCAAGACAAACACCCACGGCCTCCGGGCACGCTGGTAAACACTGATGGCTTTCGGCGGGATGCTTACGGGCACACCGGTTCTCGACCAGGGGATGGTCCTGAAATATTCCGGGAACCTGCGGAGAAGAGCTTTCCTGTAGATGTTCCTCCTGTACCGCAAGGCGTCAGGAAGGGAATAGGCGAACTCCAGAAGGGCGTTATCGAAAAAGGGCACCCTGCATTCTACAGCGTTTCCGGACATCCTTATTCCTTCGTTCGTCTTGCGCCGCGTGGTGTTTTCCAGGATGTAAAAATCGGGTTTTCCGAGCCCCTCGTAGAGGGAGAAATTGCTCAAACAGCTCTCGCTGCACCCCAGGGTGGCGGCTATTAGTGCACGGTCCATGTTATCGAGATAGCTCTCGTGCAAGAGATAGCCTGCTCCCAGGATAGCCCCTCCGTTCATCCCGTTAAGGAAGGTGCACGCGCACCGCCTCATCTCATCGAGGGCTTCCATGCCGTGAAGTTGACATAATTCCACTTGCCCGTCAGTCCACCATACCGCCTCCGGCCGCAGCTGCAGCCAGTCATGCGGCCCTATCTCCACGATGGAGTGCCTGGCGCCCCTCAGCCGCGCCACGCGGCGTGCGATGCGGACGTCCGGACTGTCCGGGATACCGAAAGTCACCGCAGCGATATCGGCACCCGGGCGGGGCACAGCCGCGATGATGGCCCTTGAATCGAGCCCGCCGCTCAGCGTGATACCCACGCTTTCCCCGTCTTTACTTCTCGCCTCCACCGCCTCCACCAACAGGCGCCCCATCTCCTCGGCCATCTCGCGCTCATCTACCCTTCCCGACACGGGCTTGATCTCATCCCACCACCAGTATCTCGATATCTCGAGCGACCTCGTCCCGATATCGTAAGTGAGCACCGACCCCGGCGGCACCAGGCTCACGCCCTCGAACCAGGTACGGTCTCCAAGAAGGTAGCCAAGCTCCATGAACTCCCGCACCGCCACCAGGTCGATCTTTGGAACGAACCCCGGCAATGCCAGCATCGCCTTGGCCTCGGAGGCCCATGCCAGCCTTCCTTCATGCATGGTCCAGAAAAGAAAGCGCAGACCGTATCGGTCGGTAATCAGGTGGATCCTCTTGAGTTCTGAGTCATAGACGACGGCAGAGAAAACACCGTTCAGATTCTTTAAGAAAGAGAAACCTTCACGCCTGTTGAGAGAAGCGAGCATATGTTCGAGGTCAGATTCGCCTGCCCCATGTGCACTTCGGCGAAAGATCTCGCCCTCCATCCACACATATAAATCGTTTCCCACCGCGGGTTGGGTTTCTTTCCTCATGACCGAGACATACGTTCTGGTGGCGCAAATATCATCCACCAGCGTCAACTCGTCCCTGACGTGATAATCCCTGCGCGTGAGCATCTCCTGCATTCTCCGCAGGACCGCCATCCGCGCGTCATGGGGCATCCCTCCCGCAACAAATCCCATGAGGCCGGGCATGATCCTCTCCTTTCCTCAAAATCACGATCTATAGCATCCCGCTTCACCGCACCATCTGGCAGAAATCCTCCTTGCCTCTCCCCGCCCCAGCCAGTTTCGCAAGGTTATCCCCTTCATCCCTCACGCATGTCCTCTCGTCTGACACGAACCTCTTCGGTCACAAAAACCCTGTAGGCGCAACGTAATTAAAGCCATGGACCGCCTGTCTGTGGCAACCGAGTCGATATGCCCGGATTATCTACCCGGTATCTTCGATGCGCATGGCGGCTTGCCTAAACCCGCTTTAAAACCGCAACACACCGGAACCGCGAGCACTCCTCGTCTCTCCCGCCCGTGATCAAGGACTGCCACGGTCATCGCGTGCAACACCCCACTGGCTCCACTCGTTGCCGTTTCCCATGCCGGATACCAGGGTCCTCGCCGCGCCTATGCCTGCGGGGGTTTCCGCGCAACAACCAGGCGCATCCATGATAACTTCTTCGAACGATCGAAACGGTTGAGCAACAGGCAGAAGGCCTGTATCAGTCCACCCAGTACGGGGACCGCCCACCACAGGGGATTTGCCATGCCCCCCTGCGAAAACGCCATATATAGTAGACCAGTTCCTGTCCGAAAGTCACCCAAAAACCGGACAAGGGCAAGATCTCGATCACCTCGAAGCCGGCGTTGCTGAACAGATAACCAAGCCCATACGGGGTATACCTGAAAAAATCCCTCGGTTCCTCGTGGTGGTGCCAGAAAAGGGGCGCCGTATAGATAGCATGACCTCCCCTCTTAAGCACTCTGTATGCCTCGCTCAACGCCCTTGCCGGGTCCTCAAGGTGTTCCAGGACGGCGGTACAGAACACGGTGTCCACCGACTCGTCATCAAGGGGGATGGCGTAGGCCTCGCCCTTGATATCCGCCTTCGAGAGATCGTGCAGCGTCCCCTCGTGATCCATGCCAATATGCTCGCTCTCGTAGGGCTCCAGCATCTTCTCGTAGGGCTTGTCCCCGCAGCCGATATCCAGGATTACACCCCGTGCATAATCGGCGACTACCCTCTCAAGCGCCCGGCTGGCGATCCTGTGCACCAGCCAGTTCATGCTCAGCCACTACATCCTTCTGGAGCCTCTGGCCATGTCCAGGAGGATATCGAGCCGACGAAGCTTGCAAGCCCTTATGAGCCGGCTCCAGCGGACATACCTTCCTTCCGTGTTTACCGTCCGGATGAAACAGCATCCGCTCCTCATGACAGCCTCTTTGAGGTCTGCCCCCACCGCCTCAAACTCGCACAGCGCGTTGCCTAACTCGGCGTAGAAATGGGCGTCGTTTCCGGCTATTGCGGGTTTGAGCAGCTCGCGGGCCAACTTCGCCGCTCCTTCGTTCAGCACCTCATCACACCTGGCGTTGTTGTCTCGACGAGGTCAATCCCCTCGAGTAACTCCCGCGAGAGCTCGTGGTCCTTCAGGGGATGAGGCAGCACCACCAGCCAGCCCTGGCGCCTGATCTCCGCTATCACCTCCGCGGCTTCCCTGCAGGCGATATCCTCCTCCACGAAGAGGCCGATAATATTGCCCGCGTCACTGGAGCACTCGATGCCGCTGATGACCTGCAGGCTGGATCCTGGATAGCGACTTGCGACATATCTTCTGGCTTCCCGGCAACCCTTCACCGTATCGTGATCGGTGACGGCTATGAAATCCAAGCCTTGCCGCACCCCGTAATCGACGATCTTCCTGTAGGACATAAAAGAATCGAAGGACCTGCGCCCGTGTACGTGAAAAAGACCCCTTATCTTCGCCCTTTTCAAGCCTGACTTTTCCTTCCCGTCAAAAGATCGCGCAGCTCGAGCAAGCGCGGCCCGACCTACATGAGGTTAGGCATGATGTCGCTCAGCCATATATCGCTCTTCACACGGGGATCTATCAGGTCCGCCAGGAACCCCTTGAGCGATGAACGTCTTTCCGCCACGTGTCTCAGGTCCTTGGTGATCACCCACTGGTATCTTTTTCCGATCGTATATTCCACCTGCTCTCCTATGTCCTCTCCCCTTGCCAGGCGGACCAGGTTATATGGAAAATCGACGCCCGACGCCACGGCCAGGCCAAGGCTTCCCCGGAACCTCGGGTTGACCTCCATGATCACGTAATCACCATCCGGGGTCCTGTTGAACTCGACCATAGCCAGACCATGCCAGTTCAGGGCATCAAGCATCTTCTTTCCGTAAAGCAGCAGCCGCTCATCGAAACATGATTCCGCGCAAGAGCTCGCTCCACCGGTTGGCGGATACTCCCTGACCCTGGTATGCATGAAAACACGTTTACATTCTCCACTTTTATAACGGAAGTTCCAAAAAAGAAATTAGCATAATGCCAGATAAAAGGGTAGATTAAGCTGATTTCTTGGAGGACTTCGTGCCTACAGGGACTGCGTCTCGTTCCATCGCCTTCCTGGGGATTTTAGGGAGCCTTATCCCCAGCTTGTTCAGTATGGCCTTCTGTTCCGGGTCGGGGCTGACAATGCGCCTCTGGGAGATGTCCCCCATGCGCAGCGTGACCATCTGGATGCGGTCCAGGCAGCGGACGACATGCTCCAAAGAGGCGTCCGCGTCCTCGAGCCTCCTCCGCATCTCCTGGGTGACGAGGAGGGCGAGCATGCAGATGAAGGCGTGGGCGCGGGTGCGCGCGGCCTTTCTGTGGTCGAGCGGCCGAATCTCCAAGAGCCCAGTCCTTAGGTCCCGGAAGGCCCGTTCCACCAGGGCCAGGTCCCGGTAGCGATCATGCACCTGCACGGCATCCATGTCCTCCGAGGGGACGTTTGTCTTTATGCAGCAGCAGCCGTCTGAGGCCTCGGCCCTTGCGAGGGCTTCCTCGTCCACCGAGAAGGAGAGCTCCCTTCCCGCGAGGGCGAGCCGCACATAGCCGGAAACCCTGAGCCTTGCGAGCATCACCGCCATGCGGTCGTAGGCCTTGCGGGGATCCTTCCCCTTGGAGGAGGCAAGGGAGGAGGCCTCGGAGGCGAGGGCGGAGAGCGCTTTTTTAGGCGCTGCCCGCGATCTGCGGAGGCTTCCTCCGCCCGCTCGGGGCTTCTTCTCAGGATGTAGCGCACCGGCCCATCCTCTATCTCGCAGATCTCCCTGTCGAAGAGGGAGGGCCGGATCGCCCCAGAGGAGGCCAGGGCCTCGATCTCCGGCTTGGAGACGGAGGTGATGTAGAAGAGCCCCCCGCCCTCTATCTCCTTTATCCGGGCGCTCTCGATCATCCCCTTGTCCCCCACGAACACCACCCGCTCCGCGCCGAAGCGGGAGGCGATCTTCTCCACCTGGGGGTAGAGGGCGGCAAGGTCCTGGGTGGAGCCGGGAAAGACCTCCACCGAGAGGGGAAAGCCCTTCCGGTCGCAGAGCAAGCCCACCGCGATCTGCTTCTTCCCCCGCTTGCCGTCCCGGCTGTAGCCGTAGGCGGCGAGCCCGTCGCGCTCCCACTCCAGACAGGAGGAGGTCGCGTTATCATATTCATACTTCTACATAAAGCCCTTATACTTTGAATATTAGCAATACTAACGTGACTACATTATCGGCGTCGCCATCGCCCTATCCGGCCTTTTGCCTGCAATTATGTGGGAATTGGGTCGTCTGCGGCGCGGAGGTTCCGATATAAAAGTCATGAGATTCTCGAGCAGAAAATCAAATCCATTTAGCACTTCTTGTCCCATCGTTTCTCCTCCACCCAGCGCAGCCTGGCGGTGGCGAGCATGAGGCTGGAGGTGATATCCAGGGTGGTCTCCACCACCCTGGTCCTTCTCTTCACCTCCCTGAAGAGCCTCTCAAGGGGATTTTAGAGCGGATGAAACGCGAATGCCTTGGGATAGGAGTAGAAGGTGAGGGTGTCCTCCAAGCCGTCCTGCAACGCGTCCATGGCCTCGGGCGGTGCCTTGTTATACCCTGTGAATGACTTTACATTTGCCATTCATCGTACCATTGTCTTATCTGGGGATCGTCAAGGTGTTTGGTATCGAGATTCCGCGTATCCCCAATCACCTTGGCTGGATTTCCGGCCACTATTGCAAAATCATCAATGTTGTTTTTTACCACGCTATCCGCAGAGATGAGCACTCCATCACCAATATCGACGCCAGGAAGGATCTTTGAGCCCGCGCCTATAAACACATATCTGCCGATTCTTATTGGAGCGATAAGATATCCTTTCTTTTGCGCTTCGGGTACTTCCTGATAGTGATCACCATATAATCTGATCGCGATGTGAGAACTGTGCGTGAATATCCCAACCCACGCACCTATCTGTGTACCCTCTCCAATGGTCAAACCACCTGTTCCATCTAGTATCGTGTAATGCCAGATAAATACGTTATCGGCGATGCTTATCCTTTCCGGGTGATAAAAATACGCGGTGTTGCTGATTCTCGTCCTAGGTCTGAATTGGCCCGAAGCATCCTGATAGCCCCATATCATGCGTGGTTGCCCTAGGCGACTCATGAACAGGCTGTGCCATCTCCTTGCTTGCTGTTTTATGGGAGCGGGAATAAGTCTTTTAATTTCTACTCTCATGCCCTGATGATCTCCTTAACCGCAGCGATTACATCAATAATATCCTGTTCTTGCAATTTCGCGGATAGGGGTATGCTCAACGTTCTTTCGGAAATCCATTCCGCGTTGGGGAAATCGCCTTCGCGGTAGCCGAATTCCTCCTGGAAGAAAGGATGCAGGTGCAGTGCCACGTAATGGACCCCTACTCCGATATTTCTTCTGGTCATCTCATCAAGGAAGCGATCCCTGGTGATGTTCATCCGGTCGATGTCCAGGAGCAGCGTATAGAGATGATATGCATGCCTGGTGTTCTCCTCCTCGGGAGCAGGGGTGAAGACGGGCAGGTCCCGGAAAGCCTCGTTGTACCGTTTCCAGATCTCGCGCCTCCTCTCCCGATAGCGTTCGACCCGCGGAAGCTGGTGGATGCCCAGGGAGGCCTGGATGTCCGTCATGTTGTATTTATACCCGCAATATACGTACTGGTAATGCTTGTAGCCCTCGTCGGAGAACCGCTTCCAGGCATCTTTCGTCATACCGTGCAGGGCCAGTATTTTAATTCTGTTCGCGTATTCCTCGTTCTCCGTTATCACCATGCCGCCCTCCCCGGTGATGATGTTCTTGGTGACATAGAAGCTGAAGCAGCCCAGGTCCCCGAAGGTGCCCGCTTTCTTGCCGTGGTATTCCGTCTCGATGGCATGGGCGCAGTCCTCCACCACCTTCAGCCTGTATTCCTGCGCTATGGCCATGATGGCGTCCATATCGCACGGTCGTCCCGCGAAGTGCACGGGGACGATGGCCTTGGTGCGAGGGGTGATCTTTCTTCGTATGTCCTCGAGATCTATGTTCATGGTGTCGCGCTCGCAATCGACGAGCACTGGCTTCCCGCCTGCGTGGATCACGGCGTTTGCCGTAGCCCCAAAAGTCATGGTTGGAACGATCACCTCGTCACCTGGTTCTATCCCGATAGCGAGCATGGAAAGATGCAGTGCCGCCGTGCATGAGCTTACGGCTATGGCGTGGGTGCAACCTTTATACTCGGCGAACATCCGCTCGAATCTGGCGACCTTGGGGCCTGTGCCTATCCAGCCGGACTTGAGCGTGGCCACGACCTCGTCGATCTCATCCTGCTCGATGAGGGGAGCCCCGAAGACCAGGAAGTCTTCTCTCATGCCTGCACCTTCTGCCTGAGCCTTGAACGGCCAGAGATCCTTCTCACGCCCTTCGGACGGTTGTCCGCACCCTGCCGTTACGACCACCACCCCATTCTCCCATGCGACGGGCAAAAAAGTCCCGGATTCCCAGCCACCCCATCCTCATATGCTCCAGGGGGTCCCCACTGGAGCCCTTGAGCAAGAACTTTACCAGATAGGCGATCACATAAGAAATCATACACCACAGCAACACCGGAGTAAGGAAACAGGGGAAATGCCGCCTGCAGAGGAAGAGCGAGTTCCTGCATACGTAGTAGACGATCAGCGGCCGGTTGACCTTCGTGGTGCGGTTGACCTTGTGAAGGACGACGGATCCTGGAACCAGGTAGGTCTTCCACCCCGACCCGCGCGCGCGCAGAGCCCAGTCCAGATCCTCGAGATAGAGAAAATATGCCTCGTCCAGCAGCCCGACCGATTCGATCATCTCCCTGCGTACCAGCATGCTCGCGCCGGTCACGAAATCGGTCTCTCGCGGCTCAAGAGGATGTATGCCTTCCATCTCGCCCTTCGCCAAGTGCACTCCTCTGCCCTGCCACTTCACCAGCCGGCCGCCCGCGAACTGCACTTCATCCGGAGCGTCATAGTAGAGCGTTACCGAGCCCAGTATCCCGGCATCGGGCAAATCCATCGCGGCCTCGACGAGCCTTGTCAACGAATCCCGCTTTACCACGGTATCGTTGTTGAGTATCCACACCGCCTCCGCTCCCCGTTCTAGGGCATGCATGACTCCGACGTTGTTGCCCCCTGCATACCCGAGATTGGCCCTGTTTCTTATGAAAACCGCGTCGGGGAACTGTCTCTCCAACCTTTCTACCGACCCGTCCGTGGAAGCGTTGTCCACCACGACGACCTCGAAAGACCCATAATCTAGGCCAGTCAGCGAATCCAGGCATTCTCTGGTGTCCTCATAGTTGTTGTAGGTGAGCACGATGACGGAAACCGACATCGCCGCCTTTGTTTCCCGGGTGTCCATCGTGGCTCCGTCCTTTCAATACATCTTCCACGTCTTGCAAAAGAACCTGGTTGCCTTTACCGATATCATCCTCTTCAGCAGCGATATATCGCGTCATATGGCACAATCAAAAGCGGGCGAGGGTATGCTTGGCAACCTCGACTCGTTTTAGGAATCCGCCGCATTCAAGTCTTTTCGATCGCGAACAGCCTTATCCTTTCAAATAACCTATTACGAGATCTAGGGCGACGCGTAAAAGTGCTCTCCAGCGTCTCTTCGCGCCATGCGAACTCCCCTCTGCTCTGCAGCACGATGCCATCTTCCGGGGCCGCAACCCCACCGCTCATCGACTCCCTCCACAACAAAGAGACGGGAAGGTGGGGATAACCCAGGTCCGCCAGCAATGCCTTCATCTCTCCGCTCTTCAGAACCGCGTTATCGGTAAGCCAGGCGTTTTCCACCCCGTAGAAGCAGCGCAGCGGCGCGCCGTAGAGGTCTCCCATATGACGATCCATGATCACCACCGCGTCCTCCTCCACCGCCCTCGCGATATCCCCGCACAGCTCGAGCTGGTTTCCCCCTTCCTGGAGACCCATGATGGGGATGGAGACGTTGACCGTATAGAGAAAAAGGTAGAGAAAAACGCCCGCTATCACAAAACGGCATGGCCAAGCGCTTTTAAGCCAGCGGTTTGGTGCCCTCAATCCTTTTTCTCCGAACCGTTTGAGCAGAAAAAGGACAACCATGGCCCCGAGAGGAAGGACCACGGGGACCAGCCTGCGCATGGACATGATATGAAGAGGTGTATTATGAAAGTCCCAACTGTAGATGAGCGTAAAGGTGAGCCCGATCCAACCGATGATCATGGCGGCGAAATCCCTTCTCACGTTCAACCACAGGGCATAGCCTGCATAAATCAACGCTACGCCCGTGAAGGAAAAATACCATCCCCACCTGACCAGGGTTTCCTCCTTGTATAACGGCCCCACGATGCCGTTCAACCCGCCATAGACCCCCCGTGTCTCCGCGCCATGCGGCCTGACGAAGTAGAGGAAGATGAACAGAGCGGCCAGTATGACCCATGGCGCGGACAGAGACGCAGCGCGAAGTCCGAGGCGTTTTTTCGCTAACAGTCTCATGATCCTCTCCTCAAGGCGACTGCCGAAGATGATCGCGAACACCAGGGCGATAAGTGCCGCGATCCCCGCCGTCAAGACCACCCACCCCAGGCGAGATTCGTATGCTCCCATGATCTCGTAGAAATAGGGCGCCGTGAATATGCTGCCGAACAGTAGCGAAAGTGCTCCCCCCGTCAGCGTCAGGCCGACGAACCAGCGGTCCGAGACCGTGAAACCTGACAGAAGACGTTTTCCGGCATAGCACAATACGATCGGTGCGAGAGCAATGATAAAATCGATACGGCATAGAAAACCGAGGAAGAGGAAAAACGCCGCGCATACCGCGAGGCGTGCGGCCTCACTTCCACACCCGCGGTCCTCTTGCTCGAGGTAGGAGACCAAGCACACGCACGCGCCCAGGAACAGAAAGAGATTCATCATCTCGCTGGTCGTGTAGCGCGAGAAATAGAGGAAGATAGGAGATACGGCAAAGAGCACCAGGGTAAGCAGCCCCCACCTCCACCCGAGCAGCCTCCTGGCGAGCAGGAAGAACCCCCAGAAGGCCAGCACCGCGGCAAGGGTCACCGCCCAGAATATCCATTCTAACCCCAGGAACGAAGCGAAGACGGCCATGAGCGAGGGCCAGAGATAATAGAACTGGGGAACGACGATCCCTTTTTCCATGTCCGTGATATAGAACGCCTTGTTCTGGAAGGCCTCGAAACACCTGTTGGGACCCTCGTTGCGGACGTAGAGTAGGTCCCTGCGGTCTTCGTCCACCCTGTTTATGAGTGGGTCCACGAAGGACGTTCCGCCCGTGCGGTCTATCAAGGCGGCGATATTCGCATATACCCCCACGTCCGACCAGCCGAAGACGATCCTGCTGGGGGGCGATACCAGCACCAGCGACACTGTCACCAGCGCCAGGCACACCAGGTATGAACCGCGTCCCACGCGCAGAGGCCAGGACAGCCTCTTGCGCGTCAGCGCCGCCATGGGTAGGCACAACAGGGCCACCAGCACGAGCAAGGACCACAGGCGGTAGGCGGAGGCGAGGGCGAGTGCCAAGGAGCACAGGGAGACGATCCCCGTGCCCGTGGCGGCGGCGAGAAAGAGCCGCTCCTCGCCGCTGAGGACAGACGCAGTAGAGGCCTCAACTCTCGCTTCATCCCCTGCTGATTCAGCCTTCCCGGCACCGCCCCGCGCGTGTGACTCCTTCCCTCCCCGCGTCTCACAGCCACTCCTCCTCTCCATCAAGGACACGGCAAGCCAACCCGGCAGGAAAAGGAACAAGACCAGCGCGATGGCCTTCAAAGCGATCATCGGGCCCCTCTCCTCTCCACGGGGATCAGCCTCCTCGTATCCGAACATGTAACAGATGCCCGGTTTCCTTTGTGGTCAGACAGCACTCTGACCCGCGCACCATGCCCTTTCTTTCCGAGCATGGCCGTCTCGCCAGACATCACGTCCTAACCCACAACACCGCCGGTCACAGGGCTGTATCGTACACGCTCCCCGCCATGCCGCCAAGGCGTGGTGACTCCTGCAGCAGGCAGAAGGCGGTCCACAGGAATGCGAGCAGCACCAGAGCCTCCGCAAGCAGGGCGTCTCCGCCGTACCGGAAGACCGCCACATTAAAATATATGCCTGCCAGCAACAGGAGCAAGGCAATCCCCGCCTTCCACCTCTTCAAGCTAACGATGGCGCGGTACTCCAGCACCGCGAGCTCCAGGGGCAGGAGCCACAGGACGTTGACATACGAGGGCTTCACAGCGGGAAGGAAATACTCACAAACCAGGACCGTCAGCGAGCCGATCATATAAACCACCGCGGTCGAGGCGGCGCAGTCGCGGAAGAGCAGGGTCAACAGGGTCATGAGCAGAACGACCGCCGCCATCATCAGCGCAAGGAATGCACTCCCTACGTCCTTTTGAAAATGGTATTTGAAATACCATTGCACCGAGGTGTTTATTATGGGCGTTCGCAGGAAGGATCGGAGGTTGTCCATCCCTTCGATAAGGCGGTCGCGATACAGGCTGCCGATCGGCTGGTTGAGGCCGATGTTATCCCCCTCGTGGTGGCGCATGGCGCGGACGTAGCTCTCCCAGGTAGATATGCCAGCGAACGGCGCGCAGATCAGCAACAGGGCCAGCAGGCCGCAGGCCAGGCCTACGCAGGACCTCCATTTCCTGAACACCAGCAGCGGCACGGCCATGAAGACGAAGGTGGGCCTGAGGGCGGCCAGGAAGCCTAGCGCCACGCCGGAGGCCAGGGCCGCATGCCGCCACCGCCTCATGTATAGCCAGAAGGACAACGCGATCAAGAAAGCGTAGAGGATGTAGATCTGCCCCCTCTCGACGTGAAAGCGCCAGAAGGGAGTGGCCGAGAGCAGCAGTCCCGCTATCCAGACCCCTGCAGCGATGCCCCGTGAGGGAGCGCAGCGCGAAAGGAGAAAAACGCTCGCAAGAAACAGCAACCACTGCACGAAGAGCCATGCCGTCCTCTGGGCCGCGTAGGACAGCCATGCCAGCGGCAGATGGAGTACCAGCACGGTGGGAGGCACGGTGACCCGGCTCACCTCGTTGTCGGGGTTGTCCATGGGATCTAGAAGGGTGTCCGGATAGTCCTCCGACCACTTGAAGTAATAGGGGTCGAGATCCTCCCAGAGAAGTCGCGCCCCCACCACCCTGTTCCTCAGATCCACGCCCCCGTATTCCCAGGTGTGCCGGAAGTCCTGGATAAAGCCCCAGGCGGACAAGAGCGCGGCCAATATCAGAATCGCAGCGAGGATGAGAGGCGTGTCGGCGGCCCTGCCACTTCTCACGGACTATCTCTCCTCGAGGTATTCTTCCTCAACGTTCACGGACCAGATGTCGTGCTTGTCGGTCACGCCGCGAGCGATGCCGTCCACCGCCACCATGGCGGTTAGCATGGAGTGGTCCTGGTTGTTGTAGCGGTGCATGCCGTTCCTGCCCAACAGGAAGAGGTTTTCGAAGCGGTCCAGGTATTCCCTCACCACCTGGAAGCGGCGGTAGGTCCCGAAGTATGCCGGGTACACCTTGGCCATCCTGACCACCACTCCGTCCAACACGTCCCCCTCCTCCAGGAAGGCTATCTCTTTCATCTCCGCCACAGCCAGTTCCAGCATCTCTCTCTCGGACCTTGCCCATATATCGTCGCCCTCCCCGCAGATGTATTCCATGCCCACCCAGACCGTCTCCGGATCGGCCACCAGGTAGGGACTCCAGTTGTTGAAGATCTGCAGGCGGCTCACTCTGAGGTGTCTCTCCTGTACGTAGATCCAGTTGTCCCGCTCCAGGCCGTCTCCTGCCTTACCTCTCCCCGAGCCCCGCAGGCGCAGCCTACGCAGCAGCAAGCCGACGGTGACGAAGTTCCTATATTCCAGGCCTTCCGCCACCTCCCTGACCTCGGCCGGCACCTTCTCACCCAGCGCAACCACAAGTTCGCTCACCGGCATGGTGGAGAGAAAGTAGTCCCCCTCGTATCTCTTCACGGCACCGCGCACGTCCTCGGCCAACGCCGTAGTTATCCTGCCGGGCTCGCTCTCCAAAGTCACCACTCGCTCCGCCAGGCGGACCTCACCTCCGTGTTCCTCCACCAGACCCCCGACCTTCTCCCAGAGCTGACCGGGCCCGTATTTAGGGTACATGAAGCGCTCGATGAGGCTGGTCTCGACGTCCTTCTGTGCCACCGAGCGGTCCCTTACGAAGGCGCTCCTCAGGGCATGCGCCACTGCCTTCGCCGCCGAAAGCCCCTTGATCCGCTGCGCCCCCCAGGAGGGATCGATCTCGGAGCAGGGCATCCCCCATACCTTCTCGGTATAGTCCTTGAAGAAGGTGCGGTAGAGCTCGCGCCCGAAGCGGTTGATGAGGAAGTCCTCCAGGGACCTCTCTTCCCTGACCGGGAAGAGCCTGGCCCGCGCGTAGCTCCCCCCCACCTTGAGCGTTCGCACGAGCCCGAGGTTGGCAAGGGTGGTTGCGTTCAGGCGCACGGGATATTCGTAGAGCTTGCCCTCGAAGAGTATGCGTGAGAGGCGCTCCCTCACCAGCATGACCTCGTCCTCGGTCTCCGGGTCGGGGGCCGTCACCTGTCGCGCCTCCCTCTCGCCCAGCCCACGCCTCCATGCTTGACGAGGCAGCTCCACGCCCGGACCAGGCATGCCGTCCCGGGCCGGGGCCCCCTGGAGGGGAAAGAGGTTCAGCCACCATCCCATCACCCGGTCAGACTTGGAGAAGAAGCGGTGACCGCCGATATCCATGCGGTTTCCCCTGTGCTCAACTGTACGCGATATCCCCCCCACCGCGTCCGAGGCCTCGAGGACCAGCGGCTTGATGTCCGTACGGTCCAGGAACTCATAGGCGGCGGTGAGGCCGGCCGGCCCCGCTCCTATGATGATGGCCGTACTTCCCTTCTTCTCATGCACGTCGTACATCCCTCCAGGCGCGCACCCTCTGGAGGGCCAGGCTCAGCGCGAACCTGGCCGCCAGGCCCGCCAGCACCAGCGGCAGGAGCAGCCAACCCCTCCACCCCCGGTAGCGCTTGCGGAAGAAGATGAACATGCTGCGGTGGTGGTGGTAGAGCATGCGCGTGGACTGCTGGGAACTGCTCTTCCCGATGTGGTGCACGAGGCGAAAGCCGGGGTGGAAGACCACGCGGTGCCCCGCCTCGCGGAGGCGCCAGCAGATGTCCACGTCCTCCACGTACATGAAGTAGGACTCGTCGAAGCCGCCCACCTCTTCCGCCGCCTCCCGGCGCAGCAGCATGGCCGCCCCGGACACCCAGTCCACCTCGCAGGGCTCGTCCCTCCTCAGGTCCTTCATCTGGTAGGACCTGGTAAGGGGGTTGTCGGGCCACAGCTCCCCCAGCAGGCCGTGCACGGCGTTCTCCAGCATGCCGGGAAAGCGCCGGCAGGACATCTGGAAGCTGCCGTCGGCGTTGAGGACCAGGGGGCCGAGGGCCGCCACCCCGGGGTGTTCGTCCAGATAGTCGAGGACCTCCTCCACCCCGCCCGTCACGAACACCACGTCGCTGTTGAGGATGAAGACGTAGGGCCTGGCGGCGGCGCGCAGGCCTCGGTTGCAGGCGGAGGCGTAACCGGGATTGCCGGGGTTCTCCACCAGGCGGACCCAGGGGAACCCCTCCCGCACCATCTCCACGCTCCCGTCGCGGGAGCCGTTGTCCACCACCACCACCTCCGCCTCCGGGAGGTGCTCGCGCGCGGATGAGAGGCAGGCGCGGAGGTCCTCCGCGGTGTTGTAGTTCACGATCACCAGGGTCAGCCTGTGCAATGCCTCACCTCTCGCATCTTCTGGACCTACGCCGAAGGCGCACGCCGGCTGCGCCCGATCCCGTCACCGCCGGCCTTGAGCCCGGCAGACCCGGCCCTGTGCCAGTCGACTTTTCTCCCCTCCCCGCCATGCCCGGAACAGGCCGGCCAGGTAACCGCACATCTTGGCCGCGTCTATTCCCAGCATGAGCAGGGCCACGGCGGGCACGGCCGCCGCCTGCTCCCACGCAGGCCTTCCCTGCAGGTAGAAGGGGATGCGCAGCCAGCGCCTCCCCGCGTAGAGCGCCCCCGCCCCCGCGGTGGCGGGGAGGTGGCGCCTGCCCCGCGCGCTGCAGAGAGCGAAGATCAGCCAGCCGTAGGCGGCAAAGCGCAGCAGGTGACGCCGGGGGTACATCCCCGCCTCCCCGTCCCCCCTGGCATAGCGGTAATACTGCCGCAGCAGCGCGCGGAGGCCCCCGCGCATGCGCCAGTAGACCAGGGCGCCCTTCTCCAGCCTGTACGCGACACCCGCCCTCTTCCAGGCATGGTTGAAATACATGTCCTCGCCGATCTCCAACCACACCGGGTACCCTCCCGCCACCTCCCATACGCGGCGGCGGAAGGCGAGGGAGCGCGATGAGGGCATGAAGCGCTTCTCCCGCACCTCCCAGGGCAGGGGCAGGGTGGCGCAGGCCGAGAGCTCCTCGAACCGGTTGCGCGTCAGGGGCTGGTAGAACCCCGCCACAAGGTCGATACCGGCGTCTCCGCGCAGGGGGGCGGTGATCCTCTCCAGCCAGTCGGGGGCCAGCACGCATCCCGCGTCGGTGACGGCGATGATGCCGTGCGCGGCCAGGCGCACGGCCTCGTTCCTGCCCCGGGCGATGTTCCAGCCCTCGCGTACCTCCACGCGCACCGGAAAGGGGGCCCGCGCGGCCAGCTCGCGCAGAAGCTCCGGGGTGCCGTCGCGCGAGCCTCCGTCCACCACCACCACCTCGTCGGGAGGGAGGGTCTGTCCCGCGATGCTCGTCCACCATTCGCCGAGGCTGTCGGCCTCGTCGAGCACCGTGGCCACCAGGCTGACCCCCTCGGCGCTCAATCCGCCTCCACCACCTCAGAGTATATGGCCGCCACTTCCCTGGCCGCCTTTTCCCAGGTGAACGCGGCCGCCCTCCTGCGGCCCTCCCGCACCAGGCGGGAGCGCAGCTCGCCGTCGGAGAGCAGCCTCTCCACGCAAGCGGCGATCTCCTCCGCGTCCAGGGGGTCCTCCAGCAACAGTGCCGCCTCCCCCACCACCTCGGGCAGGGAGGAACGCCGGGAGGTGATCACCGGCACGCCGCAGGCCATGGCCTCCAGAGGAGGCAGACCGAAACCCTCGTAGATGGAGGGGAACACCAGCATCTCCGCCCGGCACAGCAGGCATGCCAGACGCTCGTCGGGCACGTAGCCCGTGAAGACCACCGCCCCCTCGAGCCCCAGGTCCCGCACCCGGAAGGCCAGCTTGCGGTACTCGGTGTTGTTGAGCTTCCCCAGGCCCCCGCCCCCGATGACCGCCAAGCGGTGGCCGAGGCCCCGCTCCCGCAGGCGCGCGAAGGCCTCCACCAGGGTGGCCAGGTTCTTGCGCGGGTGGAGATTCCCGATGTAGGCGAGGTAGGGAGGCTCCAGGCGGTGGGCGCGCAGGGCCGTCTCCACCTCCCCCGGGTCTGGCTCGCGCGAGAATACCGGGTTGAGGCCGGGATAGACCACCCGTATCCTCTCCTCCGGCATATCGTAGACCTCACGCAGCTCGTCAGCGGTGAAGCGGGAGTCCGCGAGCACCGCCCGCGAGCGTTCAAGAAGGGGGGGCATGGCGGCGATGAAGCGCCTGATGCCCTTGCTCTGCATCTCGGGGAAACGCACGAAGTTGATGTCGTGCACCGTGGTGACCAGCTTCGCCCTGCGCAGCGCCGGCGCCTGGTAGTTGGTGGCGTGGAAGAGGTCGAAGTCCCCCGCCAAGGCCTCCGCGGAAAGGAGCGAGGTCCTGGGCCACCAGGTGTAGTAGAGGAAATTGGCCGGAAGGTTGTAGCCCCTGTATTCCACCCCCTGTATGGCGGGCAGGCGTTTCAGGCGGTGTCCTCCCCGCAGCGACAGGGCGAAGAGGGCGATCTCCAGGTCAGGCGCCACGCGGCGTAGGTGATCCACCAGGTTCGCGGTGTAATGCCCGATGCCGGTCTTCTCGATGAGGAAGGGAGTGCCGTCGACCAGCACCCTCATATCAGACCTCCTCCGTCCGCCGCATCAGGCCGAGGTGCGTCCCAGGGAGATCATGATCACCCCCGCGACGATGGCCGCGACCCCCAGCCAGTTCCAGACGGTGATGCGGTAGGACTCGAAGAGCCGGTCATAGAGCAGGACCACGATGTAGGTGAGACTGACGAAGGGATAGGCGACCCCCAGGGGGACGTCCGCCAGCACCACCAGCCAGAAGCCCGCGGAGGCCACGAAGAGGAAGAGCCCGAGCAGCACCAGCCAGGTGGTGACGATCTCCCTGACGAAGGTGAGGGGCTTCTTCATGAGGTCCCCCGCCTCCATGCCCGTCCTTTCCTTGACCACCTCCATACCGCGGCGCAGGCAGATCTGGCCGCTGATGGCGAGGGCCACGCTCACCAGGATAAGGGCGTAGGACACCGGCTTGACGGCTGCTTCCATCATTCCTCCTTCTTGTTCCTCCCCTCCCGCCTTTTCCTCCCCGCCGTTTCCGGAGGCGAGGGGCGGAAAGGCGCGACAGGGGTATTATATCAGCACCCCGCGACCCCTTCAGGGCAGCATCAAGAAGCCTGATGCGTTGCAGCGGCCCGCCTGAACGGCCTTCTCACCCGGTGTGCCTCGCGCCCCGGCGTGGACGCCCGGGCGCGGCCGGACCCTCCTCCGGCACAAGCGGCTTCCCGGGCTCCATGCCAAGACGGACATCCCGCCCCGGAAGGTCGGGGCGTCACCGCCCCCTCTCCAGGGCGGACCGCTCCTGAGAACGCTTTTTCCGGGCTGGTCCACGCGCCGGCATGACACCACCGTCAGCCCGCCTCCGTGAAGAGCGCCGGCGCCTCGATGGGCAGGGGCGGCTTCTCTCCGTAGGCGCGGAAGAACATGTCTATGCGGCTGGAGGCATCCATCCCGCCCTGGGAGGAGGACTGTGCCACCATCACCCTGCGGGGCAGCGCGTCATCCCTGCCGATCCAGACCTCCACCGCGATCTCGCCCAGGACCTCGTCGGGGTCCATCCCCTCGTACTGCTCCTCCAAGGCCGGGTTTTCCTGCAGGCGCAGCTCCATGAGCTCGCGGCCACTGATGCCGTAGCTCAAGCGAGCGCACAACACGCCCTCCACCTCCTCCCAGCCTACCCACACGGCATCCTCGCCCAGCGAGAGCAGGCGCTGCATGAGGCCGGCATAGTCGAAATAGCGGTTCTGGCCCTCGGGCGGGGTGTAATGGATCCATCCGGGAACCCCGAGCTGGGCGGCGAGCGCCTCCCCCATCACGTAGGCGGTGCGCCCCCCGTCAACGGTGAGGTAGGAGAAGGAGTTCTCCTGCCGTTCTTCCGGCTTGCGTGAGCTGGTGGCCGTCTCGCGGTACTCGTATCTCTCGCGCAGGGGCAATACCACCTCCCCCTCCGCGGCTACGGACTGGCGCAGGGTCCCCTCCGGCGTGGTGAACTCCACCTCGGTCTCCTGGCTGAACGCCAGGTAACCGCCGCCCTCCACGTAGCCCTCCACCGCCTCGCGGGACCTGCGGACCCATTCCGAGGCGTCCTCCCTACCGCATCCGGTGAAGAGATGCGCCAACATCAGGCAGGCCAGCACGATCAACGGCATCCGCCTTACGGCCATGATCGTGGATAACATGTCCCGCGTCGCATTGCGGGTCGCGATCAACACGGCCCCTCCCCCTTCGGGTCACACCTCTCGAGGAACTCCACCACATGGCGTGCGAACTCCTCGAAATCGGACCTGCGCCCCGCAAATTCAACGACCTTTTCCATATCTAGCTTGACGTATTCATGTTCGAGTATGTTTCTAAAACCCGCCATCCCCCTGATCCGTGCTGCGAACTCCCTGGGGAGTATTCCCTCCCTTCCCAGGATATCGATAATATCCTGGTAGGTCTCCGGCATGCCCAGAGAATGAGCGGCGATGATATGGGAACCTACGTCCAGCAAGTCCTGTATTGCCAGAAAAAGGCAGCGTTCCAGCGCCCTGCGCGCCTGGAAGTTGGCGCGGTCTTCCAGGTCCTCCGCTCTCCCCACCTCGATCCTGGAAATCTCATCCAACACCCCTCTGAGGTGATCCAGACGGCCGAATATGAGCCTGCGGTTCATCTCCCACCCCTATTCCCCGAACCGCTTCCGACCTTAAAGAACCGGGCTAGATGTGCTTCGTAATCCTCCTCCACCCACCTGAAATCAAGGTATCGCATGCAGGTCTCCGCCTCAAATGCGATGCGGGAACCCTCTTCCCGAGCATAAACGGGCTTTCCGTCCTTGATGACCGCGAAACGCAATCCCGGAGACGCTTCGTTGAGGAGCAGGACGTCCACCTTCTCCTCGCCCAGGAGCTCGGCAAGGCGAGACATGATGTCCAGGCGTCGCTCCATCATGCTTCCGCGGTCGCCTCCCGGTTCGAACAGTACCGCGATGTCCAGGTCGCTCATCCTTCCCGCGGTCCCCTTAGCCCGGGATCCGAAGAGATATGCTAGCGCCACATCTTCACGGGAAGCGAAAAACGCGCGCAGGGTCTCCACGAGAACCGTTTCGGATGCTTTCCGGCGTTGGGGAATCCCGGCGACAGGCCCGTCTTTATCGGTCGCTGCCGGTCTTGCCCCCTTTTTCCCGGCCCGCGGTTTGCCGATAGCGACGGCCCCGGCCCGCCCGGCCATGTACTCCCTCAACGCCTCCCTTATCAACTCGCTTCTTCCCCGGTGCTCGGCGCTGGCCAACTCGTCCACCGCTTTGACGAACTCCTCGGGCATGGTGATATTTATGCGCACCGCCATTCCTCATCACCCCATCAGACGATAACACGCCCCCAATATCCCTGCAACACACTAATTATGTATTTTATGTGTATCAGGACGCTGCTGTTCCGACACCCTGCGATGCCGTGTTTCCCTGAAACGACGGTTTGAAAAGGCGGCCGCCGGGGTTTATGCTTTCATGCAGGGTGCAGGCAGGACGATCACGGGGAGAGGACATGAAGATAGCCGTTATAGGAACGGGATATGTGGGCCTGGTAACCGGGGCCTGCTTCGCCGACCTGGGACATTCCGTGATCGGCGTGGACAAGGACGGGGAGAAGATAGCGCGCCTCAACCGCGGAGAGGTCACCATCTACGAGGTCGGCCTCCCCGAGCTGCTGTCGCGGCACCTGGGACGCAACCTCTCCTTCACCACCGACACCGCCGAGGCGGTGGGGACATCGGAGATCGTCTTCATCACCGTGGGCACGCCCCAGGGCGAGGACGGCGCCGCGGACATGTCCTACGTCATCGAGGCCGCAAGAGACATCGCCGAGGCCATCAACGGCTACAAGGTCATCGTCAACAAGAGCACCATGCCCGTGGGTTCCACCCGCCTGGTGGAGAGGGTGATAAAGGAGAGGGCGGGTGGAGAGGAGTTCGACGTCATCTCCAACCCGGAATTCCTGCGCGAGGGCACGGCAGTGAGGGACTTCATGCATCCCGACCGCATCGTGGTGGGCACGGAGAGCCAGCGGGCGGCGGGCATCATGGCCGAGCTCTACCGTCCCCTCAACGCTCCCCTCTTCATCACCGACCCCGCCAGCGCGGAGATGATCAAGTACGCCTCCAACGCCTTCCTGGCCACCAAGGTGTCCTTCATCAACGCCATCGCCAACATCTGCGAGGCGGTGGACGCCGACGTGAAGGAGGTGGCTATGGGCATGGGCTATGACCGCCGCATAGGCTTCGAGTTCCTGCGCTCCGGACCCGGCTTCGGGGGCTCATGCTTTCCCAAGGACTGCCAAGCCCTCATCGACATCGCCCGGCGCTCCGGGTACAGCTTCCACCTCCTGGAGGGCGTCATGCAGGTGAACCGGGAGCAGATGGAGCTCATGGCCAGGAAGGTCGAACGGCGGCTGGGCGGGCTGGAGGGCAGGAGGATCGCCGCCTGGGGACTGGCCTTCAAGGCCAACACCGACGACGTGAGGGACTCCCCCGCCCTGGAGATCATCCGCAAGCTCATGGAGGGAGGCGCGGAGGTCATCGCCTACGACCCCCAGGCCATGGACAACGCTCGCCAGGCCCTGCCCGAGCTGCGCTGTGCGGGGAGCGCCCTGGAGGCGGTGGAAGGAGCCGACCTGCTCCTCATCCTCACCGACTGGGACGAGTTCAAGCTCCAGGACTTCCGGCGCGTTGGCGAGGTCATGAAGGGGCGAGAGATCGTCGACACCCGGAACTGCCTGGAGCCCCTCTCCGTGCGGCGCCTGGGCTTCATCTACGAGGGCGTGGGCCGCTAGGACGGCGCGGAGACGGGCCGCAGGGGGACGCCGTAATCGTCGACACCGGGAACTGCCTGGAGCCCCTCTCCGTGCGGCCTCCGGGTCCCTCCGCCGGGATGATAAGGACCGCCCGTCCTCAGCGCGCCGTCTCCCGGTAGGCCTCCAGGGTGAGCTCTACGGTACGCTCCCACCGGTACGCGGCCGCGCGCTCCCGGCCCAGGCGGGCAAGCTCCCGTCGCATGTCCTCGTCGCCCGCCAGGCGCCGTATGGCCTTGCCCAGCTCCATGACGTCGCCTGGGTCCACCAGGAGCGCCACCCCCTCGCCTACCTCGCGCAGGGAAGAGCCGTTGGAGGTCACCACGGGCAGCCCCCTGGCCATGGCCTCCAGGACGGGGAGGCCGAACCCTTCGTACAGCGAGGGATAGACGAACATCTTCGCTCCCCTGTAAACCGCTTCCAGGTCCTCGCGGGAAAGGTATCCCAGCCACCTCACGCCGTCCTGGGAGAGGATGCGCGAGAGCTCGCGCCTGCCCATCCACCCCGGGGACCCCACCAGGACGAGCTTCCCGCATCCCCTTTTCTCCTCCGCGTCAAGGGCTGCGTATGCCTGCACCAGTCGCGAGAGGTTCTTGCGTGGCTCGATGGTCCCCACGAAGAGGATATAGCCGGGCTGCAGGCGATACTTCTCGAGCACCCGCTCCACCTCCCCCGGGCCGGCATCGAGCGGCGTGTCCACCCCCAGGGGGACCACCCTGACCCGGGGATCATGCCCCCCGGTGAGGGAACGCAGGTCATCACAGGTGCTCAGGGAATCCACCAGGATGGTGCGGGCCCGGCGCACGATCAAGGTCAAGCCGCGCCGGTGGAATGCCCGCCAGCGGGCGGGGAACGCCCAGGGGTATTTCAGCACGCAGAGGTCGTGTATCGTGGCCACCAGGGGAGCGCGCGAGGGCGTATAGACCAGCGACGGGGTGTGCGCCAGGTCGATCTGTCCCACCAGCTTTTCCAGGCACGGCCTGTCTAGGACGTGCCAGGAGACCCCCGTTACGTCCCGCCGTCCCGGGAGCCTCAACTCCTCCGCCCCGTCCAGTCCGGGGAAGGCGCGGGCTCCTTCCGGGCCGTGGTGGAAGAGCACCAGGGAATCCATATCCGCCGCCCCCGCCAGACCCGGCACCAGGTGGCGCAGGTAGGTCCCTATGCCGCCCGGCTGGCGGTAGAAGAGCTGGTCAACGAAGATCGCCGCCCGCACCCGCCTCACCTCACCGCCCGCAGCCGGAACGGATGTCACGCCCTGCACGGCTGCATCGGCTCCGGTCGTCGAGAAGCATAGACACCCCCTCCTCAAATGCACCGATCGAGGCTCCGTTTCCGGTGCCCGGCCAACCTGAATCCACGGGAGAGGTATTGCATCGCATCCGCCTCACCCTCGGCGCGCCATGCACCCCCAGCACCCCTTTACAGGCTGGACGGCAGGTTGGGGTAACTCGGCAGTTGCTGCTGCCACCTCTTGTATTCGGACCACGACGGATGGGGCTCTCCCGTGTACTCGAAAAGCCCGTAATAGACGTGGTCCCAGGAGGTGCCGGGCTCTTCGTCGATGTCGCGGTAGATCCAGATCTTCCTGCAGCCCGCGCCGAACAGGGCTCCCACCCCCACCGAGCCTATGGCTTCCGCCTGCATGCTCTCGTTGTACAGCCCGGGTTGGTTGTCGCTGTGATGGGGCGTGCCGATCTCGGTCACCGCCACCTCATGCCAGATGTTATGGCTACGCATCTCTCTCGCGAAGTATGCGTAATGCTCTCCCCATTTCCAGAAATCCTTGTAGGGGTGTATGGCAAGCATGTCCGAGGATCCGTGGAAGCCGATGAGCATGTTTATGTCGAAGGTTGTGCGGGATGTGGGCGCCAGCTCCACTTTTCTCTTGATGACCTCGCCCTTGGTCATCATGAAGGTTATCTCGGCAGTGACCGCCTCGGGGTGGGGGTTCTGGAGACACAGGTACTGCTGGATGGAGAAGCCCGTGCAGCCCTCGGCGAAATACCAGGTGTCCGAGGAGGACCTGGCGCCCACCACGCAGTGCCCGCCCGTCCAGACGCCCTGGTAGTTGAAGTACATGGGGCGCTCGGCGATGAAGTCCGAGCTCGAGACGATCTTCACCGAGACGTCCTTCCCCGGGCCCACCAGGTCGTTGACCTTGAAGGTGGTGCGGGAGGTGGGGTCGAGGCGGAAGGTCATCGGCTGGTTGTCTCCCTGCCCGGGACCGAACATGAAGGTCATGGTGACGTCGATGGGTTCGGGGTTGGGGTTCTGCAGGCACAGCCATTCCTCGAAGCCGTCGCGGGTGGTGCCCTCGGCGAAGAACCACTCCCTTCCCGCCGCGGTGGCTCCCACCACGTCGTGCCCGCCCGTCCAGACGCCCTGGTAGTTGAAGTACATGGGGCGCTCGGCGATGAAGTCCGAGCTCGAGACGATCTTCACCGAGACGTCCTTCCCCGGGCCCACCAGGTCGTTGACCTTGAAGGTGGTGCGGGAGGTGGGGTCGAGGCGGAAGGTCATCGGCTGGTTGTCTCCCTGCCCGGGGCCGAACATGAAGGTCATGGTGACGTCGATGGGCACGGGGTTGGGGTTCTGCAGGCACAGCCATTCCTCGAAGCCTTCGCGGGTGGTGCCCTCGGCGAAGTACCATTCTTTTCTGGCCTCTGTGGCGCCCAAGACATTATGACCCCCGTCCCATGCTCCCTTGTAGTTGAAGTACATGGGGCGCTCGGCTACGATGGGCCTGCTGGAGGTGACCTTCATGGAAACGTCCTGGCCTGGCCGGTTCACCTCGTCGTAGAGGCGTACCGTGAGTTCGGCACCCGTGTTAGGGTTCGGGTCCAGTGTGCATATCAATGCCCCGCACATCACCTGCCCCGAGGGATCCTTCTCCTTGATGGCGGCATATGCCGTCTGCAACATGGGAAGGTAGTCCGTCTCCACCTGGCCGCCGAAATGGTAAACCCCCCACTGACGGTAGGCGTAGGCATCCTGGTCCCAGCCCGGCTCGTTCCATATCTCGTAGAAATCCACCACCCCGCCGTACCGTTCCGCCACCCGGGAGCAGAATGCATACCAGTCGCCCCAATCGCGCGGCGGGGCATTGTGGGAAAAACTACCATAGGCAGGGTCACGCGCCCACCCCGGGGTAGGGCCCTGCAGTAGAAGGAGGATGGACTGGGCGCCGTCGGCCAGGCGAGCGTTGATCTCCCTGTCGTAATACGAGAAATCGAAGGTGTCCTTTGCCCTGTGGATATCGCTCCATTTAACCACCACCTTATGATGGCGCACCCACTGCCGCTCGGAAAGTGGGACGAGGTTAACCATGCGCCTCGAGTAATCGCGGGCATCAAGGCCGAGGATGGTCATGTCCGCCGCGCTCGCCGCCCGCACCCCGGCTCCGGCGCTCGCCGCCCCGCTTTCCGCCATCGCCGCCGCCGCGGCGGAAAGCAGCAAGATCAGGGTCACGGAGACCGACAGGTATCTCTTCAACGCGCCTGTTCCCTTCATGGCCCTCCTTTATCCGTTCCTTCCCCTCCGCTCTCTCTTCGCAACCATCATGAATCAGAACGCGCCGGGGCCGCCCCTCTTTACGGGCGGTCATCGGGCGGTCACGCGGCGCCCCCGTCCCGGGCTCATACCTTTGACGATTATACGCGGTGACGGTTCCCCATCAAGCGGACCGGTCGTATCTCCCATGAAAGCGTCGGTCATAGGGCGGTCATGAGGCGTCCCGTCCCGGGTTCATGCCTTTGACGATCATACGCGGTGACGGTCACCCATCAAGCGGACCGGCTCTATCGCCCATAAGAACTCCGCCTGCGGGCGCGTCAGACCCTCTCGCGATCCCCGCCGGCGATCTCGCGCAGTTTCTCCTCCAGGCGCTCCACGAGGAGGTCCCATCCCCGCGTGGCGAGCATCTTTTCTCTTCCTCTCTCCCCCATGCGTCGGGCCAGGGCGGGATCCGCGATGAGCTCGAGAACACGCTGCGCGTATTCCTCTACCTCCCTGCAGAGATAGCCGTCCACGCCGTGTTCGATTATGCCCCGCGCCGCCGCACAGCAGGCGTTCCCCAGCACCGGCTTCCCCCTCAGCCAGGCCTCCCCGAAGACCATGCAGAAGCTCTCGTGAAGGGAGGGAAAGAGCAGCGCGTCGCAGGCGTCGTAGGCGTCCAGCAACGTGGAGCGCGGCTGCGCCCCCAGGTAATACACGCCGTCCTGGCTCACGGGGAGGTTATCCTCATCGGGCCCGATCATCACCAGCGCCGCCTCGGGCGCTTTTTCGCGCACCAGGCGGAGGGCGGCCATGGCGGCGCGGTAGCCCTTGTATTCGTTCTTTCTGCCCACCCAAAGAAGCAGCGGCCGGCTCCCGAAGCCGAAACGCTCCCGGAACCGGCGGCCGTCTATGTGCGGCGACGCGAACTCCTCCAGGTCATATCCGGGACCTACGGCAAAGGAAGAGAGTCCCCATTCCCGCATCAGCTCCTCCACCGCGACGGAATTCGCCTCCACCCCCGCCGCGCCCTCCAGGGCTTTCCTGAAATGATCCCAGTAATGGTTGGGGTCGCGGGTATGGAAGAGGGGAAAGGCTACGAACGGCTTGTCGTAAGCCCTTGCGGCCCGCCAAGCCAGGTCCAGGGTGGACATGGGGACCATGGCCCCCAGCACCACGTCGCAGCCCCGGGCCGCGGCCATCACCTCCCGTTCCAGCCGGGGGGACCGGGGGCCCATGATATAGCGGTGATGTCTGGAGGCTCGCGGCGGCCTGCGCTCCGCAGCCCCCCACAGGACCCTCGCCAGGGCGGACTCCCGCGCCGTGTCAAGGAACTCCCTCCAGCCTCGCTCCAGTTCCAGCTCGCACTCCCGGCCCCCCGCCAGGGCGGTGACCCGGCGCACCGCAAGTCCTACCTCACGCACATCGCCGGCCGGGCGCGCCGTCCTCGATACCGTGAACCTGACCACGGCGGAGAGGCGTGTTCCGAAGGCCACCCTGAGCTCGCGGGTCCGCCCCATGGACAACTCGAACTCCCAGGACCCCTCGCCCGAGACCTCCACCTGCAGGTTGGTGTCCATGTAGGGATAGGCCTCGACCACCACCCCCTCCAGGTCCTCGCCGCCCAGCACCAGGATGGCCGAGCGGCGCGTCCAGCGTGCGGGGCCGTCCTCCCACCTCTCCGGCTCGTGCCACCCGCAGAGGAAGCAGTGCTCCTCGGTTCCCGCGACGGCCTCCTCCATGAGCGCGGAGAACACGGGGCTTTCCCTTTCCCTCTCCTGCATGGCGAGGATGGAGTCGACGATACGCCGCGCCCGCCTAGGCCTGGGGTTCCTCACCTCGAAGCGGCGCACCCTGACCCCCTCGTCCTCCTCCTCCCCCGCGGGAAGGAAGTTATCCCATACCAGATAGTTGAAGGGGGTCTGGATCATGCGCTGGGAGCGCGTGGTGTACACCTCCACGTGATGGCCCCTCGCGGCGAGGCGGAGCATGAGCTCCCTCAGATACCTCTCGCCCCCGCCGGGGATATCCCTGCCGTAGCGGTAGGTGACCAGGAGTATGCGCATGTCGTGAGATCCTCCTCGACCTCATCGGCGCACCGGGGAAGGCAAGGGCATGCCACGCGACCCTCCTCCTTCTCCCGCGCCCCTTCACGCGTCCAGGCCATCCTGCATCGTCCCCCCTCCCTTGCGCCGGATGCCCCGCGCTCCTTCAACTGCACAGGTTATCCCATGACGGGAGGGCGGTAAACCCGTTCCGCGCCGGCAAAGCGCAGCCCCCTGATCAGTGCAGGCCCAGGTAGGCCACCGCGATCCCCAGGGTGCGGTGGTCCTCGACCCGCAGCACGTCCCTCGGACGGAAGGGGTTCTCCACCCTGAGCTCCACCTGCCGCACGCCCGGTTCAACGGGACGGGGAAGGGGTATGCGGTGTACGTGATACTCGTTGGGGACCTCGAAGTTCGAGACCTGGCGGCCGTCTATCCTCACCGCCACGCGGGACAACCCTTCCGGGTGCGCCATCACCGTGCGCACACAGAGATGCCGGGTCCGCCTCCCGGCGCGGAGAAAGACCGTCGCCCGCTGCGCGGTCCAGCGGAAGGAGACCCCCCGGGCGTCGGTCTCCGGGCCGTACCACCCCTCACCCAGCGCCCCCGGCCTCACGCGAGCCATGTCCGCCCGGGAGCCTATCTCGACCTCGCCCGCCATGACTTCCGCCCCGTTTCCGTTCCCCCTCGGGTCCACCCCCACGGGGGGCTCGCCGATCTGGGGGCAGAGCACGCCCGCGGAGATGAGCTGTTGGTCGCTCACCGCGCGATTTCTCGCCGTCTCCTTCCTGAGGCGCAGGGTGTCAGGCAGCCAGAACAGGTTCCATGCCACCGCCTGGGCCATACGCAGGGGAAGCGCCACCTTTTGGCGCGCGGTGAGACCGCTCTCCATCTCCGAGCGCATACGCTGCCCGAACCAGAAGAAGAACTCCCTACGGATCAACTTCAGGGTATCGGCCTCCATGTTTTTGATCATGGCGCGCATGCGGTTGCGCTCGTAGAGGTACTGGTTGCGGAGTCGGCGCCTGCCCATGGTCGAGGACAGGAGGTGCCTGGCCACCGCCCGCGGCTCGTAGGCCACCCGGTAGCCGCGGATGTTCATCCGCCACCCCAGGTCCACGTCCTCGAAAAGGTAGCGGTAGCGCCGGTCGAAGCCGCCCAGCTCCTCGAACACCCCTTTACTTATCATCATCGCCGCCGTGCAGGCATACATAACCCTGGTGGCGTGGGCATAGGTGCCGGAATCCTCCTTGAATATGCCCCGGTCCCAGGCGTATCCCAGCAGGTTTATCAGCCCCCCCGTGCTGTTGAGCACGCGGGAGTGACCGTTGAGCATGATGTGGGAGGCGCAGGCTCCCAACGCCTCGTCACCGGAGGCCATGGCCTCGAGCATGTAGCGCATCCAGGAGGGGTGCAGCTCCACGTCGTTATCCAGGAAGGCCAGGTAATCGCCCCTTGCCTGAGACGCGCCGATGTTCTTGGCTGCGGCCGGCCCCACGTTCCTCGCGTTCACCAGCAGCCTCGCCTCGGGGTATCGCGAGCGCACCAGCTCGGCGCTCCCGTCGTCGGAGCCGTCGTCCACCACGATGACCTCGAAGGGCCGGTCGGTGTCCTGGGCGCGCAGGGAATCCAGGCAGGGCGGCAGGAGCGCCTCGCCCCGGTAGTTGGCGATGATCACGCTCACCAGGGGGCGATCGTCCCTCGTCGCGGCCCGCTCATCACGGCCTGCTCCATGGCGTCCTTCCAACCCCTCGCGCTCCTTTCCCGCGCTGCCTTTCCGCACCCGGCCGGACCCCCTCCGTCCCGCGTAACTTTCTGCCCACCGCGATCAGACCTTAAACCATCCTCCGTCGGCCGGGAGGCGTTCCGCGCTCTCAAGCATGCCGCTCCCCAGAAGCGAAATACTCGACCCGGCACCTCCCTCTCCGGGCGCGGTTATGCCGCGAAAGGCCGGAAAGGCCGCGCCCGCGGACGCCGGCATCCCGGAAACCCCGGGCCGTCGCCCCGCGATCCGAGCCCTTTCGCAGGTACCATCCCTCCCGGCGCACCCTCCGCCATCCCGCGGGAGCAGGGCGCCCCGCGTCTGCCGCTCTCCCTGCCCCTGACGCGGGTGGGTTGATGGAGGTCAACTCCATGCCCGAGCCATGGGCCGTTACGATATCAAGTGAGCCCTCCCGGAAGTCGAATTACATTATAAGCGAATGTGGAGAGGTGCGCATGCCCGGCAGCGCTAGCACCATGCGTTGCGTTGACATCGGCGCTCGGGATCGGAAAAAGAAACCGTCCGCTGGTGAGCTCTTGCCTCGCGGATGACCGTACCGCATGAGGCGCCCTCAGGAAACGCCACCGGGGGAGGAGAGATCATCGCGCCCCCCGCGCGTTGTTGATGTTGATGTTGATGTTGAAGGCGAGTGTCTGGATGTCGATCGACGAAGCCCCCGATCTCCGGGTGCGGTATCAACGAGGGCGGCCTGTTGTATCGCGCGAAAGAGCACGGGGTGGGAGAGATCAAGACAGATGGATCCCGGGGTATGTCGGAGGGATATCGTCCGTGCGAGGAAAAGACCTGGAACAGGGAAGCAAGGAGGACGAGAGAGTTGAGGAAGCGTAACCCCGCGATGCCGGTCGCCGTGATCCTTTTCGGCATCATCCTGGCTTTGTCCGCCGCCCTCGCGCTCCCCGCTCGCCGGGCCGCCGCCTACACCTACCCGCCGGGTTGGCGGCTGGAGTGGGTGCACGACATGGGGAGCATGTTCAAGCACTCCTCCCCCACCCTGGCGGACATCGACGGGGACGGGCGCCGGGAGGTCCTCATAGGCAACTCCAACGGGCATTTCTACTGCGTGGACGCCGGAGGCGGGATAAGGTGGGACTTCTACACCGGCGCCCCCATCCAGTCCACCCCCATGGCCGTGGACTGCGACGGGGACGGCAGGCTGGAGATCTTCTTCGGTTGCGACAGCGGCTACGTCTACGGCCTGAACGCAGACGGCCAACCGCTCTCGGCGTGGGGTTGGCCCAAGTTCGCGGGCTCCGCCTTCGGACGCCAGGAGGTCTTCTCCTCGCCCTCCTGCGGCGACCTGGACGGGGACGGGGACCTGGAGATCGTGGTGGGGTCGTGGGGCCATTACATAACCGCCTGGCATTACCAGGGGCCGACGGCCTGGCAGTACTACAACGCCGACACCGTGTGGTCCTCCCCCGCCTGCGCCGACATCGACCTGGACGGCAGGGACGAGGTGGTCATCGGCGCCGACTGCTGGGGCGGGAACAACTGGCCCTGGCCCAGGGGGGGCCTGCTCTACGTCTTCGAGGGAGACGGCTCCATCAAGAGCGGCTGGCCGAAGTGCCTGCCCCAGGTGATCTGGTCCTCTCCCGCCATCGCCGACCTCGACCGCGACGGCTTCCCCGACATCGTAGTGGGCACGGGGTTGTTCTGGCAGAACACCAATCCGGGCGCCGGTAACTATCTCTCCTATGCCGACGGCAAACACGTCTACGCCTTCAACTACCGGGGGGAGAGCCTGCCCGGCTGGCCCGTGAACACCGGCGACAACAACTTCGGCTCCCCGGCGGTGGCGGACATCGACGGCGACGGCTTCTACGAGGTGGCCCTGGGCTCGCTGGACAGCAACATCTACGTCTGGGAGCACGACGGGCGGGTGAAGTGGACGCGCTGCTTCTGGCCGGTACAGAAGATGGGCTCGCCGGCCATCGCGGACATCGACGGCGACGGCGACATGGACGTGATCATCTCCGAGGGCCTCTCCATCATGGCCTACGATCCCAACGGCGAGCACGTGCTGGACGCGGACATGGGCGGCAACATGTTCAACAGCGTGGCGGTGGGGGACATCGACGCCGACGGCAGGACGGAGCTGGTCATCGCCACCGGAGCGGAAGGCCAGACGGGCAAGCTCTTCTGCTGGGAGACGGGGCCGTACCGGTCCGACCTGGCCGCCTGGCCCATGTTCCGCAAGGACGCCCGGCACAGCGCCTCCTACAGCCACGAGGAGGTCCCGGACATCTGGCCCCCGGAGAAGGTCAAGAGCAGGTGCTACATGGCGGAGGGTTACACCGGCAGGGGATTCAGCCAATGGATCCTGCTTATGAACCCCCTTGACCGCGAGATCATGGTGCAGATCAGGTATATACTGCCCAGCGGCCTCTCGGTGATCAAGGTGATCACCATACCTCCGCGCTCGCGCATGACCGTGCCCGTGAACACCACCATCGACGGCCAGGAGGTCAGCGCCTCCGTCATCAGCGACCAGGAGGGGCTCATCGCGGAACGCGCGCTCTATTTCGACTACGACGGCGGCAGCGGGACCTGGTCCGGCGGGCACAACGTCATGGCCGTTGACACTCCCCGCACGGAGTGGTACTTCGCCGAGGGATGCACGCGGCCGGGATTCCACACCTGGCTCACGCTGCAGAACCCGGGGGAGGAGGAGGCCCACGTGACCCTGGACTATCTCTGCGGGGACGGGGCCAACGTGCGCAGGACGTTGACGGTAAGGGCCAGGGCACGTTATACGGTGGCCGTGCACGGCGACGCGGAGGGGATCGGCGCCCACGACAACGATCACGGGGACGTGTCCATCAAAGTGACCTCGGACGTGCCGGTGGTGGCCGAAAGACCCATGTATTTCAACTACAACGGGTCATGGGACGGCGGCTCTAACGTCATGGGCGCTTCAGCCCCCTCCCCGGAGTGGTTTTTCGCCGAGGGCTGCACGCGGCCGGGGTTCCACACCTGGCTGTGCCTGCAGAACCCCGGGGACGTTGTCGCCCGCGTTACCCTGGACTACCTGTGCGGCGACGGGAAAAACGTGCGCCGGGAGCTCAAGGTGAAGGCGCGTTCCCGCGCCACCGTGGCCGTGCACGGCGATTCCCTGGGCATCGGGGCCCACGACGGACCCCACGGGGACGTATCCATCAAGGTGACCTCGGACGTGCCGGTGGTGGCCGAAAGACCCATGTATTTCAACTACAACGGGGCCTGGCCCGGTGGCCATAACGTAGTGGGATCCCCCCGGCCCCACACGAAGTGGGTCTTCGCCGAGGGCTGCACGCGGCCGGGGTTCCACACCTGGCTGTGCCTGCAGAACCCCGGAGACGTTGTCGCCCGCGTTACCCTGGACTACCTGTGCGGCGACGGGAAAAACGTGCGCCGTGAGCTCACAGTGAAGGCGCGTTCCCGCGCCACCGTGGCCGTGCACGGGGACGATCTGGGTATCGGCGTGCATGACGGACCCCACGGGGACGTATCCATACGCGTTACCTCCGACCTCCCCATCATGGCCGAGCGGCCCGTATACTTCCTCTTCAACGGGCGCATCGCGGGCGGCCACAACACCGAGGGATATCCCCTCGACTGACCATGCCGGTTCGGCGGCGAATCGGGAAGGCGATCACGCCGTCCGCGGAGCAACATAGTCCGATGCCTGGACGATGGGCCGATGATGGTTCTGGCGCCATGAGCTGTGCCCGGGTCATCCCGTTGTCGTCCGGTCCCGGCACGTGCACGCTGGGAGTCATGGACATGATCGGGTTTTCGCCCCGGCCCGGCGCGCGAGACGGCGCTTCCTATCCAGCGGCGGCCTTTTCCCTCGCCTTGCGCGAAAAGCAGAGGTACGACTTCATGGCCAGCACGCACGAATGCAGGTCCTGATAGACGGGGATGCCGTAATCGCGCAGCCGTTCCTCCATGGTATCGAAGTAGCGCAGGTCTCCGAACATCCAGGAGACCATGGCCTTGCCGCTCTCGCGCACCGCCTCGCCGATCTCCTCGAAGGGGAAGTACTCGATCATGCGCGAGGCGAAGGGAAGGAGGATGACCCCGTCCACGCCCGCGTCGTCCAGCACCGCCTTGATGGAATCGCCGAAGGCGGCGAAGCCCCTCTGTTCTATGGCCGGCCAGATGTCCACGGGGTTGGAGGGCGCCATCCAGTCCGGGAACACCTCCCTCCGCAGGAACTCCAGGGTGCGCCGCTCCAGCGGCGGCACCCTGAGGCCCGAGGCGCGCAGGAGGTCCGTGAGCACCACCCCGCCCCCGCCGGTGACCGTGATCACCGCCACGCAGTCGCCGCCTGGCGTGGAGAGCCGGAAGGGGTCGGGATGGATGGAGAAGGCCTTGCCCAGGTTCATGAGCTCCTGGAAATCCTCCACCCTGATCACCCCCGCCTGGCGCAGGGCCCCGTCCACCACCTCGTCGGAGCCCGCCAGGCTGGCGGTGTGGGAGAGCGCGGCGCGGGCCGATTCCTCGCAACGTCCCCCCTTGAGCACCACCAGCGGCTTGCGCCCCGCCATCTCCCGCGCCACCTCCAGGAAGTCCCTTCCGTCGGCGATGGACTCCAGGTAAGCCACCACCGCTCTGGTCTTGGGGTCGGAGGACATGTAGCGCAGGACTTCCACCTCGTCCACGTCCATCTTGTTGCCGATGGCGCAGGCCTTGGAAACGGTGAAATACCCCGAGATGACGTACTGCAGCATGAACCCCGCGGCGAGCATGCCGCTCTGGGCGATGATCCCCAGGGTGCCGGGCTTGAGCCTCTCGTGCACGTTGGGCACGCGCATGAAGGGCGTGAAGATGAAGGGGTCGGTGTTCACCAGGCCGGTGCAGTTGGGCCCCCACAGGCGCAGGCCGGTGCGGTCGGCTATCTCACGGCAGGCGGCGTCGATGCGCCTGCCCTCATCTCCCGCCTCGGCGAACCCTCCCGACTCCAGCACCGCTCCCCTCACCCCCGCGGCGGCACAGTCCTCAAGCACCCCGGGTACGGAGGCGGCGGGGACGAAGACGATGGCCATGTCCACCTTGCCCGCCAGGTCGCGCACCGAGGGATAGCACTTCCGACCCAGCACCTCCTCCCGTCCCGGGTTGACGGGATAGACCTTTCCCTGGAAGGACTCGAGCATGTTGGCGATGATGCTGTAGCCGCCCTTGAGCTGGTTTTCGGTGGCCCCCACCACGGCCACGCCGCGCGGGGCGAAGAAGACGTCGAGGCTGCTGCGTTGGGGCATGTCCGCTATCTCCTGTCGCTCTTTTCTTGCCTATGCGGGATCGGACGGGAGCGGAAGGGATCCGCACGCTTCATGTCCGCCGCTTCCACGCCCACCTATTCTACAACAACCGCTCGAGATGGGAGATGGCGGAGGCGAGGAGATATTCACCACGCCCTCGACCTCGCCGCTCAAACGGGGACGGCGGGAAAGGAAAAACCGCGCGTCCGCGCCGCCGCAGGCTATTCGGGCGGTACCGCGAAGATCCAGGCGTAGACGGTGCGGTTCCACTGGGTGGTGGGCGCGGCCTCCCACCTGCCCACCAGCTCGAGCTGTTCCGCCACCTCCGGTCCCTGGCCGCTGTAGGCCATCACCCCTTCCACGTCGGGCTCGTAGGACCAGAGCAGGATGTACCGCACCCCCAGGGCTCGCGCGTCCTCCACCACGTGGTCGATGCGCAGGTCGGCGGGCTCGAAGCCCTGATACTCCCCGATGAAATATACCTCCCGCCCCAGGTAGAAGGAGACCATGGGGGCCATACGCGACGCCACCCCGGCGTCGCCGGCGTTCTCCTTGAGCCACTCCACCGCCTGCAGCGTAGCCAGCCCCCCCTCCCCGTTCTCCAAGAGGGCGATGTTGCTGTAGAAGCGGTCGTTGGCCACCGGCCGCCCCGTGAGCGCCAGGACCCCCACCACGCACGCCACCAGCAGCAGCAGCACCGCGGAGAGGGCGATCCCGTCTCGCGCCCGCCGCGCGCTCACCCAGGGCATGCCGACGAGCGCCCCCGCCCCCAGGCACAGGGCGGGCACGGCGGGGATGAGGAAGCGCACGTTGGAGAAGTACCAGAAGAAATGCGTGGGTCCCAGGAGCAGGAGCCAGCCGGCGAGGAAGAGCCCGTAGCGGCGGTAGCGTCTCACGGCGAGGGTAAAGGCAAGGCCCGCGTACCCGAAGAGGAGATACCCGTAGTTGTAGTAGCGGACGGTTATCCCCAGGGGAGGAACGTCGGAGAAAATGAGGTAGTGGAAGAAGCGCGCCTTGGGGGTGGTGTACTCCGCCCATTCCGGGTGGTTGCGCAGTTCCTCCAGGTAGGCGCTCTTGAGCGGCGTCCCGAAGGTGATCAGGTTGCGCAGGGCGAAGAGGGCCATGGGGGCGAGGGCGATGGCCGCGAAGATCAGGAGGTTCGCGAACTTGAGCCTCTTTTTCGCCCAGGCGTAGAGCAGGAAGGCGCCCAGGAGCAGGAGGAGGAGCGCTCCCTCCCAGCGCGTGAGCAGGGCCAGGCCGGCCGCCGCCGCCGAGAGGTAGAGGTGGCGCGTGCGGCCGTCCTCCTGTTTGAACCACTTGAGGAAGAAGTAGGCGGCCAGGCAGGTGAGCAGGGCCAGCAGGCCGTCGGACATGGGTACCGCCGCCCACACGCTGCTGATGGGCTCGAAGGCAAAGAGGGCCGCAGCCGCCAGCCCCGCGCGGCGCCCCAAGACCAGCGCCCCCAGGGCGTAGATGGGGAAGACGCAGGCGGCGTTGAAGACCAGGTTGGAGAGCTTGCCCGCCGCCTCCAGGGGAAGGAAGAGGTCGAAGGCGGCTATACATACGGGGTAGAAGGGCATGTACTTGTAGTGCGGGTGCCCGGCCACGCTGTAGGAGAGGCCGTGGCGGAGGTTGCGCGCCAGCAACAGATAATAATAGCTGTCGTAGGTGTAGACCCTGGCGCGGGAGGCGAAATGCCAGCGCCACAACAAGGCCGCGGCGAAGACCCCCAGCACCGCCGCGAACCACAGCCAGCCCTCGCGGCGGGAGCGGGCTCCCTCCATGACCCGCGCCAGCAGCGCGCCCCGGAGAGGCGGCGGTTCTTCCCTTTCCGCGGGCGGTTCCGGCGCTCCCCCTTCACCTTCCGCGGGCGGCTCATACATATCCTCTTCCCCCGCCGCGGTGGGCTCCCTGGGCGCGCCCGTCTCCGACGCCGGCGGAGGGACATCCTCGTCTCCGGCCGCGAGCCGTCGAGCCTCGTCCGGCGGCGCCGGGGGGAGATACGACTCTCCCGCCGCGGGCACCGCTTCAGGTCGGTCATGTGCTCCAGCGCCGGGGAGCGGTCCCGGCGCTCCCGTGGCGGGCCGTTCTCTTTCTTCCCGGTGTGGAGACTCGTCCAAGCCTTATCACCGTCTTCCCGTCATTCCCGCGCCCCGCTGCTCCCGCAAGCCCGCCGCCCGCCCCTACGCCGCCCTGTCCGCGGCCGCCTCCATCCACCCCTCCACCCTGACCCGCAGGCGCACGGGCGGCACGATCCAATCGCCTCCCACCACGTACACGCCCACGTCGAGGTAGTACTCGCCGGGGGCCGCCGGGGGCCGCGCCAGCAGGGGCACCGCGACGGACTGTCCGGGGGAGAGGTCGCAGGGGAGGGAGCAGGACTGCTGTTCCCAGAGGGAGCCATCGAGCGCCGTCCAAGCCAGCCCCAGATAGGCCGAGCCGGGCTGGAGGGAGAAGTCCTCGTTCTGGTCCAGCGCCCTCCACATGGCCCCCCCGGTGTTGGCCACCGATGCCGTCGCCACGGGGTAGAGCCCGTCGGGGCCGGGGAGGGCAAGCTCCGAGGGGCTCACCTCGACCGTCCCGTTCAGCAGCTCCACGCGGTCCCAGTCCGGCACCTCCGCGACCTCGAGGGGGAACCGGAAGCTCCTCTCCCCCAGCACCCCTCCCACCAGGCGCAGCTCCGCCCGGTAGCTCCCGGGCGGGACCGCCCTTCCCGCCTGCAGGGGGAGGGAGATGGTCTCTCCCGCGTCCACGAAGAAGGGGGGGCGGTATTTCCCCGGGACCTCGATGACCTGCCCGTCCCCGCCCTCCAGCACCAGGCTGAAGTCCTGGTATGCCTCCTCCACGCACACCATGGGGGCCTCTCCCCGGTTGCTCACCAGCAGTCCCAGGTCGAAACCCGCCCCTGTCGGGACCGCGCGCGGTGCCGCCGCCTCCACCTCCAGGTCGGCCGGGAAGACGGTCTCCCCGGGCTCGACGCGGAAGACCGTCTTGCTCCCGAAGTCGTCCACATACTGCAGGCCCGGGATGGAGAAGAGCCTGATGTTATATTCTTCCATGCGCTGCGATTCCACCCAGGACCAGTCCCAGAGAACGTAATCCACCCCCAGCCCGCGCAGGAGGGCCACGCTGCGCGCGGACGGGAAACCCTGCATCTCCATCATGATGCGGCGGTAGAAGAAGGGCATGTAGCCGCTGTAGCCGTTAACCATCTTTTTCCAGTGGTAGGTGCTGAAGTACATGACGCGGCATTCGCGGTAGATGTAGTCGTAGACCTGCTGGGGCCTCCAGTCCACGTTGCGGTCATAGAGGTTCACCGGGCCCAGGGTTCCGGTGGGCAGCTCGATGACCCGCACGTCTCCCTGATCCCTCAGCCAGGTATAGACCTCGGGCACCTCCGCGCCCACGGCGACGGGGTGGACGAAGATGTTCACGGTGAGGAGCTCGAGGGCCAGCAAAACCACCAGGCTGGCGCCGGTGAGCCTCCTCGCCTCCCGGCCCCCGTTACCGCCCGACGCGGCACGCCGGGCTATCTTTGACGCGCCGTACCCCCCCAGCACCGCCAGGGCGAGCGAGACCAGGATGGTGAAGCGCGCCGGCACGCGGGTGAACTTGAACGCCCCCAGGCGGTAGGGGACCATATAGAAGGGGTTCCAGCGACCCGCGATCCTGGGCCCGAAGGTCATGAGCAGGGCCAGGGCCGCCAGGAGGAGGAAGAAGAGCTCCCCCCGGCGGAAGGAGGCCGCTTCATCCGCCGTCACCGCCTCCTCGTCGCGGCGCCGCAGCAGCAGCGCCGCAGCCGCCAGCACCAGGATGACCACCCCCGGGTAGAGCACGTTTTCATATCCTATCGAACCCTCCCGGAAAGGGGACGGCGCCTCGCCGTATACCGCGCTCACGTCGAGCACGCGCAGAAAATCTTCTCCCCTGGCCCCGTACAGCTCCACCTCCTTGAGGGAACGCTCGAAGCCGGGCAGCCTGCGGTGGGCCCGCAGGTAGGGGAGGGCGAAGGGCGCCATCACCGCCAGCGCCGCGGCGAGCGCCGCCGCCGCCGCAAGCAGCCGCTTCCACTCCGCCGCGCGGCGGGAGAAAGCCGCCTTCCACGCCCACAACAGCCCCGCGGCGATGGCGCAGTAGAGCATGGAGTGCCAGCTGCACAGGGACTGCACGAGGAAGAAGAGGGCAAACAGCAGGAGGTTGCGCAGGCGCCCGCGCTCCAGGTAGCGGTAAAGGTGGAGGAGCATGAAGGGGAGGAAGGGGATGAAGAATATCTGCAGGTGGCTGAGGCGGCTCACCTTGTAGAAGCAGAAAGAGAAGAAGACCCCCGCCACCAGCCCGCCCCACCTGCTGCCGGTGAGCTTCTTTACCAGCAGGTAGCAGCCGAGGCCCGCGAGCACGAAACCCAGAAAGACGAGGAAGTTGTAGGCCAGGACGGGGTTCCCGGAGAGGAGATAGACGGGGGCGGCGATGATCCCCATGCCGAGCGCATGCTCGGAATAGGCCAGCACGTCACGCGACGGGTAGAGGATGTTCCCCTGGAAGAGCCCGGTGGGGTTGGTGAAGAAGGTCCTGGCGTCCCAGGAGATGATCCAGGAGTTGAGCAGGGGGTCGCCGTGCCCCCCGATGATGCCGTCGTGGGGATGGAGGATGAGGGGCCAGGTGAAGATGACTGCGAGGACGAGGAAGAAGGCCAGCACGAATGCGCACTCCGCCTTCCTCGCACAACGCAGCCTTTCCGGCAGACTCGCCCGCGTCAAATCTCTCCTTTCCCCTGTCCCTGACGCCCCGACGAGGCGCCGGGTTTCAAATTCTCCTAAATATATTCGATGCTCCCTCTCTTTTCCATCCCGCGCATATCGCCGTGCACGCCGGTTCGCGCCGCGCAAGCGGCGGCGCCGGGAGCGCGGCTGCGCGCCGTCGCCTTGGACCCTTCGAAGGTGACGGGTTCGGAGAGGGTTCGACCTCTCAAGCCGCTCCGCCAGCGCCGCATGCCCCGACCTCTTCGGGCGTCATGACACGATAAGGCTAGTCCGTCTTCAGCGCGGGAACGCCCGATCTCCCGTTTATCCCGACCTCCCGGCGACCTCGGTCCTCGGCGTGTTTACATGAAGGCAGGCCGTGCATAATATATTCACCACATAAAAGCGCGTGATGCGTTCGGATGGTTCGGCGTCGGGCTTGTGGATACCCGAATCCGCCTATCAAGGGTATCGCGCTTCCCGGAGGGAGGAAGACTTGGAGCGCCCAAGCGGGGACCGGTCGCGGGACCCCCGCACCGGCAGGAATAAAGAACGGGAAGGGGACATGCATTCCCCGCAACCCGCGCCCGACGGCGGGCTCTTCCGCGTGCTGGTGGAAAACGCCCAGGACCTCATCTGCGTGCTGCGGGAGGACGGCACCATCACTTTCTGCAGCGGCTCCGTGCGGGAACTCCTCGGCTACCCTCCAGAGGAGCTTGCGGGACGCTCCATCTTCTCCTTCGTCCACCCCGACGACCTCGAGGGGTCCCGGGAAGCCCTGGGGGCGGCCGCCGCGAGGCCGGGGGTGACGGGGCGCGCGCTGGTGCGGCTGCGCCATCATGACGGCTCGTGGCGCGTACACGAGGTGAGCTCCCGCAACCTCTTATGCGACCCCGGGGTGCGCGGGCTGGTGGTTAACTCGCGCGACGTCACCGACCGCTGGGAGGCCGAGCGCATCATCTCCCTCCAGCGCGACTTGAGCGTACGCCTGGGGAGGACGGAGGACCCGGAGGAAGCCCTGCGCCTCTCTCTGGAAGCGGTCATCGAGGCCTCGGGAATGGACAGCGGCGGCATCTATGTACTGGACGAGGTCACGGGGGGCTTCAAGCTCATCCATCACCTCGGATTGTCCGGCGATTTCGTGGAGCTCATCCGCGAATACGACGCGAGCTCTCCGCGCGCCGCCCTGGTGAAGGCGGGCGAGGCGCTCTACGTGAACTACGGTGAGCTGCCGGTGCCCAAGGAGGACGCCCAACTCGCGGAGGGCATCAGAGCCATCGCCGTGGTCCCCATCATGCACGAGGGAGAGGCGGTGGGCTGCGTCAACCTGGCCTCCCACGAGAAGGACGAGATCCCGCCGCGGTCCCGGCGCGCCCTGGAGGCCATGCTGGGCCATATCGGCGAGGCCCTGGTGCGCATACGCCTGCGCAGGGCGGTGAGCGATTCCGAGAGACACCACCGCGCCCTGGTCGAGAGGTCCCACGACATAACCCTCATCCTCGACGGCGAGGGGCGCCCGCGCTACCACAGCCCCTCCCTGACACGCGCCCTCGGCCTCCCGGAGCGTTCCCTGGAGGGCTCCTCCCTCTTCGACCTCGTCCACCCCGATGACCTCGCGTCGCTGCGGGAAGGTCTCACCGCCTGCGCTGAGGAGGGGGAGGCGGTGAGGCTGGAGATGCGCGCTAGGGTGAGCGACGGCGCGTGGCGCCGCCTCGAGTGCATCTGCGCCGACCTCCGGGAGGACCCCGCGATCCGTGGCCTGCTGGTGAACGCCCGCGACATCACCGAGCAGGCGGAGGTGGAGCGGGCCTTGGCCGAGAGCCGCCGGGCCTTCGAGACCCTGCTGAGCAACCTTCCGGGGATGGCCTACCGCTGCCTGGACGACCCCTCATGGACCATGCTCTTCGTGAGCGAGGGCAGCACGGAGCTCACCGGTTACCGCCCCGAGGACCTGACGGGAGACCGCACCGTCTCCTACGCCGACCTCATCCATCCCCAAGACCGCGACATGGTCTGGGATGCCGTCCAGGAGGCGCTCGCATCCGGCGAGCCCTTCCGGCTCACCTACCGCATACGCACCGCCGCGGGAGAGGAGAAATGGGTCTGGGAGCAGGGCCGCAGGGTGGGAGAGGATGAGGGCGGCACCGCCGTCCTCGAGGGCTTCATCACCGACATCACGGAGAGGGTGCGCGCGGAGGAGGACCTGGGGGCAAGGGAGGAGGCCTTCCGCCTGCTGGCGGAGAACGCCCGGGACCTCATCTACCGCATCAGGCTGAGGCCGGAGCGGCGTTTCGAGTACGTCAGCCCCTCCTCAACCGCCATAACCGGCTACACCCCTGAGGACCATTACCGGGACCCTAACCTGGGCTTCAAGCTGGTACATCCCGACGACCGCCGCCTCCTGGAGGAGATGGCCTCCGGAGCGCTGGAGTCTGGAAGGCCCCTCGAGGTGCGGTGGGTACGCAGGGACGGCTCCGTCATCTGGACGGAGCAGGTGAACACCCCCGTATTCGACCATGCGGGAGAGCTGGTGGCCATAGAGGGCATCGCCCGCGACATCACCGACCGCCGCCGCGCCGAGAACGGCCTGCGCGAGAGCGAGGAACGCTACCGCGCCACCTTCGAGTCCACGGGGACGGCCATGGGGATCATCGAGGCGGACGGCACCATCTCCCTCACCAACCGCGAGTTCTCCAGGATGGTGGGCATGGAAAAGGAGAGGATCGAGGGACGCATGCGCTACTGGGATTTCGTCCACCCGGAGGATGTCGCGAGGGTCAGGTCCATAGCGCGAAAGATGATGCGTGGCGCAGCAGCCGCACCCCTGCAGTACGAGTGCCGCCTTCTGGACCGCGAGGGGAACACGAGAACGGTGCTGGTGAGCGTGAACCGGCTATCCCCCTCGGGAAAGAGCGTAGCTTCGCTCATCGATATCACCGAGAAGAAGGAATATGAGAGGAGGCTGGAGGAGTACGCGGGGCGCATGCGCGACTTCATGGACATAGCGGCCCACGAGCTGCGCCATCCCGCGACCCTCCTCAAGGGCTATGCCGCCACCATCCTGGCCCGGCGCGGAAACCTCTCCCCCGAGGCCATGGATGCCGCCCTGCGGGGCATCGAGGTGGGGGCGGACCGCCTGGTCTACGTGGTGGAGGAGCTCCTCGACGCCACCCGCATCCAGCGCGGTGCCTTCTCACTGGAGCTCGAGCCCACGGACGTGGTGGGCGTCGCCGCCGAGGCGCTCAGGGAGATGGCCTTGAGATACCCCGAGAGGACCTTCGCGCAAGACCTCCCGCGGGAAGGCGTGGTGACGGATGCCGACCCCAACCGTCTCCTGCGCCTATTCGTCATCCTGCTGGACAACGCGGTGAAGCATTCGCCCGCCTTTCAGCCCGTCGAGCTTCAGGGACGCGCGGAAGGCGGCGAGATCGTCTTCTCCGTTCTCGACCGCGGATCCGGCGTTCCCGAGGGGGAAGGCGACAAGGTCTTCCTGCGCTTTTACCGGGTAGGAGGAGCCCTGCGTCACGGCGGTCCCGGCCTGGGCCTCGGCCTCTACATAGGCAGGCGCATCGTGGAGGAGCACGGAGGGCGCATCTGGCACCAGCCGCGCGAGGGCGGTGGCTCGGTCTTCTCCTTCACCCTGCCCCTGGGAAAGTGAGGGCGACCCTTTCGGATACGCGAGAAGGGGACCGGTCCCGTCCCATATCCACTCCTCTCCGGACGCCCGTAGGACCGGCCGTTAGCCGTAGCTCCCTCAGCCGACCTCCTGCCGGGAGGGCACGGAATGGTGTCCGTTCATCCGCTCGTCCCATGCGGCTCACGCGCCATCCCGCACACCGCAGGGGCTCTTGCCTGACGAGCCAACGCGCCTCGCTCCCGTCACCGGTCGCGTCTGCACAGGATGAACCGGCACGATCCCCGGCGGGATCCCCCTTTCCCCGTCATGCTCCGGTGCCGGGTCCCAGCCGGGATCATGGCCGGCTCCCGGCCACACCCTCCAGGAAAGAGCGCAGCCTCCGCGCCGTCTTCTCGGGGTGGAATTCCTCAAGCCTCCGCCTCCCCCTCTCCGCAAGCTCCTCCCGCAGCTCGCGGTTGAAGGCCAGCTCCTCCACCGCCTCCGCCAGCAGGGGCGGGTCGAGTTCGCGGAAGGTCATCCCCGCTCCCCCCAGGGTGAAGGGGATGGCCGCGGCGTGCCGGGCCAGCACGGGCACCCGGAAGAACATGCTCTCCAGCAGGGGCACGCAGAAGCCCTCGTGCAGGCTGCAGGTCACAAACACCCTCGCGGCGCGGTAATAGGCCCGCAGGTCCTCGTCGCTCACCCCCCAGGACCATCCCGGTATGGAGACGCATCCCTGCAGGCCGTGCCGCCGCACCCGCCTGGCCAGCTCCGCGTTGTAGGTCACGGACCAGGACGTGCCCACCAGGAGCAGCCGCGAGTGGGCGTTCACGCCGCGGTGGTAGGCGGCGAACACGTCGATGAGGTCCTCCACCCGCTTGTTGGGCACCAGGCGCCCCACGAAGAGCACGTTTACCCGCCCGTCGTCGAGCTCGCGCAGCAGCGGGCGGTTGTATTCTCCCCCCAGGGCCTCCAGGTCCACGAAGATGGGGAGCACCCCCGTCCTCTCCTCCGGGAAGCCCGCCGCCGCCAGCTCCCGGCGGTTGTACTCCGAATCCCCCAGGGCGAGGTCACAGTCCCGCAGCGCGGGGAGCAGCTCCCGCCCCCTGCGGCACACCTCGGCGAGGTGGGGGTCGTAGGGCTCCAGGAACTCCGGAGGGGTGATGTTGTGGTAGACGAGGACTTTGCGGTTGCGGCTCTCCAGGTAGAGGCGGTGGTTCTCGTCGTAGACCGAGAGATGATAGAGGAGGAGGTCGTCCTTCCGCCTCAAGTATTCCCCGCGGTAGGCCTTCAGCCCCTCGTCAAGCGGCGCCATGCGCTCGTCGTGGGCGGTGGTGTAGACATGGCTCTCCCAGCCCCATGATTTCACCGTCTCGTGGATGCGCAGCACCTGGCCGGTGACGGCGTCCCCGAACTGCAGGCGCGCGCATATCTGGTGTACCCTCACCCCCGCTCCACCTCCTCTGCCCTTTCCTCCTCCCCCTCCCGGGCTTCCTCCCCGCCCCGCGGGAGGCCCCCGGCCAGTCTTTCCATTATCTTCCTTATGGCGGCGGTGAAGGCTTCCTCCCCGAACTCCTCCAGCCTCGCCTCCTGGGCCGCCAGCACCCGGCCCCGCATCACCTCGTCCCTTCCCAGGCGGTCCAGGAGCTCGGCCAGCAGGGGGTAGTCCTTGTCGTGCACCAGGATGCCCGCCCCGCCCATGGTCTCCGGCACCGCTCCCGCGGCGTAGGCCAGCACCGGAAGCCGGAAGTGGAAGGCCTCCAGCAGGGGCACGCAGAAGCCCTCGTGCTCGCTCATGGAGACATAGTAATGGGAGCGGCGGTAGCAGGCCTTGAGGGCCCCGTCGCTCACCTTGCCCAGGAAGAACACGCGGTCGGCGATGCCCATGCGCCGCGCCAGGGAGAGGAGGGCGGAATAATAGGTGTTCACGGGCAGGGGACCCGCGAAGACCAGCCGGGAACGGGCTTTCACCCCGCGATGGTAACAGCAGAAGAGCCTTATCACGTCCTCGCACCTCTTGTTGGGCACCACCCTCCCCACGTGCAGGAGGTTTGTCTTGCCGTCGCCGAGCCAGCGCGCCAGGCGCGGGTCCTCCTCCGCCTCCTCCAGCTTCTCCACCGGTGGGTGCACGGGCAGCACCCCCGTCCTCTCCTCCTGGAACCCCGCCGCCACCAGCTCCCGGCGGTTGAAGTCGGACACCCCAAGGGCCAGGTCGCACCGGGTGAGCTGCGCCAGCACCTTCCTGCCCAGGGCGCAGAGGTGCACCGCCTCGGGCAGGAAAGCCTCGTAGAACTCCGGGGGGGTGATGTTGTGGTAGATGAGCGCCTTGCGGTTGCGGCTCTCCAGGAACATGCGGTAATTGTCGCAGTAGAGGCCGTAGTGATAGAGGAGCAGGTCCTCCTCCTCTTCCATGAACTCCCGGTAGGCGGCGTCGAAGGAGGCGTGGCGGCGCCCGTAGTCGTCCATGTCGTAGGCGTAGATACGCGCCTCGTATCCCAGTCTCTCCAGGGCCCGGTGGATGGTCATGGCGATGTTGCCGATGGCGTCGCCAGCGTCCAGGCGCGGTACCACCTGGTGGACCCTCAAGCCTCCTTCTCCCCCCTCAGGAAAACCTGGTCTCCCGCCCTCCATTCGCGGCAGGAAAAGCCCCTTTTCTCCAGAGCCGCCTGCAGGAAGCGGCGCGGCCAGAAACGCACCAGGCCGTCATCCCCCGACATCGCCCGGTTACGGCCTCGGTTGAGAGCGAGGAGCACCACTCCCTTTTCCTCCAGTCGCGAACCCGCCCAGCCCGCCACCAAGGAGAGCTCGCCTCCGCTCAGGCACTCCGGAAAGGCCACCACCACCATCCCCACCTCCTCGTCTCCCAGGTGCTCGAGGACCTCCAGGGGACGGTGGTGGAACCATGCCGGGAGGAAGCGCGACTGGGCCTCCGCCACCGCCAGGTCGTCGGTGTCCAGGGCCATGAGCAGGCGCCCGGCCTCGCGCGCGGCCTCCAGGAAACCCAGGCCCGGTATGCCCACCACCAGCACCCTGCCGCTTTCCGCCTCCAGGACCTCCCGCCACACCTCCTCTCCCCACTCCGGACGGCGCGAGATCCAGGTCTCCCGGCGCTCCGCCGCCTCCCCCATCTCCAGGCCGCTCCCGGCGCCGCAGAGCTGGCGGTAGGAGATGTCCACAGCCTTGGTGAAGAAGGTGTTGAACTTCTCCTGCTGCTGCACGTAGCCCTCGTTCACGGTGCGGATGAAGCGCGTCTGCAGCCGGCGCGCGAAGGAGGCCGCTCTTCCTCTGCCCCGCTCGCCGGCGCCGAGGTCGGCCGGCGGCTCCAGCCTGGCGCCCCGGTCCTCCAGCGCCCGCTGCAGGTCGAAGACCACCTGGATCATGGAAAAGGCGTGCTCCTCGATCTCCTCCACGATGTCCCTCTCCAGCATGGCCAGCAGGCGCCGGTCGTAAAGGCCCGCCCGGCGCCTCGCCTCCGCGCGCGCCCGCAGCCCGTGCTCGTCCAGCTCCTTGCCGTTGACCTCTATCATCTTCCCCTCCTCGCGGGGTCAGGCCCTCGCCCTCGCCGCATCGACCACGGCTTTTCCCGTATGCCGCATTATGCCGTTACGCCGGTGCGCGGACCTCCAACCTCTCCAGGGCCTCGCGCAGCGACCGCGCGAAGCGGTCCTCCCCGAACTCCTCCAGCCTCGCCTCCTGGGCCGCCAGCACCCGGCCCCGCATCACCTCGTCCCTTCCCAGGCGGTCCAGGAGCTCGGCCAGCAGGGGGTAGTCCTTGTCGTGCACCAGGATGCCCGCCCCGCCCATGGTCTCCGGCACCGCTCCCGCGGCGTAGGCCAGCACCGGAAGCCGGAAGTGGAAGGCCTCCAGCAGGGGCACGCAGAAGCCCTCGTGCTCGCTCATGGAGACATAGTAATGGGAGCGGCGGTAGCAGGCCTTGAGGGCCCCGTCGCTCACCTTGCCCAGGAAGAACACGCGGTCGGCGATGCCCATGCGCCGCGCCAGGGAGAGGAGGGCGGAGTGGTAGGTGCTGAGGATGGACCCCGCCACCACCAGGCGGGAATGTGCGTTCACCCCCCGGTGATAGCAATAGAAGAGCTTGACGATGTCCTCCACGCGCTTGTTGGGCACCACCCTCCCCACGAAGAGGAGGTTGGTCCTGCCGTCGGACAGTGAGCGTCCCAGCCCGGCGTCCTCCTCCACCCCGTCCAGTTTGTGCAGGGGAGGGTTTATGGGCAGCACCCCCGTCCTCTCCTCCGGGAACCCCACCGCCACCAGCTCCCGCCGGTTGAAATCCGAATCCCCCAGGGCGAGTTCGCATACCGCCAGGCGGGGCAGCAGCTCCCTTCCCAGCCGGCAGAGGTTCGCCGCCTCGGGATAGAAGCGCTCGAAGAACTCCGGGGGGGTGATGTTGTGGTAGATGAGCACCTTCCGGGACTCGCTCTCCAGGTAATAGCGGTAGTTTCCGCAGTAGATGGAGTAGTGGTAGATGAGGAGGTCGTCCTTCTCGCGCATGAACTCCTGGTAGGCGTGGTCGTAGGAGGCATGGCGCTTGCCGAACTCGTCCATACCGTTGGCGTAGATGCGCGATTCGAACCCCCATGCCGTCACCAGCCTGTGGATGGCCAGCGCCTCGTCGGAGACGGCGTCCCCCGCGTCCAGGCGCGGCACTATCTGGTGCACCCTCACCGTTCCCCTCCTCGCTCCGGGACCGCGCGCCGCGCCCTCAACCCCTCGCCTCCCCTTCCTCCAGGACGGTCTCGAAGTTGCGCACCACCTCGTCCCAGGAATAGTTGGCGAGCACGTAGTCCCGCCCCCTCTCCCCCATCCTCGCCCGTGCCGCCGGGTGGTCGAGGAGGAACTCCAACGCCTCGTGGAAGGTGGGGTAGTCGGTGAACCACAGCCCTCCCCCGCTGCTCTCCACGTGGTGACGGGTGACCGCGCAGTCCCCGTGCACCAGGCAGGGAAGTCCGGCCAGCCAGGCCTCCAGGATCATGATGGAAAAACTTTCCTTGGTGGAGGGATGGCAGATGAGGGTGGCGGCGGCGTAGGCGTCCCGCAGGTCCCGCTGGTCCACGAACCCCACGTCGATGACCCGGTTGCGGAAGGAGAAGGGGATCTCCACCTGCCCCGCTCCCGTGAGCGCCAGGCTCACCTCCCGGCCCGTGTTCTCCAGGAAGTTGCAGAAATAGCGCAGCAGCAGGGGGGTGTTCTTGGCGATCTCCCTCCTTCCGGTGTAGAGGATGAAGTCGCCCTCGATGGAGTACTTGTAGCGGAAGCGCTCCCCGTCCGCGCCATAGGGGCTGAACCCCATCCCCACCACCCGGCCCGGCAGGTCCTCGCCGAAGATGCGGCGCGCCAGCTCCATCTCCGGCACGCTGTTGAACATCAGCCCCCGCGCGGAGCGCATGAGCTTGCGGTAGATGTACTGGTAGGCATAGGGCTCGTCGTGCAGGCAGGGGATGATGTAGGACTTCTCCGGCACCTCCAGTACCCCCAGGTAGGTGGTGCCGAAGAGGTAGGGGGCGAAGACGAAGGCGCGGTACTCGTCGCGGTGCTCCCCCAGCCAGCGGCACATGGCCTCGCTGGTGACCACGCTGCGTATCCAGAACTCCTGCCGGCGCCGCGAGACCCTCTTCCCCTGCAGCATGCGCGTCTCGGTGCGGAACACCTTGCGCGTGTACTTGCGGCTCTCGGTGGGGAAGCGGCGCACGGTGATGCCATGCACCGTCTCCGTCCCCGGCGGGAAGTGGTTGGTCCAGCTGTAGGGGTCCAGGGCGCAGGTGGTGATGACCTCCACCGGCCACCCCCTGGAATCCAGCTCCTCCACCAGGGCGCGGGTGAGGGCCTCCGCGCCCCCCACCACCCGGGGACCGTAGCGCACGGGGACGAAGGCCACCTTCTCCGCGCCCAAGGCCCTACCTCCTCGCCTCCAGGAGATAGCGCCGCGGGCCGAAGAGCATCTCCGCCATGGCCTCGCCCTCCGGGAAGGCTCCGCCAAGCCTTTTGCCCCATTCCGCCATCTCCTGCCGCGTGTACTCGCCCGCCTCCGCCACCTCCACCTCGCGGAATCCGGCGTGGAGGAAGAGGCCCCGCATGGTCTCCGGGTGCACCAGCCGCAGCAGGGTGGGGTCCCGGAAGGCCTCCTCCACCCCCAGCACGGAGCGGGGATGGTGGTTGAGCACCACCACCCTGCCCTCCCTCTCCACGCGGTCGGCGAGGGCGTTGACCATCCATACCAGCTCGCGCGCGTCGTCTCTTTCCCCCAGCTCCCGCAGGAAAACCGCCCGCAGCGACTCCGGAGGCCGGGAGTCGAGGAAGTCCGCGGGGCGGGCGGAGATCACCCTGAGGTCCTGCTCCTGCGACAGCCAGACCAGCCGCTCGTCTTCCTCCACCCCCACCGCCTCCCGGCCCTCGGAGCGGGCCGCGGCCAAAAAGCTCCCCGTGCCGCTCGCGAGGTGCACCACGGGCTCTCCCTCGGGAAAACGTCGCGCCGCCTCCCGCAGCAGATCCTCGTCGTCCTCCGCGAAACCCAGCTCTACCCAGGCGGTGTAGCGGTCCAAGCCCCCGTGGTAGGAGCGCTCGCGCTCGCGCTTGATCATCTCCAGGAAGACCTCCATGGAGCGCAGACACTGGGCGTTGAACTCGCGCTGCTTGGCGAAGAGGGCGTCCATGTAGGGGGTCATGAAACGGCGCATGGCCTTCTTGGCTAGCGCGATGAGCGGGCCCACCACGGAACGGCGCGACCCTATGGGATAATGGCTGGTGACCTCGGCGTACTGCCTCGCCAGCTGCACCAGGAAGATGAGCTCGTGCAGGGGGTCGAGGCTGATCTCGTCCTCCCCTCCCCCCGTGCGCATGTCCTCCAACTCCAGCAGGGGCAGGTCACGGTACACGCCGTCGGCACGGCGCCTCTCCACCCGCTCCTCGATGGCGCGCATGATCTCCCCGACATCGACCGTCTCCAGGTCCAGGGAGAGATTATCCGCCGCTCTCCGCGCCGTCCCTCCGGTCATATCCTCTTTCTCGCTCATCCCGCCGCTCCATCTCTCGCGGCCGCGCCGCCGCGGCCTTCCTTCCGCCCCTTCAAGGCCGGGACCGCGTTAAGCCGCCGCGGTCCTCGCCGCCCTCCTTGCGCGCCGGGCGTTGGCCCGACCACGGTTTTTCAAAGATTTTTTCGCCCGAGGCTCCCGCTATCCCTGCCGCACCCCGCGCCCGTGAAGGCCTTCGCGGGCGGCTGCCGTGTCACCGGCCCGCGCCGCGCCTCACCCTCCCGGCACCGACGAGTGACCCGGGTACGCGGGGACCGTGGCTACGAGAGCTCCTCTTCGACCATGTCGATCTCGCACTCCATGGCCAGGTAGCCCTCCTCCATGCCGGGCGAGTGCACGTCGAAGTAGAAGAGCTTGTCCAGCCAGTGGTAGTTCACCAGGCCGTCGCGGGTATGAGCCGCCACGGAGACGTAATATCTCCCGTCCAGCATGTATAGGGAGGCGATGGAGAAGTCCATCCTCCCCTTACCCGCCACCCTGGGGATGGTCATGCCGCGCAGGCGCGTGTTGGTGCCGTAGACCATGAAGCCCATCTGGTCGTAAAAACCGAAGCCGAAGACGGGGTCTTCCACGGGGCGCAGCGCGCGGTAATGGAGGCGCAGGGTGAGGGGCTCGCCGGTCTCGAACTCCACCGCTTCCGTGCCGTGGCGGTCCAGGATCTCCACCTTCTCGATGACGATGTCCCGGGTGCCGAACTCGCTCCCCTCCGGGCGCATGCGCATGGCCTCGTGGTAGCGCTCGGTCACCTCGCGGGGATCTCCGAGCATCCTCTCTCTCCCCTGCTCCAGCCAGAGCACGCGGTCGCAGATGGAGGCGGCGATGTTCGCCTCGTGGGTCACCAGCACGATGGTCTTGCCCTCCTGCTGCATGCGCGCTATGCGGTTGAGGCACTTGGTCTGGAAGGACTCGTCCCCCACCGCCAGCACCTCGTCGATGAGCAGGATATCGGGGTTGAGGTTGATGGCGATGGAGAAGCCAAGGCGCACGTACATCCCCGAGGAGTAGTTCTTGACCTGGTTGTCGATGAACGGCCCCAGTTCGGAAAAGGCGATGATGCCGTCGATGAGCCCCTCCAGGTCCCGCCTCCTGAACCCCAGAATGGAGGCGTTGAGGTAGATGTTCTCCCGCCCCGTGAGGTCGGGATGGAAGCCCGCCCCCAGCTCCAGCAGGGCGGCGATGGTCCCGTAGGTCTGGATGCGCCCCTGGTTGGGCTTCATTATGCGGGTCATGAGGCGCAGGAGGGTGGACTTCCCGGACCCGTTGGGGCCGATGATCCCCAGGGTCTCCCCTTTATAGACCGTGAGGTCCACGTTACGGAGCGCCCAGAAGAGGTCGTAGCCGCGCTTGCGCCAGTTGATGATCCTTTCCTTGAGGGTGTAGTTTACGTCATGGTAGAGGCGGAAGCTCTTGCTCACCCCCTCCACCCTTATGGCGGGGACCTCCGAGGTGGCCCGCGTCCCTATCTCCCTAGCCGCCATCAGATGAACTCCGCGAATCTTCCCTCGAGCCGGCAGAAGGCGTAGTACCCGAGGACCAGCAGGAGCACGGACACCCCCACCGTCCCCAGTATGCCCTCGACGGAGAGCCCGTACGCCGAGGGCCCGTTCACCGGCGAATTATAGACGATGCGCTGCCAGAGCATCACCATGTGGGCCATGGGATTGAGCAGGTACAGCCGCACCGCCCAGGCCGGCAGGTTGTCGCGGATATAGGAGACGGGATAGACCACCGGGGTCATCCAGAACCACGCCGTGAGCAGGATCTCGGTGAAATGCTGCACGTCGCGGAAGAAGACGTTCAGCGCCGAGAGCAGCAGCGACAGCCCGGCGATGAAGGTCATCTGCAGCATCACCAGCAGGGGAAAGGCCAGGATCCAGGGCGTCAGCGGCACCCGGAAGGTGAGCAGGAAGACGATGAGCATGAGCTCCTGGAGCAGGAAATGGAAGGAGGCCGACCCCAGGTAGGAAAGGGGCAGCACCTCCCGGGGGAAGTAGACCTTCTTCACCAGGTCGCCGTTCATGACCACCGAGCCCACCCCCTGCATGAGGGCGATGGACAGGTAGTTCCAGGGCAGGATCCCCGCCATGAGGAAAAAGGCGTAGTAGCGCATGTTCATGGCCCGGAGTTTGAAGATGATCCCGAAGGCCACGTAGAAGACCACCAGCATCATCAGCGGCGTGACCAGCGACCACACGAAACCGAGGAACGAGTTCTTGTACTTGACCTTCACCTCCTTGCGGGTGAGGTTGAACAGCAGCTCGCGGTACTCGAAGAGGCGCCTCAGGTACTCTTTCATAACTAAAGAAGTTAATCCACCGCCCCCTTAAAAAGCAAATGAGGCCATGGTCGCTTCAGGGTCTTTTCCATCCCCCGCGGACGTCACATCCCTCCGAGCTCCGCCTCGGGACCGCGGGCGGCGAGGGTGACCCCTCGGATCCGCCGCTCAGCCGCCGGTGTACCCCTCGGCGAAATACCAGGTGGTGGAGGGCTGCGTCACCCCCATGGCCGCGTGGCCGCCCCGCCGCCCGAAGTAGTCGAAATACATGGCCCGCTCCACCACTATCCCCCGGCCCTGCGTCTCCTCCACCACCGCGGAGACCTCTTCCGAGGGGAAGAGCTCGTCCACGTGGAGGGTGAAGCGGCTCCCGGGAGGCAGGTCGAAAAGGACCGCTTGTGCGGAACCGGCCGGGGTCATGAAGGCGAAGCTCACCCGCGCCGTCTCGACGCCCGGGTTCCCCACCAGGATGTACTGGTCGAAGTCGCCGCCGGTGTAGCCCTCGGCGAGGTACCAGATACTGGAAGCCTGCGGCGTGCCCGGGGCGCATGAGCCCCCCTGCTTCCCGTAGTAGTCGAAGTACATGGCGCGCTCCGCCACCACCGGCCTGTCGCTCTCCACCCGCACCGCAACCTCGGCGTCGGGAAGGTGGTCGTCCACGTGCAGGGTGTAGCGGGAGCGCGGCTTCACCTCCGCCTCCACCGTTCTCCCGCCCCCTCCCGGGACATAGAGGTCAAACCTCACCCTCGCCGTATCTTCGCCGGGGTTTCCCACCAGCACCCAGGTATCGAAGGACCCGCCGGTGTACCCCTCGGCGAAGAGCCATTCCCGCGACAGCTGCGGGGCCCCCAGGGCGACGTGACCACCCCTCCTACCCTCGCTCTCGAAATACATCGCCCTCTCCGCCACCACGGGGACGTCCGAACTCACCGCGGCGGAGAGGGAACAGGAGGAGAAGCCCTCCACCCCGTCCACGTAAAGGGTCGCGCGGGCGCCGGCGCCCACCTCCATCTCCACCCTTCCGTTACGGCCGTCCTCGCGCAGCAGGTCCACCACCAGATGGGCGCTCTCCTCCCCGGGGTTATACGCCAGGACCCAGGTATCGAAACCCCCGGCGGTGTATCCCTCCGCCAGATACCATTCCGTCGCCGGAGACACGGCCCCGTGTTCGCAAGACCCTCCGTCGTAGATTCCCCGGTAATCGAAGTACATGGCGCGCTCCGCCACCACCGGCCTGTCGCTCTGCACCGTCGCCGACACCTCCTCGCCGTAGAAATAGTCGTCCACATGCAGGGTGCGCCGGGAGCGCGCCGGGACCTCCACCGCGGCCTCCTTCGATTCTCCCGCGGGGGTGCGCATGGCCACCGAGACCGGCGCCGCAACCTCGCCGGGGTTGGCCAGAAGGATGTACTCGTCGAAGTTGTCCCGCTGGCGGTTGACCATGGCGGAGCGCAGGCTGAAATAGGAACGCAGCTGCTCCCCGGTGACGCGCGCCGTGCCGGCGGAGCCGGTGAAAACCGCGTAACGCACCCGCCCGCTGGGGGTGCGGTCGGAGAGGTCCATGGAGTAGAGCGTGCCCACGTAGGTGCTGGAGCGCGAGTTGAGGCGGCTTTCCATCTCCCGCCTGGTATAGTTCACCGTCCAGCGCGCGAAGGGGTTGTTCCCCGGGTCCTCGCACCAGGGACAGGGAACCCCGCGCAGGTAGGGCACGGGGGACCCTCTCCACACGTCCTCGTTGTTGTCGGTGTGCCCCCCGCAGGAGGCGGAATAGAAACACTGGGCGACCTGGCCTCCGTAGGCGAGGACCTGCCCCGCGGTGTCCTCCACCGCCTGCACCCAGCCCGCGTCCTTCTCCTGATCCGAGCCCTTGTAATACTGGCAGTGCGTCTCGTCGCAGATATCGAAGTTGGAGGAGGCGTGCTTGCCCATGCTGCGCACCGCATAGGAGCGCGCCGCCACCGCCTGCGCCTTCACCGCCTCCCGGGGCCAGCTCCCCGGGACCTCCGCTATACCCTTGAGGTAGGTCTCGAACCAGCTTATGAGGACGGCGCGCAGGGCATAGGGATGGGAGGCGCCGTAGAGGTTGAGCTCCAGGGGCGTGTAAGCCGACAGATGGCTCACGCCGCGGTTGCCGTTCTGGGGCAGGCGCAGCACGTCTCCGTCCCCGGAGCCCCGCACGTAAAGCGGCCTGTACATCCCGCCGTAACCCGAGTCGTTCACGCGGGTGCCGTCCGGGCGCAAGATGTAGAAGCGGCCCTGCTCGTCGGCGCCCACCGTCCAGGTTCCTCCCGGGGTCATGATGCCGCCCGGGACGTCCCCGTCCGAGGTAAAGAAGGTGAAGGATCCTGACTCGGCGGCCAGCTGGACGGCCGACTGCCCCTCCAGGAGCCCCACCCTTATGGAGGAAGGGCACTCCCATCTCTGCACCTGAGTTCCACGGTAATAATAGGTGAGGATGCCCCGGTAGTCGTAACCGGCCGCGGCCATTCCCCGCGCCCCGTACTGGCACATGCCCACCCCGTGCCCCCATCCCGAGCCCTCGAAGGTGTAGGTCTCCTGCAGGGCGGACGCCCCCGGTGCCGCGAAGGTGAAGGCGGCGGCAGCCAGCATGGAGGCGAAGACCGCCGCTATCGTCTTTCTCACAGGACTTCTCCTTTCATCGCGCCGCCTTCCCGGGGACCGGCGCGGCCTCACGCCTCCCCGGGCTCCTCCTTGGACGCCTCCCACAGGGAATCCAGTTCCTCCAGGTCCGCGTCCTCCACGCGCCTCCCCTGGGCCCGCAGCCTCTCCTCTACCTCCCGGAAGCGGCGCGAGAACTTGGCCGCCGACCTCCGCAGCGCCACCTCGGGGTCCACGCGGTAATGCCGGCACACGTTCACCAGGGTGAAGAGCATGTCCCCCAGCTCCCCCTCCAGGTCTCCCTCGCCGCGGCGCAGCACCTCCTGGACCTCCCGCAGCTCCTCCTCCAGCTTGGGCAACACCTCCTCGGCTCTGCCCCAGTCGAAGCCCACGCGCGCGGCGCGGCTCTGCAGCTTGAAGGCATAGATGAGGGCGGGCAGTCCCTCCGCCACCCCGTCCAGCACCGAGGGCTCCCCGCGCTCCTCCGCCTTGATGCGCTCCCAGCGCGCGATGACCTCCTCCGCGGTGTCCAGCTTCACCTCCCCGAAGACGTGGGGGTGGCGGCGCAGGAGCTTGGCGATGATCAGCCGCAGGGTGTCCCGGATGTCGAAGGCGTCCTCCTCCGCCCCCAGCTGGCAGTGCAGGGCCACCTGCAGGAGGAGGTCCCCCAACTCCTCGGCGAGGTGGTCCATGTCGCCCTCCCTGATGGCCTCCACCGCCTCGTGCGCCTCCTCCACCATGTGGCGCGCCAGGGAGGCGTGGGTCTGTCTGCGGTCCCAGGGGCACCCTCCCGGACCCCTCAGGCGCGCCACGACGTCAAGAAGGCGCTGGAAATCGAATATCTCCCCCTCCTCCAGGGGCGGGAGGTAGAGGGTGGTGAGGTGGTCGAAGCGCTCCGCCCTGTCCAGCTCCTCAAGGGCCGCCCGCACCAGCCTCGGCTCCTCCATGCCCGCCGCCCCCACCACCGTTACCGGATGCGAGGCGGGATAGACCTCCAGGAGCTCCAGCTTGACGTCTGAGGCCTTGAGGCGGCTGTCCACCTGGGCGATGAGGGTGGGGATGCGCGGGTCGAGGAGGCGGTGCCCCTCCGCTAGCAGGCGGTCGCCGTCCAGGAGCAGCAGGCCCTCCACGGCGTCCAGGCCTAGGGCCGCCAGCACCGGTTCGAGAAAGCTCACCGCGCCGTGGACCCGCACCTCCAGGTCCTCCTCGGCGAGGAGGAGCTGCACCGTTCTCTCGGCCATCAGGGCGAACCCGGGCACTGCGTAATACGCCTCTCCCCGCGCGCGCGCCGCCTCCGCCACCTCCCGGGCCACCGACCCGTAAACCTCTTCCATCTCCCGGCCCGACTCGTAGTGGCGGTCCAGGAAGCGCATGCGCACGCCGCGGGCCGCCAGCTCCTCCACGCAGGGATGGCGCGAGGTGCGTACCAGCACCTCCTCCGCGGCCTGCAGCATCTCCGCCGTCTCCAGGGTGACAAGGCCCAGTGGGCCCGGTCCCAGCCCCAGGACGTTGACCACCGCCTTACTCTCTCTCTCCATCCTTCTCCCGAGCTCGCGTTTCCGCCGGTTTTCACTATTCTAACAGCAGCCGTCCCTGCGCAAGGCGGCACCGGAAAGCCGATGGCCGCCGTTCTTTGTCACCGCCCGCCGCCGCATCTATAATTGAGCCGGGGGGTGAGGACATGAGACGCGAGATAGGCTGGTGGCTGGAGGCCTCGGAAAGGGACGGGCGCATGGCCGCGTCCCTGGCTGAGGAGGGCCTGTTCGAAGGCTCCGCGTTCCACCTCCAGCAATCGGCTGAGAAAGCCCTGAAAGCCCTGCTCCTCAAACTGGGCCGGGAGTCGCGCACCCATTCCTGCGTGCACATGGCGAGGATGCTGGGGGAAGCGGGGATCGATACCGCCTCCATCTCCGTGGCATGCAGAAAGCTGGACGGGCATTACATCATCTCGCGCTATCCCAACGGCGTGGGAGGGCCGCCCGCCGACCTCTACAACGAGGAGATAATAGGGGAGCTCCAGGAATGCCGGGACAGGATAGTGGGTTTCGTGCGGGAGCACATATAGACGGCGCGCTGCTGGAAGGCTTCCTGGCTTCCCTGCGCGAGAAGGTGCGCGTGGCCTCCGTGGTGGTCTTCGGATCGCGGGCGAGGGGTGAGGCCCTTGAGGAGAGCGATTACGACCTCCTGGTCATCTCGCCCGACTTCGGCGCCCTTTCCATACCCGACCGCGCCGTCCTGCTGCTGGAAGCCTGGCCCGGCCGCGTGGCCCTGGAGCCCGTTGCCCTGACCCCCGAGGAGTTCGCCCGCGCGGAGGGCGCCCTGATGTGGGACATCCTGCACGAGGGCACGGCGGTGGTTGACGACGGCACCTTTGACGCCAGGCGCCGCCTTTTCAGGCTGCGCCTCGAGAAAGGCGAGCTTAGAAAGGGCGAGGGTTACTGGTCTTTTTCCTGAAGGGCGCGGTCCGGGATGAGGGAAACCGCCTCATCCCCGCGAACCGGCACGGGAACCCCTCGCGGCAAAGGCCTCCAGAAGGTCGGTCATCTCTTCCAGGTAGGACCGGCCGCGCGCCGGCCAGGACCCCCTTTCGAAGTAGAGGACCAGCTCCTGCAGGTTGCGGCGGTAGCGCGCCTCCTTCCAGGCGCGGGGATCTGGAGCCGCCGCCTCTTTCTCTTCGCCCCTTCCCGCTCCGCTCCTGCCCGCTTTCCCGGGCCCCGCGGCCAGCGCGACCAGCTCACCCGCCCGCGAAGCCGCCTCCGGTCCCAGCCGCAGCAGTATGTTGTCCCGCTCGCGCGCCACCTCGCGCACACCCGCGGCCATGCATGCCAGGCGCAGTAGCGCCACCCCGAAGAGGTTCTCCACCTCCGGGGGCGGCGGACCGTAGCGGTCGCGCACCTCCCCGGCCAGGGAATCGACCTCCGCCTGCGACCCCGCCTCCCCCAGGCGGTGGTAGATCTCCACCCGGCGCGAGGTGCGCGAGACGTATTCCGCGGCCACGAAGGCGCGCAGGGGCAGGTCGATGGTGACCTCGGAGGGGCGGGCGCGCACCGCTCCGCGCAGCTCGTCCACGGCGTCTGCGAGCATGCGGCAGTAGAGCTCGAACCCCACCGCCTCCACATGCCCGTGCTGCTCAGGACCCAACAGGTTGCCGGCCCCCCTGATCTCGAGGTCTTTCATGGCCACCCTGAGGCCGGATCCCAGCTCGGAGAAGTCCCGTATCACCTTGAGGCGCTGCAGGGCCCCCTCGCTCATGGCTCTTCCCTCGCGGAAGAGGAAGAAGGCGTAGGCCTGGCGGCTGCCGCGCCCCACCCTCCCCCTCAGGTGGTAGAGTTGGGATAGCCCCAGGTTCTCCGCCCCGTCCACGATGAGGGTGTTGACGTTGGGGAGGTCCAAGCCCGACTCCACGATGGTGGTGCACACCAGCACGTCGGCGCGCCCGGCGATGAAATCGTCCATCACCGCCTCCAGCTTCCTCTCCTTCATCTGGCCGTGGCCCACCAGCACCCGCGCCTCGGGGACCAGCTCGCGCACATGCCGCGCCGCACGCTCAATGGTGCGCACGCGGTTGTGGACGTAGAAGACCTGCCCGGAACGCTCGAGCTCGGCGCGGACGGCCTCCCGCACCAGGTCGTCGTCGTAGGGCCCTACGGAGGTGATCACCGCGTGCCGCTCGGCGATGGGGGTGTCGATGACGCTGAGGTCCCGGATGCCTGAAAGGGACATCTGCAGGGTGCGGGGGATGGGGGTGGCGGTGAGGGTGAGCACGTCCACGCTGCGCCGCAGGGCCTTGAGGCGCTCCTTCTGCGCCACCCCGAAGCGGTGTTCCTCGTCCACGATCACCAGTCCCAGGTCCGCCATGCTTACGTCCTCCTGCAGCAGGCGGTGGGTGCCGATGACCACGTCCACCTCCCCCGAGGCCACTCTTTCCAGGATCTCCCTCTGCTCCCCAGGGGCGCGGAAGCGGGTGAGGGTCTCCACGCGCACGGGAAAGGGCGCGAAGCGCTCTCGAAAGGTCCTCTCGTGCTGCTGGGCCAGCACGGTGGTGGGCACCAGCACCGCCACCTGTTTGCCGTCCATCACCGCCTTGAAGGCGGCGCGCACCGCCACCTCCGTCTTACCGTAACCCACGTCACCGTAGACCAGGCGGTCCATGGGCACAGGCCTCTCCATGTCCCTCTTCACCTCCTCTATGGCCTTCTCCTGGTCGGGAGTCTCCGCGTAGGGGAAGGAGCTCTCCAGCTCCCGCTGCCAGGGGTCGTCGGGCGAGAAGGCATGGCCCTCGCCCGCCATACGGTCCGCGTACAGCTTGAGCAGGTCGAAGGCCATCTCCTTGACCGCGGAGCGTGCCCTGCGGGTGACGCGCCTCCAGTGGTGACTGGAGAGGCGGTGTATCTCCGGCCTCTCGGCCCCCACGTAGCGGTGTACGAGGTCGATGCGGTCGGTGGGCACGTACAGGGAGTCCCCGCCCGCGTAGCGCAGCAGGAGGTACTCGCGCACCGCTCCGTCGACCTCGCGCTTCACCAGGCCCCCGTAGACCGCGATGCCGTGGTTCACGTGCACCACGTAGTCCCCCTCCTCCAGGTCCCACCACCCCTCTACCGCGCGGCCGCCCCCCGCCGCCGGCACCGAGGGACGCACCCGCAGGCCCCCGAAGACGTCCGCCTCCGTGTACACCGCCAGGCGGGCGCGCTCGAGCCGGAAGCCGCGCGGCCAGTCCCGCGCGGCGAGGCGCACCGTCCCCGGCCCGGGTTCGCCTTCCGTGAGCACCGGTATGCCCTCCTCCACCAGCAGCTCCCGCATGCGCTCCAGCCTGCCCCGGGTAGCGAGGAGGAACGCCGCCCTCCATCCCGATCCCAGCTCCGTCCCCAGGTCGGAAAGAAAATCCGCCACTCGCCCCCGGTACTCGGGGACCCCGCGGGCGGAGACGGATCCCGCGGCGTGGGCCGCCAGGGGGTCGAGCTCCACCAGGAGGAACCCCTTTTTCTCCGCCTCCATGGAAAAAGAGGGCGGGGAACCGTACGCGAGCAGCTTCTCGCGCACCGCCAGCGGCTGCGAGACCACCGCCGCTCCCCCCTCTCCCAGCAGCCGCAGCGGCGGCGCCCCCTCTCCGGCCTCGTGCCCCGCCGCCACGGGGAAGACCTCCACCTCCGCCAGGGCGGCGCGGGAGCGCTGGTCGGCGGGGTTGAAGAAGCGTAATCTCTCCACGCGGTCACCGAAGAACTCCGCCCTCACCGGTCGCGGGAGGCCAGGGTCGAAGACATCCAGGATGCCCCCGCGCACCGCGAACTGCCCCGCCCCCTCCACGAGATATTCCCTCCTGTAGCCCATCTCCGCCAGGCGCCGCGCAGCCTCCTGGAGGTCGGTCTCCGCGTCCACCCGCAGGCGCAGCGGCTCCAACGCCGCCGCGGCGGCTGGGAACGCCTGCGCCAGGGCCCGCGCATCGCATACCACCGCAACGCGTTCTCCCCGCGCCATGGCCCGCAGGGCACGGAAGCGCAGCGACACCGCCTCGGGGTCCTCCCCCCTTTCCCCGGCGATGGCCAGCTCGCGGTAGGGCAGCGGCATCACCGCGCCCTCTCCCAGGAGGCGCGACAGGGAGGCGGCCAGCTCCTCAGCTGCCTCCCTTCCCGGCAACGCCACCAGCAACGTGCCCTCCACCGCCTCGCGGAGGCGGGCGATCAGGAACGGGTGTGTCTCCTCCTCGGCCCTCACCGCCAGGTGCCCCACGCCGCGCGGCAGCCTCTCCCAAAGGTCGCCCAGCTCCGCCGCTACCTGTGAGCCTATCCAGCGCAGGATCTCCTCTTCCTGCATCACCATGCCTCTCATTCCGGTCTCATGCCCCGGCATCGGGGCATGCCTGAACAACCTCGGCGCACAGCACCCAGGCCTGCAACCTATTCTACCGAGGTGCCGGATCACGTTCACCGGACCACGTCATGCGGATGGCATATCCTCTCGGTAGTCTTTTTCAAGGTTGACGAACATCGAGGTCGCCCTCTCACCCCGACAGACCGGACAAGACCGACAAAGGAAGGGGGCGAATTTCGGATATAAGATCCGGGAATCGCGGCGTCACATAGTTACATCCGTTCTGGTAAGCGAGGGAGCCGGCTGATGGCAGAATGGACCACTGACGGCAATGTCCTATCGACCTGCCGCATCTTACTGCATCCGTCCCCCGACCGATAGCGGAGTGAATCACCTGCTGGAATATCTTAGTGTCCAGTTTTAAAGCTTAAACTGTCTACTTTTGAAATTTAGATCACAAAGTCAATGCTGCTGTTGCCTACGGCAGTGCCTTTCCCTATAATTAGTTGTCTGGTTGGGCCCGAGCGGGAGCGGGCGAGAAAACGGAACAAGAGGTGTCGAGAGATGGAAGTCGATATCGTTGCTGCCCCCAGGACGGAAAAGGGCAAGGAGGCGGTCAAGAAGATGAGGCGCCGCGGGCGCATCCCGGCCGTGGTCTACGGCCACGCCTTTGAGCCTCTCTCCGTCTCCGTGGACGAGAGGTCCTTCCGGGCCCTCATGCGCCGCGAGAAGGGGCTGCACGGCCTGTTGAGCATGAGGCTGGAAGGAGACGAGGAAGGCGAGCACACCGTGGTGGTCAAGGAGCTGCAGCGCCACCCCCTCAAGGACCAGATCCTGCACGTGGATTTCCAGCGCATCCGCAGCGACGAGAAGCTGCACGCCGTGGTGTCCCTTCGCTTCGAGGGCGAGCCGGTGGGGGTGAAGGCCGGGGGCATCCTCCAGCACTACCTCTACGAGGTCACCGTGGAGTGTTATCCCAAAGACCTGCCGGAGGAGGTCGTGGTTGACGTCTCCCACCTCAACCTCAAGCAGAACCTGCGCGTGAGCGACCTGCCCCGCCTCCCGGGCGTGGAGTACGTGAACTCTCCGGAGGAGATCGTGGCCGCCGTCACTCCCAAGCGCGTGCGAGAGGCGGCGCGCGTGGTGCAGGAGCTCTTCGAGGTGCCGGCGGAAGAGGCGGAGGCCGCGGGCGGCGAGGAAGCCCTGGAAGAGGCCGCCGCGGGCGGCGAGGAAGAGGCCTCGGAGGCCGGGGCGGGCGAGACAGAGGAAGAGGAATAACCAGCGGCGCGGGAACGATGCGCATATTCACGACGGGGGCGGGAGCTCCGCCCCCGTCTTCGTGCGGGAGGGGGCATGTACCTGATCCTAGGCCTGGGTAACCCGGGCGAGAGCTACCGCAGGACCAGGCATAACGCGGGCTTCTGGGCGGTGGAGGAGCTGGCGCGCAGGCACGGTGTCGTCCTGCGTCCCCGCAAGACCTACGATCTCGCGGAAGCGACCTTCTACACCGAGGACGTCTGTCTCGCCCGCCCCCTCACCTACATGAATCTCAGCGGAAAGGCCGCGAAACGCCTGCGCCGCAAGCTGGGGGTCGAGCCACGGAACATCCTCGTCATCCACGACGACATGGACCTGAAGCCCGGCACCATCCGCATCAGGGCGGGTGGCTCCTCGGGTGGACACCTTGGGGTGCAGTCGGTGATCGAGGCCCTGGGCACCACCGCCTTCCCCCGCGTCCGCGTAGGCGTGGGAAGGCCTCCCGAGGGCATGGATCCGGCGCGGTATGTCCTGGAGGAGATGCACGGGGCGGAGCTGGAGGAGTTCCTCGGCTGGTGTTCCAGGGCCGCCGCCGCTGCCGAGAGCGTGGTCATGGACGGACTCGACACCGCCATGAACCTCTTCAACTGACGGGATGCTCGGGCACGGCCGTCCGCCCCCCGCCTCGCGGGGGGATCCGTACCGCCCCTTTCCAGTCCGTTTACAGCAGAAAGAGCGGGATGCAAGAAGCGGCCGGAACAGAAATGGCGGTGCAGTGCCGCCGGCTCTTCACGCCCCGCGGACGATATGAGCCCTTCCGGGGATACCCGGCCCGGGTCTTAAGGTGCGCGGCGTAAAGAAGTGGGCGGGAGCGGTGGGAGCCGCGCATAGGTCTCCGCGCTCTGCCAAGCCCGGACGACGCGGCGTCGCAGGCGCGACCTGAGCGCGCCGGCGCTCGCTCCCCCCTTTGCCGGGAGGACAGACGGCGCCTCGAGGAGAAGATAGCACGGAGATGGATGTAAGGGACGCGAGAGCAGAAGCGCCGGCGCCGTCCCGGGAGGCGGGGCCCTTGTATCGGAGCGCCCGCCGCCCTGGAGGGCGCGCGATACGGCCGCGCCCGCGTGCCGCCGGGAGGCGGCTGCCCCTCCTGTTCGCCGCCGCGGCGCTCCTCGCATGCCTCGCCGTTCCGGCCGCGGGGTGCGGCGGAAGGTCTGCCGCGGAGGCGAAGGTGCGCGAGGCGGAGCGCCTCATCGCCTCCTCCAAGCCCCTCCTCGAGGACCTTCTCGACCTGGACGCGCGCTTCAACGAGCTGGGAACGCGCTTCTCCGACGTGGAAGACACCATCGCGGAGGGGAAGTCGCTGGCGGAGATGGCCATGCTGGACGTGGACGAGTTGGAGGCGCGCATCTCGCGCGCCGCCTCGCTGCTGCGCGAGGTAGAGGACATGGACAAGGCGGGCGACTACGCCACCTACGCGGGGATGGCGCTCGATGCCCTGGAACCCACCTCCCGGGCCCTGGAGAAAAACCGCGAGCTCCTGGCCGCGGTGTGGGACATGCTCGACGTGCTTCCCGCGGCGGAGAACGCCGGGCAGCTCTCCTGGTACACGGGCGAGATCGACCGCCTGGCCTCCGAGATAGGCTCGCTGCTGCGCGAGGCCTCGAGCGCCGCGGAAGCGGCCGACCGGTACCGAGAGGAGCACGGCCTGTGAGAGCGCCGCGCGCCGCCGTCCTCGTCGCCTTCCTGCTCGCCCTCGGCGCCACGGTCGCAGCGGCGGGATGCGGCTCCAGGGCCGCGCGTTACGCGCAGGAGGCGCGTTCCAGCTATATCAGCGCCCGGGCGGTGCTGGCGGGGCTGCAGGAATTCCCCTCCCGGATGGAAAAGTTGCTGCGCGAGGGGGACTGGCAGGAGCTGGGAAAGAAGGGCCGGGCGGCCATCTCGGACGCCCGCGATCTGGTATCCGCCTCCTTCGCCGCCTTTCGTACCGTGGGCGAGAAGTGTGAGGCGCTCCAGGCGGAGCGGAGCCGCAAGTATGAACCCTACGCCGAGAAGGTCCTCGAACTCGTGGAGCTCAACGAGCTCATCATCAGCGCATACACGGAGTACCTAGGCCTGTGCTCTTCCGCCCTCGATGGTCTCCCCTACCTCGAAGACCCGCGGGCGCTCATGCCCATCCTCCAGGCCATGGACGCCGTGGCCGCGCGCATCCAGGAACAATTCTCGCAATTGGAGGCCCTGGAGGAGGAGGCGGAGTCCCTTTACCGCGAGTTAACCGCTTGACCCCGCGAGCCGGGCGCGGGGCGGGAACCGAGGCGGGAAGACCCCCTGACGGAGCGGCGCGCCGTTCCACGGTCTCACGGCATCTTTTCCCCCGGGCGGCCGGGGTAACCCTGCGCCGCCATGATATGAGTTGGTGCTCCCCTTCCTCAGGGCATGTTGTCGCCGCCGAAGAGCTCGCTCACCGACTCGTCCTTGAAGACGCTGGCGATGGTGTTGGCGAAGATGGAGGCGATGGAGAGGATCTCCACCTTCTCGCTCAGGCGCTCCTCGGGTATGGGGAGGGTGTTGGTGACCACCACCTTCTTGAGCGGGCTGGCGTCCAGACGCTCGCGGGCGGGGCCGGAGAAGATGCCGTGGGTGGCGCAGGCATAGACCTCCGCCGCCCCGGCGTCGATCAGCGCCTGCGCGGAGGCCGCCATGGTCCCCGCGGTGTCGATCATGTCGTCCACCAGCACCGCCGTCTTGCCCTCGACCTCGCCGATGACGTGCAGCACCTCCGCCCGGTTGTGCCCGGGGCGGCGCTTGTGCAGGATGGCCATGGGCACCCCGAGGTGGTCGGTGTACTTGTTGGCCATCTTCACCCTTCCGGCGTCCGGCGATACGATTACCAGGTCCTGGAAGTTCTGCCGCGAGATATAGGAGGCCAGCAGGGGCACCGCGGTGAGGTGGTCCACGGGCCCGGAGAAGAAACCCTGGATCTGGCCGGCGTGCAGGTCCATGGTGAGGATGCGGTCCGCGCCCGCCGCCGCCAGCAGGTCGCACACCAGCCTGGCGCTGATGGGCTCCCTGGCGAGCGTCTTCTTGTCCTGGCGCGAGTAGCCGTAATAGGGGATGACGGCGGAGATGCGCTTGGCGGAGGCCCTCTCCAGGGCGTCGATCATCAGCAGCAGCTCCATGATGTGGTCGTTGATGGGCTCGCTGCAGGTCTGGATGACGAAGGCGTCGGATCCGCGCACGCTCTCCTCGTAACGCACGTACAGCTCGCCGTTGCTGAAGGTCTTCAGCTCCACCTTCCCGAGGCCGGTGCCCAGGTGGCCGGCGATCTGCCTCCCCAGCTCGGGATAGCTCCTCCCGCTGAAGATCATCAACCTCTTGCGCGTTACCTCCTTCAAGGTCCGCCCTCCTCCTTTTCCTTCGCCTTGCGCCTGTAGCCCTCTATGTTCCTCTGGCGGCTGCGTTCCACCCCCAGGGCCCCGTCGGGGACGTCCACGGTGATGGCCGATCCCGCTCCCGTGACCGCCCCCCTGCCGATGCGCACGGGGGCTATGAACATGGTGTCCGACCCGATGAACGCCCCGTCCTCGATGACCGTGGGGTGCTTCTCCCGGCCGTCGTAATTGCAGGTGATGCTGCCCGCTCCCACGTTGACGTCCTCGCCGATGCGGGCGTCGCCCATGTAGCTCAGGTGGGGTATCTTGCTCCCGCGCCCCACCTCCGTCTTCTTGGTCTCCACGAAGGTGCCCGCCTTCGAGCCGGCGCGGAACACGCTCCCGGGACGCAGGCTGGCGAAGGGGCCCACGCTCACCCCCTCCTCCAGCTCGCATTCCCGCACCGTGGCCTGCTCCACCGTCACCCCGTCCCCCAGGCGCGAGTCCGCGATGCGCACGTTAGGCCCCAGCCGGCACCCGCTCCCCACCGACGTCTTCCCCTCCAGGATGACCATGGGACGGAGCAGGGTGTCCGCGCCGATGGTGACCTCCGCGTCGATGTACACCGTGGAAGGGTCTTCCATGGTAACCCCTTCCTCCATCCAGTGGCGGTTGATGCGTTCGCGCATCACCGCTTGGGCCTCCGCCAGATGCGCGCGGGAGTTGACGCCCAGCGCTTCCCGCGCGTCCGGGGTCACGTACACCGCCGCCTTCCCGCCCTCCCCGATCAGCAGTTCCACGGCGTCGGTGAGGAAGAACTCGCCCTTGGTGTTGTCGTTACCGAGGCGCGGCAGCACCTCGCGCAGGTCGGACCAGCGGAAGACGTAGGTGGAGGTGTTGACCTCCTTTATGCTCTTCTGCCCGGGGTCGGCCTCGCTCTCCTCTACGATCCCCGTCACGGCGCCCGCGGCGTCACGGAGGATCCGGCCGTAGCCCGTGGGGTCTTCCAGGACCGCTCCCAGCATGGTCACCGCGGCCCCCACCTCCCCTTGGACCTCGCAGAGCCCGCGCAAGGTGCGGGCGGTCAGGAGCGGCGAATCGGCGGTGAGCACCAGCACCTCGTCGGCGTCATGGGCGTCCACGACCGGCGCCGCCACCATCACCGCATGCCCGGTGCCCAGCCTCTCCTCCTGCACCACGCAGATGCCCCGCTCCCCCACTTCCTCACGCACCCGGTCGGCACCGTTGCCGATGACCACCGCCACGCCGTCCACGTGGCCGGAGCCCTGAAGGTCCTCCAGGGTGTCGAGCACCCAGGAGAGCATGGAGCGCCCGCACACACGGTGCAGGACCTTGGGTGTCGCGGATCGCATGCGCGTTCCCTCGCCGGCTGCGAGGACCAGGGCCAGTCGTCTCAAAGGGCCTCCTTTTCCGTCGCCGGCTTTATTGTAACGGACGCCGCTCCCCGCATGAAACCCCGTCCGGCTCCCCGCCGCATGTGCCGCAGCGCGGACACATGCGCCCCAACCCACCGTCCCCACCCCCCCGCTCCATGCAGACCGTGACCCCTGCGGGCTCCGGCGCCCGGAGCTCCGGCGGGAGACTGATCGAAGGCTTTTCCGCGTAGTGCCCCGTTCGTCCGCGGGCCGGTCTCGGCTCGCTCCCCCGGCGCCCCGCCCGTCGCCTCCCTCCCCCGTTCGCCGCGTCCTGCCCGGCTTCCGCTACTCCGCCGACCCTTTTTCATGCGCATGCGGGATAACCCCTACGGAGGGCCGGGAACAACACCACCGCCTGCGCCGCGCTGGCGTCATAGGATAAATGCGCGACGGGCCACCAAAAAAGACGAGGGCCGGAAGCCCTCGTGGACCATCCTGGCTGGGGCGGTAGGATTCGAACCTACGATCGCGGCTCCAAAGGCCGCTGCCTTACCGCTTGGCCACGCCCCAGAGCAGGACCGTTTCCCGGCCCTATTGTAATACCGTATGGGCATCCTGGAAACGAGCGCTCGAAAACCCGGCTGGACGACGGGTATGCGTGGGCAATGCTTCTGCGATACCGTGAAAGCACCTGGGATTGAATGCTCCTGGAAATGCGGGGCTCCCGAAATGTCCCTTCCGGCCGGTCCTATTCCCCCTGTGGGCGCTCGCCCTGCTCTTTACGCATCTTGAAGAACTCGCGCAGCACCGCCTCTTGGATCTTCTCGCGCGTCTCGGAGTTCAACGGGTGCGCTATATCCTTGAAGTCCCCGTTGGGGAGCTTGCGGGAGGGCATGGCCACGAAATAACCACGGTCGCCGTCCACCACGCGTAGGTCATGCACCACGAAGCAGTCGTCGAGGATGATGCTCGCGATGCCCTTCACCATGTTCATATCGATCTCGCGTACGGTCACCCTTGTTATCTCCACGGCTTTTGTCCCCCTTAGAGAGTCCACGCTCTACCGACAAGAAACTCATAAACATATTATGCCCCCTACGTCTTGTTTTCAAGGACGTTCTGGGCCATGGAGGTGCGGCGAGAGCAGAGCGAGATGCCCGCGGGCGCCTTCCCCCGGAGGCCTCGGGAAACAGCCGCACGGGGCTCATGCCAGGCTGATGCCGGCGGCGCGGAAGCGGGTACGCACCACCACCGGGGCGTGCCTCCTCAATTCCGCCTCCATCTCCGCCGCCCTCCCCTCGTCCCCGGCGAGCGCGAACACCGTGGGGCCGCTGCCGCTCACCAGGGCTCCCTCCGCTCCCGCCCACAGGGCGTGTTCGAGCAGCGCTCCCACCTGCGGCATCAGCGCGCAGGCGGCCGGCTGCAGGGAGTTGAAGAGCAGGGAGGCCACGCGACGCACCTCTCCGCCGCGCAGCGCCTCCCCCATGGCCTCCACCCCGCCCCGGGGAGGCTCCCCTCCCCCCACCTCGTCGAAACGTCGGTAGACCTCGGGGGTGGGCAGCGGCACGCCGGGGTTCGCGAGCACCAGCGGCAGGGGCGGCGCCTGCACGAGGGGGGTGACGCGCTCTCCCCTCCCCTCGCCCAGAGCGGTCCCGCCCACGAGAAAGAAGGGCACGTCCGTTCCCAGGGAGGCGGCAAGGCGCAGCAGCTCCTCCCCCGCCAGGGCCTCTCCCGCGAGGAAGTTGAGCCCGCGCAGCACCGCCGCGGCGTCCGAGCTCCCCCCTCCCAGGCCGGCCGCAAGCGGGATGCGTTTCTCTAGCCTCATCCTCACGTCCCAGCGCACCCCCGCCGCTTCCAGGAACGCCCGGGCCGCGCGGTGACAGAGGTTGTCCTCGCCCGCCGGCGCCTCCCCCTTAACCTCCAGCGCCACGGTCCCCCTGCCTCCCACGACCTCCACCTCCACCCTGTCGCAGAGGTCCACGGCCTGCATCACCGTGCGCACGCCGTGGTATCCGTCCTCCCGCCTCGCCCCCACCTCCAGGTAGAGGTTGATCTTCGCCGGCGCCTCCAAGGTCACCATATCGCGCATCCCGGCCCTCCCCGCGGCTCGAGCGCCGCGTCCTTCTTACCATCTCCTGCCAACGGCCACCCCTGTGCGGGCGGAAGGGAACCGTGCTCTCTCCGGAAATCTGGAGCGCCGCGCCCCTCTTCCCGTCTTCCGGCACCGGATGGATACCCTGCCGCCATGATACGACAAACCACGGTGGCGTTCACTGTCGCCCACGGGCGTCAAGAACGGACTCGCGGTGCCGAGTTGGGGGCGCAACAGCTGACTTCCCGGGGCGGCGCCGCACCCGGACGCCCTCGCACGAGCGGGATGGGCCGCCGCCGTGCCGGGCGCGAGCGGGCCGGCACCCCCTTTTCCCTCTGGGGTGAAGATCGGGCCCGGGCGGCACCCATGACCTCAAGCGCAGCGTCCCCGCCGCCCGGCATGGAGCTGTGAGCAAGAGGATACGCATGAAGATGCGCATATATATCGCGGATGCCGGGAGGCGCAGCGGTCCTGCCGCCCGGCATGGGGCATAATAAGGATATGGGTGAGCTGGCAAGACCAAGCGTGGTGGCAGAGGTCCTGGGAAGGCACGGCATCCGTCTGGCGCGTTCCCTGGGACAGCATTTCCTGGTGGACGGGAACGTGCTCGCGCGCATCCTGGAGGTCGCGTGCCTCAGCGGCGAGGAGACGGTGCTGGAGATCGGACCGGGCATCGGCACCCTCACCGAGGAGCTCTGCCGCCGCGCCAGGCGCGTGGTGGCGGTGGAGGCCGACCGGCGGCTGGCAGCGGTGCTGGAGGAGACCCTGGGCGCGCCGCGAAACCTGGAGCTGGTCTTGGGGGATGCCATGCGCATGGACCTCGCCTCCTTCTTCCATCCCGGGGAAAGGGTGAAGGTGGTCTCCAACCTCCCCTATAACGTGGCGACCCCGCTGCTGATGCGCCTGCTGCGCGAGATATCCCAGGCGGAGCACCTGGTGGTCATGGTGCAGCGCGAGCTGGCCGATCGCTACACCGCGGGACCGAAACACCCCGCCTACGGCGGAGTATCGGTGAAGATACGCTACCTGGCGGAGGCGCGGCGGGCTTTTTCCGTGCCCCCCACGGTATTTCTCCCGCCCCCTCGCGTGGACTCCGCGGTGTTGAGCATCGAGCGCAAGAGTACTGCCCCGGCAGGGCCCGAGGCGGATTCCTTCTTCCTCTTCCTCAACGCCTGTTTTTCCAGCAGGAGGAAGATGCTGGTAAACACCCTGGGAAGCGGGCGCTCGCCGTACTGCACCCGGGCCGAGGTGGAGAAAGCCCTGCATGCCGCCGGCCTCCCGCCCTCCTCCCGCGCCGAGGAGCTCAGCTGCGAGGAGCTCTTTGCCCTCTTCGGCGCCCTTCGCGCTCCGTGACCAAGCGCGGCGAGGTTGGAAAACACTGGCATTAGGGGGCGCGAGGTCCGGGGCAAGACCTCGTCAGGACCCCGGGGGAGCAGACAGTGAGAGGAGACCGCAGCCCGCTAGCGCGTTGAAGGCCTGCTCCCGCAAAGACCCGGGGTCGCAGGCCTGCCCCCCGGGCGCCGAGAGGGATGTGGTATGGAAGGCTCGACCGCATGTCCAAGTAGCCAACCACGCACGCTCTCGTCCCTGCCCCGGGACCGCGCGTCCGCCGGTCCAATCGCCGAGGGGGGCGATATGGGATGCTCGATCGCGCGTCCCCGTACCCGAACCGGCTCGAGACAGGTTCTCCCGCGATGCAAGCCGACGCGAGAGACCGGGCATGCAGAAGGGCGTGCCATGCGGCACGCCCTCGATATCCTGCGGGTACGGCTCTTACTTGCGCTTGAGCTCGTTGATGCACTTCTGGCAGATGCGGTTGCCCTTGAAGGTGCGCACCTTATCGGTATTGCCGCAGAAGCTGCACCCCGGCTGATATTTCATCAGCACGATCTTCTCGCCGTCGACGAATATCTCGATGGGATCGCGCTCCTTGATGTCCAGCGTGCGCCGCAGCTCCATGGGGATCACGATCCTTCCCAACTCGTCGATCTTCCTGACGATTCCGGTCGCCTTCATGTCTCGCCCACCCTTTCTCTCTCACCTGCCCGGTGCTCTCGAGCCCGGGCGCCGTCCGTTCTCCTTGACAACGTCGGGTATCACCAGGGATATAATTATATGTGCATCCCGGAAGGGGTGTCAATATTTTCTTGTAATATTTTACATGGGAAGGAAAAAATGTACAAGAAGGCATACTACGTGACCACACCCATCTATTACGTCAACGACCACCCCCACATCGGCACCGCCTACACCACGGTGGTCGCCGACGTGCTCGCGCGCTACCACCGACTCAAGGGCGAGGAGGTCTTCTTCCTCACCGGCACCGACGAGCACGGCCAGCACGTGGCGCGCGCCGCCGAGCGCAACGGCGTGACCCCCCAGGAATGGGCCGACCGCATGGTGGTGCACTTCACCGAGGTGTGGGAGCGGCTCAACATCAGCAACGATTTCTTCATCCGCACCACCTCGCCCCGCCACGCGGAGGTGGCGCGCCGCTTCATCCAGAAGCTCTATGAACGGGGCGACATCTACCTCGACACCTACGAGGGATGGTACTGCGTGCCCGACGAGTCCTTCTGGCTGCCCTCCCAGCTGGTGGAGGGGAGATGCCCCCAGTGCGGGCGGGAGGTGGAGATGGTGCAGGAGGAGAACTACTTCTTCCGCCTCTCCGCCTACGCCGACCGCCTCCTGCGACACATCGAGGCCCACCCCGAGTTCGTGCAGCCGGAGATGCGGCGCAATGAGGTGGTGAGCTTCATCCGGCAAGGCCTCACCGACCAGAGCATCAGCCGCAAGACCATCACCTGGGGCATCCCGCTCCCCTTCGACGAGAGCCAGGTGATGTACGTGTGGTTCGACGCCCTCCTCAACTACATCAGCGCCATCGACTACGGCATCGACGAGGAGCGCTTCCGCAGCACCTGGCCCGCCGACGTCCATCTCATCGGCAAGGAGATCCTGCGCTTCCACGCCATCATCTGGCCCGCCATGCTCATGGCCGCGGATCTGCCCCTGCCCCGCCAGGTCTTCGCCCACGGATGGCTCACGGTGGAGGGAGAGAAGATGTCCAAGTCGAAGGGGAACGTCATCAGCCCCCACGAGCTCATCGACGCATACGGTACCGACGCCTACCGCTACTATTTCCTGCGGGAGTTCTCCTTCGGATACGACGGCAATTTCTCCCGCGAGAACATGACCGGGCGCTACAACGCCGACCTCGCCAACGCCCTCGGCAACATGGTCAGCCGCGTGCTGGCCATGGTGGAGCGCTATCGCGGAGGGGCGGTCCCGGAGGCCGGCGGGGAGGAAGAAGCGGCGGACGCCGCCCTCAGGGAGGCCGCGTCCCGCGTCTTCGAGGAGTTGGACGCGGCCATGGACGCCCTGGCCTTCAACGAGGCGCTGCAGGCCGTCTGGAACTACCTGGGAGCCGTCAACCGCTACGTGGACGAGACCGCCGCCTGGGACCTGGCCAAGGACCCCGCCAGAGCGGGACGCCTCGACACCGTGCTCTACAACCAGGTGGAGGCGGTGCGCCTCACCGCCCTCCTCGTCCTGCCCTTCATGCCCTGGACGGGAGAGGGCATCTGGCGCCGCCTGGGATTCACGGACTCCATCCACCTGCACCACCTCCCGGCCGCCGGGGCGTGGGGGCTCTTTCCGCCCGGCCAGAAGGTCTCCAAGGGCGACCCCCTCTTCCCCCGCATGGAAACGGGCCGCTAGGCAGGCATGGTCGCCGCCGGGGGCTGCCTGGAAACGCCATCGATGGGGGGACAGCGCATGCGGCTTGTGGACACCCACGCCCACCTCGACCTCCTGGAGGAGGACGTCGGCGCGGTCCTGGAGCGGGCGCGCAACGCCGGGGTGACCGGGGTGGTCACCGTCGGCATCAACCTGGAGTCGAGCCGCCGCGCCGTTGAGCTGGCCCGCACCTTCCCGGAGGTAAGGGCGGTGGTGGGCATGCACCCCCACGACGCGAAGGACCTGGACGCCGCCGCCCTGAGGGAGCTGCGACGCCTGGCCGGAGACCAGCGGGTGGTGGGCATCGGCGAGACCGGCCTCGACTTCTACCGCAACCTCTCCCCCCGCCCCGACCAGGAACGCGCCTTCCGCTCCCTGGTCGAGCTGGCCCGGGAGCTGGACCTGCCGGTGGTGGTGCATGACCGCGAGGCCCATTCCGACACCCTGCGCATACTGGAGGAGTACGCCCCCTTCGACGGCAGGCTGGTCATGCACTGTTTCTCGGGCGACCTCGCCATGGCGCGCGAGGTCATGTACATGGGCGGGTTTATCTCCGTGGCGGGGCCGGTGACCTTCCAAAACGCCGGGCGCCTGCGGGATATCGTTCGCCAGATTCCCCTCGACCGCCTGCTGGTGGAGACCGACTGTCCCTTCCTCTCCCCCCACCCCTACCGCGGCACCCCCAACTCCCCCGAGCGGGTGGTGCTCGTCGCCGCCAAGGTGGCCGAACTCAAGGGCATCCCCCTGGAGGAACTGATGCTGCCCGACCCTTTTTAATGGGGTCAGCCCCGGACATGGGACATCCGAGCCGTCAACGCCAGCCCACGGGGATCCCCTCGCAGACCTCGTACAGGGCGCCGTCGCGCCCGTCCACGACCAGGATCGCACCCGTCTCTCCGTCGCGCCCGTGATCATATCCTCCCAACAGCAGAAAAGGGCTTCCGTCCATGGCGTCGCAGAACCAAACGTCGAAAGCCTTTCCGGAACCGGGTACTCCCATATCTTCCCTGGCGCCCGCCATGCTCAGGCCCTCGCCACGGAAATCGGCGCTCTCCTCCAGCAGCGAGAGAAAGCCTGTCACTAACATCCACGTCATCCGCTCCGCCCTGGAATACCCCCGCGAGGAGGGGCTCCCCCTCTTCAGAGAGCACCATCTCTCCCTGCTCGGTCATCAGGCACCGGTCATGGATCACGAAGCGCAGAAGAGTCAGGGCGGGAAAGTCGTACTCCTGCACCTCCGTCGCGTTCACGGGAACTTCGGGGTTCATCGCCACCCATAGCCTGTCACTCCGGGATGACAGACGCACGGTGTGCGCCGTCTTCATGCCGATCTCCGCCCGGCGCACCATACCGCTCTCGAGATCCGTGACCTTCAGGTAGCACGTCTGCCAGTCGTCTTCCCGCCGTTGCGTGATACCCCACTCCAACTCCCCATCTCCTTCCAACACGCCTTTCCGCCATTCCAGCTCATGGCCCTCAAAGTCATGAGCGAGCAGGGGTCCGCCCACGGTTCGAGCAGGGAAGAAACCCTGCTCGAGACGCCGGTCACCTCCACCGACCCATCCCGGTGCACCATCTTCGACCACCCCGCTTGCTCGACCAGGATGTTCTCTTCCCAGGGCCAGGGCGTCTCATGCCCCACAGAGCACGGCGGTTTTTCCATCCGCGTCTTTCCCGCTGCCGGTCTTCGCTCATGCCCCCAGGGGGATGAGGTCGGCCGAACCGGCCAGCGCGACGACGGTAACGTAGAGGAGTACTTCGGTCATGCCAGGGTTGAGCGAGGATATACGCAGCGGATATACCGGCTCGGGGGCTTCAAAGGTGAAGCGGAGGGGGTCGATCATCCCTTCGGAGAGCTCGTATTCCTGCCACTCCCCCTCTTCCTCCGCCCTGGAGGGACTCAAGCGCATGGCCGCGATAAACCATCCGCGCCGGACATATTCCTCCAGGACCTCCCCGGCCTCCTCGTCATGTGTAAAGCCCCTTTCCTAGAGCCATGACCCGAGGTCTTCAGCGTCATCCGCGCGCACCACCGTGAGGTCGAGGGCGCCCACGCTGCGCTCCTCGATGACCTCCACGCCCTTGTTCTCGCCTTCCGATTCCCAGCCTGAAAGCCTGTTCACACCACGATCCGTCACCGACGGCGAGAAAGCGCTCAGTGCCAGGAAGAGGACCACGTCCGACCCCTCGATCTCCGGCGGCTCAGGCCTCGGCACCAGCCAGGCGAACTCATCCACCGCGCCACGGTAACTCACGGAGAGGAAGAGCTCCTCCATCCCCTGGTGGAAGAATATGGCCGCTATCTGCTCCGGCTCCGCGATGTCGCGTCCCTCCTTGCCCATGAACCCGCCGTCGGCGCATGCCGTCCCGCTGGAGAGAGCCAGGGAGATCAAAACCACGATCGCCATGCATAAGAAGCCGCCGCGCATTCCGAGCCCACTTCGCCTCGATATTTACAGGACAGTCGCCGTCACAAGTACGTGAAGACGATGATGACCTTGGGCGTGGAGAGTATCTTTGGAGTTCCGTCTCCTCCGAGATATCGATCCGCCCGACCCACGCCGCCCCGAAGGGGATGGAATGCCGGACATGATCGGGGCGACCCGCTATCCGTCTTTGCCTTCCAGCCAGGCTGCATATACCCCGCGCTGTGAGACGCCGTGCCTGGACGCCACCGCGCGCACCGCCTCGCGGGGAGCCATCCCTCCGGCGACCAGCTCCGCCACCTCGCCGGCGAGCTGCGGCAGGGGGGGCGCCTCTCCCTCTCTGCCTGGTGCCACCACGATCACGAACTCGCCGCGCCTGCCACCATCCTCCAGCGTGGCCAGCACCTCCGGCGCCTTCCCCCTCAGCACCTCCTCATTGATCTTGGTCAGCTCACGGGCCACCACCACCTGACGCTCCGGCGCCAGCTCGGCAAGGTCGCCCATGGTCTCGAGCATGCGGTGGGGGGCCTCGTAGAACACCAGCGCGTCTCCATCGCGCAGAAGGGAGGAGAGGAATGTTCGCCGCTCGCTCCGCTTGCGCGGCAGGAACCCAAGGAAGTGGAACCTCGCGAGGGGAAAGCCCGACAGCGCCAGCGCCGACGTGAGTGAGCTGGGTCCCGGCACCACCTCCACCTTGAGTCCCCGCCGGGCGCACTCCTCCACTACGCGGAAGCCGGGGTCCGAGATGCCCGGCATGCCGGCGTCGCTGATTACCGCCACTTTTTTTCCGGCGGCGACTTCGCCCGCCACCCACTCCGCCTTCTCGCGCTCGTTGTGCCCGTGGTAGGAGGTGACCGGGGTGCGGATATCGTGGCGCGCCAGAAGTTTACGCGCCCGCCGCGTGTCCTCAGCGGCGATGAGGTCGGCCTCCCGCAGGATGCGTAGAGCCCGTATGGTAATGTCTTCCATATTGCCGATGGGCGTGCCCACCAGGTAGAGCGTCCCCTCACCCATACCTGGATTATAAGCCCTGGGGTCAGCCCCGGACATGGGACATATTCTTCAATCCGTCCGCAACGCCTTCCGCGCTCCGCCGGCCAACACCTGCGGTTTCACGAACCTGTTTCCTCGCTTCCAGACGCCTTTCCATCATGAACGGGATCCGTCGCGCCTCCTGAGGGAAGAGCGGTTCGTCTTTTGGGGTTATGGTTTGTCCCATGTCCGGGGCTGACCCCATTTCCCTGTTCTAGGGCTTGCGGCGCGCCAGGAGAGTGTTCACCAGCTCCAGTTGGGCGGTGTAGTCGAGGTCGGGGGCCAGCTCGGCGATGCGCCTCAGGATCTGGGCCGAGGCGTAATACATGTAGATGGGCACCGGCCGGGAGGATATACGGTAGCAGATCCCGTGCTCGGCGAGTTCCTCCAGCGCCTTCTCCACCTCCTCGCGGTTGCGGCCGAGGCGCTGGCCGATCTTCTCGGCGCAGTCCACGGTGCCGGGGTTGTCCTTGAAGAAGGTGATAAGTTCCAGCTTTATTCTGTCGATGTCCGCGTCGCGGACGATGAAATTCCCTACGCGCGCCAAATCATCACCTCGTATCCCGACCTTTTTGTCGCCGCCGGCTCCCGCTCACCGGAAAACGGGACCTCAAAACCCACCGACTTCGTCCCTACCGGCGTCCGTGCCGCCGGGAACAGACCCCGCTTCAGGGGGGGCGGGCCCCGACCTGGCATGAAACCCTTTTTCCCTGCCTGTACGTATACGCATGCGACAGTATCTAAATCGGCAGCGACGACCGCCTTCTTAACATGCCCCGACATACCCCGGCGGCGTGGCCATACTGCGCGATACGAGGTTCGTGATCTCGCCCCACGGTCCGGCGGCGGACCCGAGGGGGGTCCCGGCCAGCAACCCCGATGAGCATGATGAGCGCCCTTGCTAAATCCCGGGGCCGACCCCATAATTACCACTGTATCGGGAGGCATCACGCTCCCGGGCTCGGGAAGGAAAGCTCTGCGCGGGCAGCGCGCTTTGCCCTGGATGGGAAGACGAAGGATCGCATGCCATCAAAGAGACCCGCTTTGCACGCGGCAGGCAGGCATAAGGCGCTCCGCCTGCCGGCAGCAGCCCTGTTAATATTCCTGATGCTCTTTTCCGCGAGCGCCGTCGGCGCCTCCGCGGTGGGAGGTCCCCTGCCGCCCTCCGATCCCAGGGCCTGGGACCGCCCGGACGATCCGGGCGGCACCATAGACCTGGGTTGGTCCGAAAGCCCCAGCCCCGGTATCGCGGCGTACCGCGTGTACCGCTCGGAAACCCCGGGGGGGCCTTACCAGCTCGTCGGCCAGAGATCGACGGACGTCTTCATCAACTACCTGGGGTACGTCGACACCGGACTCCGGGACGGCGTCACCTATTATTACGTGATAACCTCCGTCGATGAGAGAGGGCGCGAGAGCGCCCCCACGCCCGAGCTCTCCGCAACCCCGGAAGCGCAGGTCTTCACCGCCGCGGTCACGCCTCGGAAGAGCATCGTCATCTCCCTCGCCGAGCAGAAGATGTACTGCCTGGAGAACGGCCGCCCGGTGTACGATTTCCGGGTCTCCACCGGCAAGAGCAGCACCCCGACGCCCACGGGCGATTTCAAGATCCTCTATAAGGACAGGGAACACCCCGTGCCCAAGTACCCAGGTTGTGTCTGCTACTACTGGATGGGGTTCTACGAGGACTATGCCATCCACGCATGGCCCACCTACTACGGGGTCCAGGCCGATTACTCCAGCCTGGGTCACCCGGTCTCCAACGGCTGCGTGAGGCTGGATCCCACCCAGGCTCACATACCGTACGAGTGGGCGCCGGTAGGGACGCCGGTCTCCATCATCCCGGGACCGTTCCAGGCCCCTCCCGCGCCCATACAGGGAGGACATGTCTCCATGGGCACCGCCGCCCCCCATACCGACTGGTATTTCGCCGAGGGATACACAGGGGGAGGTTTCAACGAATACATCCTGGTGTTCAATCCCGGGGACGCCGCCACGGCCTTCGATTTCCGCATGATGCTGCCGGACGGCAGTTCCCAGACCCACACCTTCACTATCGGCCCCCACACCCGCCTCACCCTCAACGTGGACGACTTCCCCGGCATGTCGGACACCGACGTCTCGGTGCACGTGCGCGCCGAAAGGCCGGTGGTCGCGGAGCGCGCCATGTACTTCGACTACCACGGCAAGACGGGGGGACACGTGTCCCTGGGAGTGAATGAGCCGTCCAGGGAGTGGTTTTTCGCCGAGGGATACACCGGGGGAGGTTTCGACGAGTACATCCTGGTACTCAACCCCGGGGACGCCGCCACGGCCTTCGACGTGGACATGGCGCTTCCCGACGGCAGTTCCCAGACCCACACCTTCAACATCGGCCCCCACACCCGCCTCACCCTGCGCGTGGACGACTTCCCCGGCATGTCGGACACCGACGTCTCGGTGCACGTGCGCGCCAGAGGGCCGGTGGTGGTGGAGCGCGCCATGTACTTCGGGTACAACGGCATCGACGGGGGGACGGTGACCTCGGGCACCAACGAGCCGGCCACGGAATGGTTTTTCGCCGAGGGCTACACCGGGGGAGGTTTCGACGAGTACATCCTGGTGTTCAACCCCAACCGGGAAGACGCGACGGTAACGCTGGATTTCATGAAGCCCGACGGCAGCGTGTCCAGCCATGGCTTCCTCGCCTCCGCCCGCAGCAGGATCACCATCATCGTCGACGCCGTCCCGGAGATGGGAGATACCGACGTCTCGGTAAGACTGGACTCCGACCTCCCGGTGGTGGCGGAGCGCGCCATGTACTTCGGGTACGCGGAATGTCCAGGCGGCCACGCGCAGGTGGGCTGCACCGACCCCGGCATCCTGCATCTCTTCGCCGAGGGCTACACCTCGCAGTTCTTCGACGCCTACCTGCTGGTGATGAACCCCAACGAGAACGAGCTCCCGGTAGTGGTGACCTTCTGCCGCCCCGACGGCACCACCGTGGGCCAGCCCATGATGATCGGGCCCCACAGCCGCGCCACCCTCAAGGTCAACCTGGTCCCGGGTCTGTCGAACGGCGAGTTCTCCATTCGCGTGGACACCGGCGGTCCGGCGGTGGTGGAGCGCGCCATGTACTTCAGCTACCCGCGCTAACGGCGTCCCCGCGGACCGCGGGCAACCGCGGCAGCCCATGCATCGTCTATAATCCAGGTAGGAACGGCGGGCCTGAGGAGCAGGCGAGGTGATGTCTTGATCTGTCCGGAATGCGGCAGCTACCAGCCCGAGAGAGCGAGATACTGCGGCATCTGCGGCGCGGCCCTCTCCCAGGAAAGCCTGGTGGAGAGCTTCCTGGGGGAGGATGCCGAGCACGACATCGTCCTCCCCCGCCGGCGCAGCATAGGGTTCTATCTCCTGCTGGTGCTGGTAGTGGCGCTATCCCTGGCCGTCCTCGCCGGGGGCGGCTACCTTGTCTACCGCATGGCCTGGGGAAGCGGGGGAGAGAGGTCGGAGGAGACGGAAGCGGTGGACAACACCCTTTCCTACAGCGACCCCGAGCTGGGGTACAGCATCTCCTATCCCAACAACTGGATACTGGAGAGAGAGGTCATGGAGGAAGACGAGCTGACATCCCTCACCATCTCCCTCACCAGCAGGAAGAGCCTGTCCCTACGCGCCTACCAGCTGGATCCCCTGGTCTCCATCGGCGGGTTGGAGAGCATCAAGGATTTCCTGGTGGACGACGCCCTGAAGCGCATACGCGCCCTGGGGGGCAACCCCGGCAACGCGGGCTCCACTCCTTCCTGGGGACCCTCCACCCCCGAGGGAGGCGGGTACGGCACCGCTCCCGGGGACGCGGCGCGGGGGGAGAGTACGACCGGGAGCGGCGAGACCCCGGGGCATGACCTTTTCACCGCCAGCAGGGTATCGGGACTGCCCGCCTTCTACACCGAGTTCGACGCCAATATCATGGGCGAGGAGGCCCGCTTCCTGCTCTTCTACATCGTGGCCGGAGACAGCCTCTTCCTCTTCCAGGCCCAGGCGCCCTACGGCGAATACAAGGCCGTGCGGCCTCAGTTCTTCTCCATCACCGGCTCCTTCAAGTGGGAGTCACGCAACGGGGAGGAGGTGCCGCGGGAAACGGGGAGCGCGAATTACTGAACGCGGTACCGGCTGCCCGGCTTACGTCGCGTGTCCATATCCTTTTTCCGCCCATCTCGTCGACGTGCCGCTGCCCGCGTCGTGGAGCGCCTTGCGCATACCGTCCCTTTGCCGCCCGTGCCACAGGGGAAGGAGACCCGGGAAGAGGTGCACGCGTCCGGAGCGTGGAATACTGGACCGGGGGATCGCTCCGTATGGTAGTCTTTTACTGATGCCGCCCGGACGGGCGCCGGAGGCCGTACCCGCGAGGAGCGGGCAGGGAACCCCGGGCTCGCGGAAGAAAGGAAGGTGCGCAGGTGCGGATAGTGGTCACGGGAGGAGCGGGATTCATCGGTTCCAACCTCGTCGATACCCTGCTGCAGGAAGGCCACGCGGTGACGGTGGTGGACAACCTCTCCACCGGGAGGTTCGAGAACCTCTACAACGTCAAGGAGGCGGCGAAGGAGAACCGCTTCAATTTCCTGCACGTGGACATAAGGGACGACGCCCTGGTGGCGGCCTTCAGGGGGAAAGAGCAGGACGCCGTGATCCATCTGGCGGCCCAGCCCGACGTACGGGTCTCGGTGAAGGACCCCGTGCTGGACGCGGAGGTGAACGTCCTCGGCACCCTGAACGTCATCCAACTGGCGGTGGAGAACGGCGTCAAGCGCTTCATCAACACCAGTTCCGGGGGCTGCGTCTACGGCGAACCGGAGGCCATCCCCGTATCCGAGGACGCTCCCAGGCGCCCCGACTCCCCCTACGGGGTGAGCAAGAACGTGGCCGAGGAATACATCCGCTACTACGAGCGCACCCGCGGCATCTCCTGCTGTACCCTGGCCCTGGCCAACGTCTACGGCCCGCGCCAGAACGCCTTCGGGGAGGCGGGCGTGGTGGCCATCTTCATCGGGCGCATCCTCTCCGGCGAGGGGTGCGTCATCTACGGGGACGGCGAGCAGACGCGCGATTTCGTCTACGTGGGAGACGTCATCGACGCCTACCGCGCCGCCCTCACCTCCGGGGACGGCGAGTTCCTGAACATCGGGACCGGCGTGGAGACCTCCGTGAACGCGCTCTACCGGGAGCTCGCCTCCATCCTGGACTGCGATCTGTCTCCCGCGTATGCCGAGGCGCGCGAGGGTGAGCTGGACCATATCGCCCTGGACGCCTCCAAGGCCGCCCGCATCCTGGGGTGGAAACCCTCCACCCCCCTGCGCGAGGGCCTGGAGCGCACCGTGGAGTGGTACCGGCAGAACCTGCGGAGGTAGCCCTTGCCCTTCACCGACATACATTCCCATATATTACCAGGATTTGACGACGGAGCACGCGGCGATGACGACTTCCTGGCCATGGCCCGGGCCGCCGTCGCGGGCGGCACGGCGCGCATGGCCGCCACCCCGCATTGCGACCTCGATACCGACCCGGCGGCGGCGGCGCGAGTGGCGCCGGCGGTGGAGAGCTGCCGCGGGTTGTTGATGAGCGAGGGCGTACACCTCGAGCTGCTGCCGGGGGTGGAGGTGCGCGTCAACGCCGGCCTTTTCCGCGCCGCCGGGGAGGGCGACCTGGGGGAACTGCGCCTGGGCGGTCCGGGGGAGGCGGGTTTCATCCTCACCGACCTCCCTCCCATAGATATGCCCACCGCCACCGCCGAGATCCTCTTCCAGGTGCAGCTGCACGGCTTCACCCCCATCCTGGCACATCCCGAACGCAACCGTCACCTCTCCACGCGCCTCGGCCTGGTGAGGGAGATGGCGGACCGCGGCATCGTGCTGCAGGTCAACGCCGGCAGCCTGGAGGGCATCTACGGGAGGGCGGCAGCGCGCTGCGCCTTCGCGCTCCTGGACGAGGGCCTGGCGGGGCTAGTGGCCTCGGACGCCCACGCTCCATCGGGCCGCGGCCCCGACCTCTCGGAGGCGGCGCGCATCATCGCCGCCCGCCTGGGCGAGGAGGCGGCGCGCGTCCTTCTGGAGGACAACCCCGGCCGCGCGCTGGCGGGAGAGCCCCTGCTGAAGGTGGCGGGGAGGGCGCCGCGCCGGGGCTTGAGGTCGCGCTTCTCGCGCGCCGGCCGCGCCTGAGGATGAGGTCGAAGATTCCTTCCCACGCAGCCCGCGCTCGGTGCCCGGTGTGCGGTGATCCGCGCGGCATGAACGGGCCCCGGCGAGGCGCACCGGCCAGGTTCGGCGATAATCCATGGTTGCATCCCGCCCGGAGGTTTCGAGATATAATCGTTTGCGTATCTCATAAGGCGCCGGCGGCGCCGTAAGGGCGCCCGGCGGCGCGGAGGAGAGGCCCCCGGGTAGGGGCCGCGGAGACACCGGGAGGACAGATGAGCCCGCAGTGGGACTGGATGGAGAGATTCCGCCGGGAACCCCGGCGTTCCGGCATCTTTCTCGACTTCGACGGCACCATCAGTGACGTCGCGCCCTCGCCGGGGGAGGCCAGGCTGCATCCCCGCGCCGCCGAGCTGCTCCCCGGCCTGGCCCGGCGCTATCCCTTGTGCGTGATATCCGGGCGGCGGGCGGCCGACGTCGCATCCCTGGTGGGCATGCCGCATATCAACTACGTGGGAGTGCACGGCATGGAATGGATGGAGGAGGAGGCGCGCCTTGACCCCCTGGTGCTCCCGTACCTCCCGACCCTGGAACGCGCCCGCCGCGAACTGGCAGCGGCGATCATCGACCATCCCGGGGTAGAGCTGGAGGACAAGCTGGCCTCCGTCACCGTGCATTTCCGGCAGGCGCCCTCCGAGGAGGACGAGGTGTTGCGCCTGGCCGAGGGGCTTGCCGACACCCTGGGACTCAAAGCCAGGCGGGGGCGCATGAGCGTGGAGCTTAGGCCCCCGGTGGACATCGACAAGGGCACCGTGGTCATCCGTCTCGCCTCGGGATGGAAGCTGAGCCGCGCCCTTTACGCCGGCGATGACCTCACCGATGTGGGCGGTTTCCGGGGGTTGCGCTATCTCATGAAGGAGGGCGGCTTCGAGGGCATAGCCGTCGCCGTCCTCTCGCCGGAGACGCCCGTGGAGCTGGAGGCGGTGGCAGACCTCACGGTGGAGGGCCCCGACGGCCTGCTTGACCTCCTGGCACGCCTCTGACGGGGGGCGCATTTCAAGAACCCGCTCACACGCGATCTCAGGTGCCGGTTCTCCTTATTCCCATCATGCGGCATGAGAGATTGTTGAGACCGGAGAGGTCCGGAGGCCCGTCCCACCGCCTCAAGGCGCTGAACCCTCCGGCTGTCCTATGTCGCGGACCGCGATCAGGAAGCCGGGGGTCCGGAGGCTCGACCCCTTTCGGGAACCAGAAAACGGGAATATGAAAGCCCGGCCACCTTATCTCTGTCTTCTCATCCCCTGCAGGGAGGTGATGATGCGCTCCGCGTCCGCCTCGATGCCCTCCAGCAGCTCGGCCACGGTGGGTATGCCGTCGATGCGACCCGCCACCTCTCCGCCGAAATAGATGGACCATTCCGGGTCTCCGCCCTCTATGGAGAGGGCGATGCCCCTGGTCTCCAGCATCACGCCCTCGTTGTACCCCTGCTCGAAACCTCCCTTGAGAAGCTCGTGCAGCTTCACCGCCACCTCGTTCTTCAGATAGCGTGCCGGCCCGAATATGGAAATCCCTACCAGGGTATCCATCTCGCTGCTCTGCACCACCTTGTTCTTCCACAGGTCGTGGAAGTCGCTCTCGCGGGTGGCGATGAAACGCGTGCCCATCTGCACCCCGATGGCCCCCAGCGCCAGGGCCGCCACCAGGCTCGCGCCGTCGCAGAAGCCCCCCGCCCCCACCACGGGGATGTCCACCGCCCTGACCACCGCGGGGAGGAGCACCATGGTGTGGATGGGCTCGAAGGCGACGTGTCCCCCTCCCTCGCGCCCCGAGGCGACGACCACGTCCGCTCCCGCGCTCTGCGCCTTGAGGGCGTGATAGACGGAGGGGGCCACGTAGAACCACAGCGCCCCGCTCTCCTTGATGGCCTCCCCCCAGGGGGTGGGGTTGCCCGCCGAGGTGATGATCACCTTGAGGCGCGCGGCCACGTCCGCGTCCTCCCCGCGGGCGTCGGCAGCCGCCCTGATCAGCCCCTGGACCTGCTCCTTGAACTCCATGGCCAGGGGGATGTTGGCACCGAAAACCCCTCTGCGCTCCGCCGTCTCCTCCGCCACCCTGGCGATGATGGCGCGGAGGAAATCGTAGGGGGTCCTGGCGGTGCCCTCCTCCGGCCTGGTCCAGAAGTAGCCGATGCCCACGGTGCTGATGATGCCCAGCGCGCCCGCGTTGGCGGCTGCGATGCACAGCCTGTCGGTGTTCCACGGGCCCATGCCCGCCTGGATAACCGGGTAGCGGATGCCCAACATCTCCGTCAGTGGGGTGCTGATCATGCCCGTACCTCCATGGACGGCGGTTTCCCGCTTGCCGACTGCCACGCCCTATTATGCACCAGGCGAGCGTCCGCGGTCATCCCTGGTCTTGGAACCCGGGCATACCTGGACACGCCGGATGCAAACGACCGGCGTTCGACCTCTTATTCCATGGACCCGGGCGTTGGCCGTACATGGTTCCGGGGCGCCGGCTCGGGACATGCCACGGCACGCGGCGATGTTGTATCATGTGGGGACGAATGCCAGGTGAGGGCACGGCAGCGCCGGTCCGACACGCGGGAGGTAGAGGCGCTTGGTGAAGCGCGGTGACAGCGGAAGAGACCTCATCGTCTTCGAGGACGTATGCAAGACCTATCCCATGGGCGAGCTCGAGGTGAGGGCCCTGCGCAACGTCAACCTGAGCATCAAGGAGGGGGAGTTCATCGTCATCCTCGGGCCCAGCGGGTCGGGCAAGACCACCCTCCTCAACCTCATCGGCGGCATGGATACCATCAGCGGGGGCAGGCTGGTGGTGAACGGGCAGGACATCTCCGACCTCGACCCCGGCGGCCTTACCGATTACCGCCGCACCCAGATCGGCTTCATCTTCCAGTTCTTCAACCTCATCCCCACCCTGACGGCGCTGGAGAACGTGGAATTCGCGCTGGAGCTGGTGGAAAGGGACACCCGGGACAAGTCCATGAAGGCGCTGGAGATGGTGGGCCTGGCGGAGCGCGCCCACCACTTCCCCAGCCAGCTCTCGGGAGGGGAGCAGCAGCGCGTGGCCATCGCCAGGGCCATCGTCAAGAGCCCCCCCATCCTGCTCTGCGACGAACCCACCGGCGAGCTGGACTACGAGACGGGGATAAACGTGCTCAAGGTGATGCAGAGGATCAACCGCGAGAACGGACAGACCATCATCCTGGTGACCCACAACTCGGCTATCGCCGAGATGTCCGACCGCACCATCCGCCTCCACAGCGGCGAGGTGGCGGAGATAATCGAGATGGAGAACCCCAGGGACGCCGGGGAGCTGGTCTGGTGAACGGAGCCTCTCCCGACGTCCTCCCGTTCCCCGGCGCCGTTCCGTTCGCCTGAGCCCTCCCGCGCCCGGGCTCCCGCCGGCGCGAGAAGGCACCGCCCCGCGCAGCACGAGGCACGGAGCCCCGCGAGGCACCGGTGAGCATGATGCGCGGCCCTTTTCCGCACGGGCGTCTCCCCCCCGTAAGCGCCGCAAACCCGGAGCGCCGCGAGCCCGGAGAAAGAGGGCCCGCCGGGGCGGCTCCGGCGGCACCTCCGTCCCCGGTGTCCTTGCGAGTCGCCGCAGAGCCGTAAAAAGAAGGCCCGCCGGGGAGGGATCCCGGACTTCAGGCGCGTTCCAGAAGTCGGAAGAAGCGCAGGTAGTCCCTCAGGTGGCGGGTGCAAAGGAAGTTGCGGCGCACCTTGTCGTGGCCGGCCTCGCCCATGCGCTGCGCGGTGGCGGGGCTTTCCAGGAGCAGCCTCACCTTCTCCGCCGCCTCCTCCGTGCTCTCCACCAGGAAGCCGTTCACCCCGTCGTCCACCTGCAGCAGGATGCCCCCCACTCCCCCCGCCACCACCGGCTTCCTCTTCCACATGGCCTCGGTCACCGTGAGGCCGAACCCCTCCCGCAGCGACTTCTGCAACACCACGTCGGCCATGGCCTGGAAGGCGCTCACCTCCACGTTGCCGATGCCCTGATGGTTGGAGAGGAGGAAGATGTCCGGGTCGCCGGCGCTGTAGTCGGAGGTCTTCTCGTAGTAGTGCCAGCCCTCGGGGTCATCGTCGGCCATGCTCGCCAGGTACACCAGCTGCACCTCGCGGTGTCTCTCCTTGACCAGGCGGTAGCAGTCCACCAACCCCAGGGGGTCCTTCCAGGGGTCGAAACGCGAGACCTGCAGCATGATGGGCCGGTTCTCGTCGACGCCGTAGCGGCGCGCGATGTCCGACTGCACCCTCTTCTCGGGGATGATGTTCTTGGCGCTGAGGGGGTCTATGGAGGGAGGGATGAACGCCAGGTAGCTCACCTCGATTGGAGACTTGATGTAGGAGTCCATGGTGAAGATTGCCCCGTCGTACATGTCTATATACGGCTTGATGAAATCCCAGGCGTCTTCCCGGGCGTAGGTGGTGTCGATATGGCAGCGCCATATCCACTTCGCCCTGCGGTAAGGCGAGTCCTGCAGGGAGGCGATCATGGCGCAGGGCTGGGGGTCGTGGACGATGACGTAATCGAACTCGCGGTCGAAGCGCGCGGCGTTCTCCTCGCACACCGAGAGGTATTTCGCCTTCATCTCCCCGGTGATGGGGAGCTCCATGCCCTGGAGGGCATTATGGAAATATTTAGTGATAGTGAAGAAGTCCGCGTCGCCCTCCACGAGGAACCAGTCCGCCTCCAGCCCCGCGCTCCTCATCAGCGGGACCTGGGTATAGAGGAGCTCCGCCACGCCTCCGCCGTGCGCGGTGCTGTTTATGTGGGCCACGCGGGCCCCGGAGAGCTCCCTGCCGAGAGCGAGGATCTCGTCCACCACCTCGTCCCCGGCTATGGGGCGGTACTGCTCGAGGTTACGGGTCTGCACCGGCACCCTGGCCAACATCTCGCCGTTCCCTCCTCTCCCCTGCCGCCGACGATCCCATACAGGGCCATTTTATAATGCCGCACCGCCACGGCATAGTGTCCGATTCCCGGACTTTCGGTCTCCGGGCTCCTCTTCTCCCCGGTGCCGCCAAGGCGCCCCGGAGCTTCTGGCCCCGCATCCCTGCGCCCGGCGGGCCGTCCCCTGGTTTCGCGGACGGGCCGGGCGCGGCCCGGGGGTCCCGGGGACGCGCGCCCGAGGGCACGGCCGCCCCGGCGCACCCGACGCCTGCCGGGCGCCCCCGGGTTGCGCCCGCCGCGCCGATGGGCTTTTACTGGAGGCAGTAAGACGGCGCGCGGCCACACAGACGGCCGGGGTCGCAGATGTCCGAAAGGAGTGGAGCCCATGGTCATGAAGGTCTTGCGGGAGAGGCGGAGCATCCGCCGTTACGGCGACCGGCCTGTGGAGGAGGAGAAGCTGGAGGCGGTGCTGGAGGCCGCACGCCTCGCTCCTTCCTGGGCCAACATGCAGTGCTGGACCTATATCGTGGTCAGGGACCCGGAGGTGAAGGAGGCCATCGCCGCCACCCTGGAGGGAAACCCCATCCAGAAGGCGGTGACCGGGGCCCCGGTGCTCATCGTCGCCTGCGCGGACCCCGAGAGGTCGGGCAACGTCAACGGACAGCCTTATTACATGCTGGACATCGGCATCAGCATGCAGCAGCTCATGCTGGAGGCCTGGAACCAGGGCTTGGGCACCTGCTGGGTGGGCTGGATAAAGGAGGACGAGATACGCTCCATCCTCGGCGTTCCCGAGAACATCCGCGTGGTGGCCCTCACGCCGCTGGGGTACCCCGCCGTGATCCCCGACGCTCCGCCCCGCAGGCCCCTGGGGGAGATCGTGCGCCCCGACCGCTGGTGAGCGGCCGCCAGCGCGGGACGGACCTCCGCATGGGGCGGGGCCCCGATCGCCCGCGCGGCGGGCGGGCCCTCGGCCTTTCCGCGCGTCGGCCACGCACCGGGGGTCCCATTCCTTAGCCGGCATTTATCCTGGTGCCAGCGCATGGATCGTTTAGGAAAAAATTAACCGGAAGCCACCGACTTATCCCATTTCCTGACATAGATATTGTAAGATTTTGTTATAATATCTATATATTCACTCGCGCTTCAGGGTCGGAAATCGCCGCAGGGCACGCAACCACGTCGGGCAGGGGACGCCGGAGCTCACAAAGGAGGGGTACATGGCGGCTCATCGAGATGGGAGTGGAGCAAGGGAAGGGGACGGTGGTGGGCCGGCCGTAACCGACCGGCTCGTGGGGCGTTGCCGGGATTATTCCTCCAGGTACGGCTCCATGCTCCCTTTTCTGGAGGCCGTGATACAGGACCTGTAGGAGACCTTCGGATACGACGCCCTGGGGATCAGGGTGAAGGACGAGCACGGCAACCTCCCCTTCGTGGCACACCGCGGCTATCCCGAGGGGTTTCTGCGAGAGGAGCGGTGGCTGCGCGTGGACGATGACGAATGTCTGTGTACCCGCATGGCCCGGGAGGACATGTGCGCGTGCGACGCCCCGGGGATGACCCGGGGCGGGTCTTTCCACTCAGACGACCTCCCGGCCTTCCTGGACTCGCGGCGCGGGGAGGGGGCGGTACGCTACCGGGACGCCTGTCGAAACGCGGGCTTCCGGTCACTTTCTATCCTGCCCCTCGCCTTCCGCTCCGAGACCATCGGGGTCATGCACCTGGCGAAGAAAAACGGGCGGGGGGGAGGCGAGGGGGAGCTGGAAGGTCTGGAGGCGCTTGCGCCCGTGGTGGCGGAGTCGCTCTACCACTACCGCCTGGAAGAGCGGCTCCGCTGCAACAACGACCTCCTGCGGACCATGAACTCCCTGCTGGAGCTCTCGCTGAGCGGCGCGAGTTTGGAGGAGATCCTCGCGCGGTCACTCGACCTGGTGCTCTCCATCCCCTGGCTGTCATTCGAATCGCAGGGAACGGTGTTCCTGGCGGATGACAGGGAGGGCGTCCTGGAGATGAAGGCGGAAAGGGGCCTCGGCGAGGAGGTGCGGCGGCGGTGCGCGCTGGTGCCCTTCGGCACATGCCTGTGCGGACGGGCGGCGGCGGAGCGGGAGCCGTCCCGTGTCCGGGAGCCGGGCTGGATGATGTCCGGTTTCCGCGGCGGAGGCCGGGTGGAATGCGGGGCTGATCCAAGAGATGTCCCATGTCCGGGGCTGACCCCATGGTGGTATATACTTTAGGCGCGAGGGTTCACGGCGACGGCTGACGACCGACGGGGTGATGCCGCCATGGAGGAGTTCGACGAGCTGGACCTGGAGACCATCACGCCGCGGCAGGTGCGCCAGTACCTCCGGGACAAGTTCGTCATCGTGGCCTCCAACCGGGGCCCGGTGGAGTTCCGTCGCGCCGCGGACGGCACCATCAAGGCCTTCCGCGGCGCGGGGGGCGTGGTCACCGCCATGTCCACCGCCCTCACGGCTACGGACGCGGTGTGGATCTCCACCGCCCGCACCCGCGAGGACGCCGTCATGGCGCGCGACGCCGCCGGCGGACGTATGGCCATGCCCCCGGACAGGCCCCAGTACTGGGTGAAGTTCATCGTCCCCGAGAAGCGCGATTACGACCAGTACTACAACGTCATCAGCAACTCCATCCTCTGGCCCCTGCAGCACTACCTCTTCGACGTCATCCGGCGCCCGGTCATAGACGAGGCGGTGCACGAGGCCTGGAACAACGGCTACCGCAAGGTCAATCGCCTCTTCGCCGAGGAGATCCTCAGAGAGATCCGCGCCAGCGACAAGAAGCCCCTGGTCTTCCTGCAGGACTACCACCTCTACCTCTGCGCGCATTACCTGCGCCGCAGGGAGCCCGAGGTGCTCATCCACCACTTCACCCACAGCCCCTGGGTGCAGCCGGATTATTTCCGCATGCTCCCCCAGGGCATGCGCCGCGAGCTGTTGCAGGGCATGCTGGCCAACGACGTCCTGGGCTTTCACACCCATCACTACGTGAACAACTTCCTGCAGTGCTGCCGGGAGGGGGAGGCGGTGCGCGCGGCGGTGGACGGCAAGCGCCGCGTGGTGCGCTACGGGCAGAGGGACGTCTTCGTGCGCCACTATCCCATCTCCATCGACCACGAGGCCCTGGAGAGGATGGCCGCGAGGAGAGACGTGGCCTCGCACCGCGAGAGGCTGCGCGCCCTGGCGGGGGAGCGCCGCCTCCTGGTGCGCGTGGACCGGGTGGAGCCCTCCAAGAACATCCTCCGTGGCCTGCTCGCCTACAGGGATTTTCTGGCAGGCCATCCCCGATGGCACGAACGGGTGGTCTTCGCCAACCTCCTCTACCCCTCCCGGGAGAACCTGCGGGAATACCGAGACCTCAGGAGGGAGATCGAGGAGACGGCGGCGGCCATCAACCGGGAGTTCTCCACCCTGGAATGGGACCCCGTCATCCTGGACATCGAGGACAACTACCCCCGCTCCCTGGCCGCGCTCATGGAGTTCGACGTGCTGCTGGTGAACCCGGTCATCGACGGCATGAACCTGGTGTGCAAGGAGGGAGCGGTGCTCAACCGCCGCGACGGGGTCATCGTGCTCTCGGTGGGCGCCGGCGCCTATCACGAGCTGCGCGGCGCGGTCATCCCCGTCAATCCCCTGGACGTGGCGGAGACGGCGCTGGGGATAAGGAGAGGGCTGGAGCTGGGCGACCGGAAACGCAGGGCCATGGCCAGGGCGGCGCGGGAGGTGGTGAAACAGAACACCTCTTTCCTGTGGTTCCTGCAGCAGATGCGCGCCCTGCGCAGGGTGGAACGCCAGCGCGCCGCCGAGAAGGCCTCCTCCGAACCCCTGCTCGAGCTCCCCCGCTATGAGCGCTTCGACTGACGCCCGCGGCCGAGGACCCGTGCGTATCCCCACCTCTCCTCGGCGGTCGTCCTCGGCCTTGATGCTCCCCTTGTTTCCGTGCTCCGATTCTTTTACATGGAATCCCGCGCTTAACTTTCCGCGGGGCAGACGGCCCGGCTTTCTCCACCCCGACTTCGACAGCCCCCGGCCAAGCGCGCCGTGAGGAGGTTTTCCGACATCAAAAGCTAATGGTGGGTAACCTTTTTTCCGATATATTGCTAGGCAACGCGGTTTCGACCATGGACCCGGGAGGGATGACCATGCTGGGCGCCTGCAGGGCATGCGGCCTCCCCCGCGCATTGAGCCTGACCCAGGCTTGGCGGGACGGATGTATCGTGGACATCACCAGCGGCACGGCGAGCCTCTGCGTTTACGAGGCCGCGTACCCCTCGCTGCTGGTGGCGGAGCTCGAGGGAAAGCTGGGGATCCCCCTCGGCCGCATTGTCTATCACGCGGGCACGCACGCCGCCGTCAAGGTGCTGGGGGTGCTCTACGAGTCCCATCCCCATATCGGGAGGGTGCTGTTCAGCGCGCCCCTCCACACCTTCACCGAGCGCATGCTGGTGGGCTTCGGAAAGGCCATCGGAGTCGCGGAGGTGAGGATAGTCGAACGACGGAGGGGGGACGGCGCCACGGTGGACATCAAGGATCCCTTCGACCTCTCCAACTGCCTGGCCATCATCTCCGGCATCCTCCAGATCGCCGACGGATGCCGCATCGCCTATGACATCCTGGAAAAAAACGCCTCCTACCTCGTCGATTTCAGGCGTGCCGAGGGCGAAGACGGGGAGGAGGAGACGTACCGCCGCCTTTTCGCCGAGAACCTCGTCCCCGAGCGCAGGGGCGAGGGGGCGTCCCTGGCGCGGTGCGGAAGGTGCGGGGCGCCCCGCGGCGTGGGCGCGCTGCTGTCCTTCGACCTGGAGAGAGGGCTCATAATCGACCGCTCCGACGGCACGCGGACGATCTTCATGGGCGTGCACGGCCTGAACTCCATCCTCAGGGAGCTGGGCCGCGAGCTGGGAAGCTGCGTGGACGACATACTCATCGCTTTCGAGCGGCGCGGGCTGGCGGAGAGGCTGGCCGCCAACGGGGACGCTTTCCCGCCCTGGGAGGAGGGGGCGCTGCGGGAATATCTCGCCCTGAGGGGCCTCGGGCTGTTGGAGGAGATGCGCGAGCGTGAGGGTGCCTGGGAGGTGGTGGTGAAAAACGCCTTCCTCGCCCCCGTGGTGGCGGGGCGGCTGCTGGCGCTCCGGGATCATCGGAGCGGAGGTCGGGTTTCGCTTGAATACGAGGTCGAGGGCAGCACCCTCCGGCTGGTCCTCTCCTGAAGGTCCGCGGGCGCGCTCGTAGAAGCCGCCTTTGTCCTCATGGTTCTCATCCGGCCAGGGCTCCCTGTCTTAAGATATATGGCGCCGCATGACGGCCTTCTCTCCACCATGCCTCTTCCCATGCCTCTGTGACCGTTTCCGTTCAGGCATATCCGTCACGTTCGGCCACGGCCTTCCTCATGGTTCGATTGCTCCCCTTGCATGGGGAAGGCTGTCTTTTATGCCTCCAGGAGCCTGGACGCAGGTCCTTATACGCTATCTTCCGGCGGCGCGCAGGGCGTTCCTGGTATCCACCACCGGTATTCCGGAGCGTGAGAGCAACCCGTAATCCACGTCCTGGTGGGCGGTCACCACCACCGCGCAATCGAACGACCCCAGGGTATCCTCGTCCAGAGCGACGCCGTGCAGGTTCACGCCCCCCACCTCGAACTCCGGCACGAAGGGGTCGTGGTAGGACACCTCCGCCCCCTCGCGCATGAGCAGCTCCATGAGCTTGGCCGCCGGCGTCTCGCGCGTGTCCCCCACCCCGGGCTTGTAGGCAACCCCCAGCACCAGTACCCGCGAGCCCGCCAGGCTCTTGCCCGCGCGGTTGAGCTCGCGCGTGACCAAGCCCGCCACGAAATAGGGCATGTTCACGTTGACCTTTCCCGCCAGCTCGATGAACTCGGTCTGGAAATCGTATTCCCTCGCCTTCCAGGACAGGTAGAAGGGGTCCACGGGGATGCAGTGGCCTCCCAGCCCCGGCCCCGGCCAGAAGGGCATGAACCCGAAGGGCTTGGTGGCGGCGGCCTCGATGACCTCCCAGACGTCGATGCCCATGCGGTCGCAGAGCATCCACAGCTCGTTCACCAGCGCGATGTTGACGCCGCGGAAGATGTTCTCCAGGAGCTTGGCCATCTCCGCCACCTCAGGGGAGCTCACGCGCACCATCTCGCCCACGAAGGCCCCGTAGAAGGCCTCCGCCAGCTCGGCGCAGCAGTCGCGCATGCCTCCCACCAGTTTGGGGGTGTTGGCTATGTTCCACCTGCGGTTGCCGGGATCGACGCGCTCCGGCGAATAGGCGAGGTGAAAATCGCCGCAGGGCGCCAGGCCGTTCTCCGTCATGATGGGCCCTACCACCTCGCGCGTGGTCCCTGGATAGGAGGTGGATTCCACCGCCACCAGCTTCGGGCGCCCGCCTTCGCGGACGAGCTGCTCGCACTGCCTCGCCGCATCCCTCACGAATCCGAGGTCCGGGTCCCTCGTGGCGGACAGGGGGGTGGGCACGCACACGCAGACGACCCCGCAGTCGAGGAGGTCGGCGGCCTCTCCGCTCACGCGCAGCCTGCCCTCCCCGACAAGGCGCTTTATCCTTCCGCCGTCTAGCCCCTCGTAAATGGCCTCGCCCGCCGCGATGCGCTCTCTCTTTTTCCCGTCTTTTTCCAGGCCCACCACGCAGAAGCCCGCGTCCGCCGCCTCCAGCGCCAGGGGGAGCCCCACGTAACCCAGGCCTATCACTCCCACCAGGGCCTCGCGCTCCCTGATCCTCTCCAGGAGACCCATCACGCACCCCTTTCCGTAATCTCCTTGCCGCTCGCGCCCGTCCATGAATTTACCATGAACCGGGCATCGTGGTCAGGCTACCGGGGCGCGTTGCAGCAGCGGGCACGGAAGAGGGCGCAGCCCCGGCACGAAAAACGGCGTCCCCTTATGGGCAATGCGCGCATCCCCGCGGGGAAGGTATCCCTATACGCGCATCCCTGCGGGGAAGGTATCCCTTTACGCGCATCCCCGTGGGGAAGGTAAAATGATGGGCGGGGTCCATGCAAAAAGGACCCCGCCGTGAACGGCAGGACAACGGTCGGTAGAGCAGAGCGAGCTACATGGCGGCGAGACGAGGGCGGGCCGGGGACCGCCTATCGCGGGCCCGGCTCGCCAGACGGGAGGTGCGTCACGGGTGGACGTTCCCAGGATAGAGCCCGAGGAGACACTGGAAAGGATCGTCGCCTTCATGGGGGAGAGGATGGAGGAGGCGGGCAAGTCGCGCCTGGTGGTCGGGCTTTCGGGCGGCCTGGATTCCGCCACTTCTTCCTACCTGGCCGTGCGTGCCCTGGGCAGGGAGGCGCTCACCGCCTTTCTCCTTCCCTACAGGACCACCAGCCCCTCGAGCATCGAGGACGCGCTCCTGGTCGCGGGCGAGCTGGGCATAGAGCACCGGACCATCGACATCACCCCCATGGTGGACGCCTATTTCGAGCGCTTCCCGGACGCGGACAACAAGAGGCGGGGCAACTTCATGGCGCGCACGCGCATGGCCGTTCTCTACGACCAGTCGGCGGCCCTTGACGCCCTGGTGCTGGGCACCGGCAACCGCACCGAGGCGCTTCTGGGCTACACCACCCTTTGGGGGGACATGGCCTGCGCCTTCACCCCCCTCGGCGGGCTCTACAAGTCCCAGGTGAGGCAGCTCGCCGCCTACCTCGGCGTGCCGGCACGCATCATCGAGAAACCGCCCACCGCGGACCTGTGGCAGGGTCAGACCGACGAGGGGGAGATGGGAATCACCTACGAGGAAGCGGACCGCGTCCTCCACGCCGTCTTCGACCTAGGCCGCAACGACGAGGACCTTGCGGCGGAGGGTTTCGACCCCGAGCTGGTGGCGCGCGTGCGCCGCATGGTGAGGGCCTCCTCCTTCAAAAGACGCCTTCCCGCTGCCTGCCCTCCCTGACCCGCGAGGCGGAGAGCGGTCGCCCCGCCCCGCCCGCATCCTCGCTCTCGCGAGCCCGGCCGGAGGGAGACGCGCCCGTCTCCAGGCCGGTCAGCGGCGGCGGGACGATGCGCGCGCCGTCTCCCAGCGCCCTTAGCGCCGGGCGTCTTCCCCCCTTTCGGCCTACGGCCTCGGTCCCATCCCGCAAAGACGGTCGCGGGAGCATATAATGTACCCATGTCCGACAAGCTGCGCGTGCTCGAGGTTTGCAACCTGGACCGCTTCGCCGCCTCTCCCTACATGTTGCCGTTTTTCCGGGAGCTGGCGGAGCGGGGACATGAGGTGCACGTCGCCTGCCGGGTGACCTCCTTCAGGGAGACGCTGGAGGGCGCGGGGCTTGCCGTGCACGACATCCCCATCACCCGCAGCGTAACCCCCCTGGCGGACCTCGGTGCCTACCGCCGCCTCAAGGCCCTGATACGGGAGGGCGGTTTCGACCTCGTGCATACCCATAACCCCAAGGACGGCGTGCTGGGACGTCTTGCGGCTTGGAAGCTCGGGGTACGGGCGGTGGTCCATACCTGCAACGGCTTCTATTTCTCCCACCGCTCCGGCAGGCTCAGGAAAAACCTGGTGCTCGCGGCGGAGCGCTTCGCCGGAAAGCGCTGCCACCTCATCATCTTCGTCAACGCCGAGGACCTCGCCCTGGCGGCGGCGAAAAAGGTCGTCGCCCCCACCCGGGCCAGGCTCATCCACAACGGCGTGGACCTGGAGCGTTTCCGGCCTGGGGACGACGGCGGGTTGAGGGAAGAGCTGGGGATCCCCGCCGACGCCACCGTCATCGGTTACATAGGGGAGATCCGGCGGGAGAAGAACCTCGATACCCTGGTGGAGGCGGCGGCACGTCTCCTTCCCGCGCATCCCCGCCTCTGGTTGGTGCTGGTGGGAGACCATTTTCTGGAGCCGCGGGAGCACGAACGCCTGGCGGAGCTCGCCGCAGGGACCTCGCCGCCCCTGCCCCTCGTCTTCACCGGTTATCGTTTCGACCCCGAGCGCTTCTACCGCGCCTTCGACATCTACGTCCTCCCCTCCTCGCGCGAGGGCTTCGGGGTCACCCTCATCGAGGCCATGGCCTCGGGAGTGCCGGTGATCGCCTGCGACGTGCGGGGGCCGCGGGAGATCGTGGAGGACGGACGCGACGGCATTCTGGTGAGGGACCGGGATCCCGCAGCCCTGGCCGAGGCCCTGGAGTTCTACCTGCAGGCCCCGCGGGCGGTGGAGAACTACACGCGGCGCGCGCGCCGCAAGGTAGAGCGGGATTTCGACCACGCCCGCATGCGCGCCCGGCTCTTCGAGGAATACCGCCGCCTCACGGGGAACCACGCCCCGCCCCGCTGAGGAAGATCTTGACCGCCGCGGTGCGGGAGTTCACCCCCAGTTTATGGAATATGTTGGAAACCGCCTTCTCCACCGTCTTGGGAGAGATGAACAGCCGGGCGCCGATCTCCTTGTTGCTCATCCCCTCGCTCATGAGCTCCAGCACCTCGCGCTCCCGGGAGGTCAGGGCGTGCAGCGGCGAACTGTCCGGAACCTCCCCTCTCTCCTCCTTGAAGGAGGACACGATCATGTCCAGCACCTGGGGGCTGAAGACCTTCTCCCCCCGCCGCGCCTTGCGGATGGCGTTCACCAGCTCGGCGCTGGCCACCTTCTTCAGCAGGTAGCCATCCGCTCCCACCCGCAGCGCCCGGTTGACGTATTCATAGTCCTCGTACATGGAGAGCATGATCACCTTGACCAGGGGGTAGCTCTCCTTGAGGCGGCGGCACACCTCGATGCCCGACATGTCCGCCAGCTTTATGTCCAGCACCACCACGTCGGGGAGGAGGGTCTCCGCCTTCTGCAGTGAGGCCGCGCCGTCCTCCGCCTCCCCCACCACGGTGATGTCGTCCTGCTTCTCGATGAGGGATGCCAGGCCCTCCCGCAGTATGGCGTGGTCGTCCACCAACAGGACGCGTATCCTCCCCGACCTGTCCTCCATCCTCACCCCTCCAGGTCAACCCCGGCCGCCGGCGCGCTCCCGGCGGAGGCCACAATCTCCGCCCTGACCCGTTCGCGGCCGCCTCACAGCGACGCAGGGGTTGAGGCCGCTCCGGCGTCTCGCTCGCTCCCCCGCGACATCATATCCCTCATCCCCTGCTCTGCTCCCACCGTTCCAGCGGAAAGCTCGCCTTGAAGACTGACCCCCCGCCCTCCCGATGTTCGTGCCACAGCCCGCCCCCATGGGCCTCCGCTATATGGCGGGCGATGTAGAGCCCGATCCCCAGCCCCTGTGAGGAACGGTTGAGGTCCTTCTCTACCTGGAAGAACCGTTCGAATATCTTCTCCCTGAGGGGTTCCGGGATACCCCTGCCGCGGTCCAGCACCTCAAACAACAGGCTGCCCCCCTCGCGGGTGATCCTCAGCTCAATATCGGTATCGGCCTCGGAATATCTGGCGGCGTTGTCCAGGAGGATGATCAGGAGGCGCCGCAATCGCTCGGGGTCCGCCTCTAAAAGGACGGGCTCCGGAGGCGCCTCCAGGATATAACTCCTGCCGGGATAGAGGATGCCCATCTCCTCGATCACCTCCCGTCCCAGCGGTCCCACGGCTACCTTCTCCCTTTCCAGCACCAGCCTGCCCTGCTCGATGCGCGATATGTCCAGGAGTTGCTCCACCAGTTTCATCAACCTGTCGCTGCCCTTCTCGACGGCGGAGGCCGCTTCCTCGACCAAGGCCTGGTCCAGCGACCGCGAGCTCCTCCTCAACAGCGCCGCATACCCCTTGAGCAGGGTGGCGGGGTGGCGCAGCTCGTGCGCGGCGATCTCCAGGAATCCCTTGAGCTGGCCATCTCGCACCTTCAACTCGCCGGCGAGCTCCTCCGCCTCGCGCAGCGCCCTGGCGAGTGCTGTACGGTGGTAGCTGAGGTTCGAGATCATGTTCGCGAGCCGGGCGCAGAAGCGCATGGTCTTCTCCGCCTCCCCGCGGCTTACCCTCGGCACGCGCTCCAGCGCCGCCAGGTACTCCTCCACGTCGAAACCGTAACGGGAAGCCTGCTCGCGGTAGAGCTCCGTGTCGACGGGTTCGTCGTCGAAGAGGAACTGCCCTAGGAAGATATTTCCTACATGTACGTCTCTTACCATTATGGGGGTGGCCATGTCCCAGAGGTTGTTCCTGCACCTGTAGAGCTTGAACGCGCCCGGCTCCAAGCCGGCGGCCATCTCCAGGTCGCTCTCCCGGCAGGCCCTTGCGGACTCCGGATGGGCGCGGTGGAAGCGCATGCACATCTCCTGCCCCGAGGTGGAGATGACCGCCCTGCCCTCGAGATCGAGGATCCCCACCGCCAAGCCGGTCATGGCGCGCAGCTCGTCCAGGAGCGGTTGCAATTGCTCCGCGTCCACGATGCTCCTCAACGGCAGGTCCTTCAACTCGCCCTCCGGCTCCAGCACGGCGTCCAGCCTCTTCCTCAGCCGCTCCCGCGACTCCTCCAGCACCAGCTCCCTGTGCTTCTGCTCCGTGATGTCCAGGAGGTTCCCCACCACCCGCACCACCTTGCCGTCCAAGCGTACGGCCTTCGCCGCGGTCCTGATCCACTTGCGCCGGCCCCGCAGGTCGGTGAAGGGGAATTCCAGGTCATAGGGGACGCCCTGCGAGGCACAGCGCTCGAAGGCCTCCAAGATCACGGGTCGGTCATCGGGGTCGTAGCACTGCAGGCTGAGCCGGATATGCTCCTCGGAGCCCGGGGCGAGGGCGCCCGGCTCCATGCCGTGCAGACGGTAAAGCTCGTCTGTCCAGTACATGCGGCGGTTCAAAACGTCCCAATCCCAGCCCCCCAACCCGGTTAGCCTCTGCGCCTCTTCCAGGAGGGCGTTCCTGGCGCGCAGCGAACAGATCATGCTCTCCACCTCGCGCACCGCCTGCACCCTCCGGGCCAGGACAAGGGAAAGATGATCGCTGCTCGCAGCCTCCTCGGGGGGCAGGAAGAAATGGTTCCTGGTCAACCTCCCGTCCATGAGCAGGAGGGGATGGGTGTCCAGCACGTCGAGGAGGAAGCGGGGCTCGAAGAGTCGCATATCGTACATGCACAACCCAGCGCAGGCCTTGCCGTCAAAGAGTCTTTTCACCTCCGCCTCGTAGCGGAGCAGCTCCTCCAAGGGGGTGTCCTCGGCATGGATAAAGCTCATCTCCCCCGCGACCCACAGGGAGGAAAAGCCCTCCGCGAGGGCGCCGGCCACCTCGTGCTCGAGAAAGGCGACCATCCTATAGGCCTCGAACTTCTCCCCGCCGCGGTAAACGTTCTCCGTAGCATATATGACCAGCGCGTCCATGCTCCCGCCCGCCACACCCCGCGCGAGACCGCGGAGCTCCTTCTCCGCCTTCGACAGGCCCTTACTGTCGAGCAAACAGACGGTCTTCGCCCCTGCTTCCAAGCCCGCGCGCGCGAACTCCAGGAGCGCCTCGTCCCGCTCCTTTTCCTGTGCGTAGAAAAGGCAGATGTGCGCCCCGGCACGGATGTCGCGCGACCAGTCCGATCCCATCTCAACCGTTCCGACCCACTATCTCCGGCCCGGATGCCACGCCTGCCCGGGCCGAGATCGACATCTTCCCTTTATCTGCGAAGCCGCCCGCAGGCGCGTCGCCGCTTCCTCCGTGCCGGATAACAGAACGTCCGTAACACGAAACGACAACCTTCATTATTCCCCACACAGCCTGCCGCGAGAGGAGCGGGGCACTAGTCGCGGTGCGGATCCCGGGCCATTGCCGCAAGCCCCCAACGCGACCCTCACGCGTCTCCGGTGCCGCATTCCTTCCGGCGTGTCAATGATAACAGCTTCCCCCTCCCGCATGGTTGACGGCGCCTGCACCCCGGGCATCCCACATAGCCCCGGGAACAGAAGGAGGCAGGCGCACGCGGCGCGGACGTCATGGCGCCGCCGGTATGCGCACCGCCACCGTCACTCCCCTCTCGCGGGGGGGAAACTCGAGGGTGGCGCCGATGCGCTCCGCCCGCTCGCGCATGTTCACGAGGCCCAGGTGGATGGCGTTCTCGCCCTCGCATGAGGAAGGCCTATCTCTCCCCGCGCGCCCCGCGTCCGCGAAACCGCGGCCGTCATCGCTGATCACCAGCTCCAGGCCTTTCTCGTCGCGCCTGAGCTCCACCCTGGCCCTGCGCGCGCCGGAATGCCTCACCACGTTGTTGAGGGCCTCCTGGGCGATACGGTAGAGGTTTATCTTGACCTCGCCCGACAGCGCGCCCTCCTCTCCCTCCGTGTGCAGGGAGAACTCGATGGGGTAATCGGCGTTCATCCTGCGCACCAGGTTGCGCAGGGCTTCGGCAAGCCCCAGGTCGTCCAGCACGGGTGGGTGGAGAGACGCCGAGAGGTCGTGCACCTGCTTGAGCACCTGGGATATGGAGGAAGAGGCCGACTCGATATGCGCCCGCGTCCCCTCCGGCACCCCCTCCTCGCTCAGTGCCAGCTCCAGGTTGACCAGAGCGTTGCTGAGATCCTGGCCCGTGTGGTCATGGAGATCCCGCGCCACCGACGACCTCTCCCGCTCCTGTATCTCCAGGATGGACTGGAAAAGGGCCTTGAGCTCCATATTGGCGCGCCTCAGCTCCCGCGTCAGCTCCGCGTTCTCCTTCATCTGTCGCGTGAGCAGGTACTGCTTAAAGCTCATCTCCGTCACCACCTGGGCGATGGCGTTGACCACCGAGAGCAAGAACTCCACCTCCTCGATGTTCACGCTCCTCACATGCTCGAGGGAGGCGAGCAGCGGCTCGGGGTCCACGCTCAGCTCCTCCGCCAGCCGGCGGTACTTCTCCAGGTCCGGCGTCTCCATGAGCGAGGCGTCGCCGCTGATCATGCCCACGATCTCCCCGCCCAGGATGAGGGGGGCGTCGAAGCACACGAAGCCCGCGTGGCATATCCGCACCTTCGGTCCCATGCTCTTCTTGAGTTCCGCCAGGGCACCGATGGCGGACCGGTAGCAGCGCATCACGCCCTCGAGGGAGTCGATGATCAGCTTGCAGTGCTCGCCCCCGGTGGCGCTTACCACCACCGGCATGCAGTTCATGTCCAGCACCCATAGCCTGACCCCGGTGATGCGCGCCAGCTCGTCCACCAGCTCCTGGAGATACCTCACATCCAGGATCTCGGTGAAGGCGATGTCCCTGAGCTGAAGGCTCCCGATGAGATCCTGGTAATCGTGGGGCGGGGAGAGGATGCCGATCTCCTCCAGGAAATATCCCACCCCCAGGGACCAGAGGTCGATGAAAGGCCTCAGCATGTCGAGCTTGAGCCTGCCCTCGCGCACCAGGGTCAAGAAGCGGTCGCCGAAGTCGCGCGCGTCCTTCACCTCGCGGAAGGTCTCCAGGTCGCGGGGATCCTCGAAGACGAGCTCGAAGAGGGACCTTTTCTCCGTACTCTCGCCGTAGACGAAGCGCCCCCCCACCTTCTCCACGCATATGGAGCCCCCCGGGGCGTGGACCTTGAGCACCGCGCCGTCTCCAAGGGGGTCGATGGCTTTCTTGATGGGGCTGTCCTCGGAGGTGAAAAGCTCCGCCAACTCTAACAGCAGCTCCCGCACCGACTCCATACCCCGATTATATCCAATGGGGTCAGCCCCGGACATGGGACATTATCTCGACCAGCTCTCCCCTGAACCCCGTTTCGCTCGACCCCCCCTCATCCAGACACCCCTTTATCCTCGAATAGCGTCGAGAAACAGCGTTCGGCGAGACATCACTCAGCATGCCCGCGATCTCTCCATTCGTCGCTGGCGTGTATTCTCTGGCAAGATAGATGAAGGCTTTCCTCGCCCTCTGCAACGCGGACGGCTTTCGTCCATCCTCTCCTTCAAGGTCGCTCAGGCCATAATGCCGGCACACGGCATCATAGAGCTCCCGGAGCGAAAGCTCTCTTACGAGGTATTTCAGTCCCGTGGTCTCGTTAGGTTTTATCTTATCCTTGATCATCACCTTGATCATGTCCACGAACTTCTCGCTCCCCAGTATCGCCTGGGCGACTACCTTCTCCTTCGGGTATTGGGGCGGGTCATCGCACGCGCTCTCCACGAATTCACAGTAGAGACGTCTGGCCTCCCTATCTTCATCGCCAAAATACTCCTTTAGCCAGTCCTGTCTGAGCCATTCCGGAGCATCGCTTCCTCCGGCGTAATGGCGATAGCTCGACCATCGATAATCCTGCGGCTTGACGACCAGCCCTGCCTTGACGGGATTCAGGTGGATGTAACGGCTCACGGTGAGGAAATATTCCTCTTTCTCGATGCAGATGGATTTATAGCGCCCCGCGAAGACATGGCCCTTCCAGCCCATGTAGGCAGCATAGTTCGCATATGAGGAGCCGAGGTAATGCATGAACCCGGAGAGATTCGCCTTCAGGGTCTGGATCAAGAGATGATAATGGGTCCCGAGCACACAGTATGCGTAGACCTCTACCTCATACCTTTCGGCGCCTTTTCCCAGAAGCTCGATGAAGTGCTCTTTCTCCTTATCGGACCTGTAGAGGAAACTCCCGCCGTTCCCTCTGGAGATCACGTGGTAGAAAGCGCCTTCGTACTGTATGCGCAACGGCCTAGCCATGTAACGCATTATATATGACTTTTATATGTTTGTCAACTTATGCGTCGGCAGCTCACGAAATCCATAGAATAAAACGATTGGTCCGTTAGCTCGGGAAGGGATGGCGCCAGCACAACTTGAGGTTGCATCATGGGCTTAAAACACCTAGATTTAGCGTGTTTCTGAGCAGAGGTCATAATCGCTTAGAATAATCAATGGCTGCGCCGGCAGCTCACCTATTTCCGGACCCGGAAAATGTCCCATGTCCGGGGCTGACCCCATTGGTCAGCCGACGCGGCGGGCGGTGGTGGTGCGCTTTCGTTTCAACACCGTGGCCACGAACTCGTCGATCTGCTCGTCCAGCGCGCTCATGGGGGTCATGCGGCGTATCCAGGCGTCGCCCTGCAGCATGAGGGTGGGGAGCTTGGTGCGCTTCATGATCTCCCCCCGCACGAGAGAGAAGACGCTCCAGGTCTGCTTGCAGGAATGGTGGCCGCAGTAGATGCAGGCGTCGGCGTCGAGCTGGGAGGTCCAGTAGGCGATATCGTCCACCCATTGCGCGGACATGGACTCCGCCCCCACCTGGCGGGTCATGGCGTAATCCCAGCAGGTGTCCGCCAGCCCGTCGATCATGGCCTCCCTGGTGGAGGTGTCCACCGGCTGGAAGAAGAAGGACCCCAGCAGGTCGCCGAGGACGGTGATGCCCCGTTCTTCCATGCGGTTGAAGAAACCGTACCAGTCCCAGTAGTAGAAGGTATAGATCCAGAAGCAGCGCGCCACCTCTTCCTCGGCCGGGTACATCCCCTCGGCCATCCTTTCCCTCACCGTGTCGAGCATCGCCTGCAGCACCCTCACCGCGATGTCCGTCCCCCAAAGGGTATAGCGGATGCCGTAGGCGTAGAGGGTGAAGATGTTGGGACATGGGTTGGGCCGCGCCTTGCGCATCTCCCACAGGTCATAGTAGAGGCGCGTGGCCTGGTTGGCACGGTTGAGCACCTCGCGCATCCTCTCCTCCTTGAGCTCCTCGCCCAGGAACTCCTCCAGATCCCTGACCAGGGAGCGGAAATAGGTGCGGTAGGCGCGGCGCCCGCGCGGCGAGTCGTCCACAGGCTTGTCCAGCAGGAACTGGGGCACCCCCAGATAGCGCGCCACGAACTCGTGGATCTTGGAATTGGCGTCGCAGCTCCCCGGGGCCGCGGAGATGATGGCGTCGGGCTCGAAATCCGCCCCCGTGAGGGCGGAGCCGAGCTCTATGGTGTTGGACGAGCACAGGTAATCGGGAAGCCCCAGACCCATGGCGAAGTCCCAGTACCTCTCCCCCTGGCCCTCCAGGGAGGCCACTCCGGAGACGGTGAGGACCTCGCTGGTCAGCGGATAGGCGTTCTCGAAACAGTACACGAACTCGGGCGGGAAGTTGAAGGGCACGAGGATGATCTTCTTGCCCTGTGCCTTGGCCGCCCTCGCCCCGTCGAACCACTGCTGGATGCCCTTGAGAAAGGCCAGGCTCGCCCTGCGGATGCGCGGCGCCATCACCGCCCCGATGGTGGTGGCCATGTCCTTCGGCAGGACGTGGAGGACGCCCTCCACCTCCTCGTCGCTCAGCTCATCGGGGAAATACTTCAGCAGCCCAAAGATCCCGGAAACCCTGTTGACAAGCCCCTCGTAATCCCTGAATTCCTTCTGTGCCATGTCTCTCAAGCTCCTTTGCTCGCGACTCTCCCGTGTCCGCGCAGGTTCCCTTGCGATCCCTGCCCCACCCGACCGTTGCCCCGCCGCTAGAGGGCGGCAGCGCTCGTCTCTCCTCTGTTCAGTCCCCTTACCCGCGACTCCCCGCGTCCGCGCGCTCCTCGCTTCCCTGTCCTTCTTCCTATTCCTTCCAGCGGTCCCTTCAGTCCGGATCAGAGCGGAACGCTAACCTCCAAGTCCGTCTCGTCCCAACGCCCTCGACCGGGTCGCGCCGCGTCCGACGTCTCCGACCTCATTCCTCCTCCGCCAGGAAGGCTGCCCCGATGGCGCAGGCCAGCTGAGGGTCGCAGGGAAAGTCCCGGTACTCGCCGCGTATCTTCTCCCGTGCGGGACCCACCACCGAGCGCAGCTTGGCCACTCCCCCGGTGACGGTGTATTCGTCCTGGAACCCGAACTTCAGCGCCTGGGAGATGAGGATCTTGGCCACCGACTCGCATATCCCTGCCATGATGTCCGCGGGGTCCACGCCGTCGTTGACGTGGGTGATGAGCTCGCTCTCCACGAATACCCCGCACTGCGAGCTCACCGGTACCCTGTTGCGAGAGCGCGCTGCCACCTCATCGAGCTCCTCCACGCCGTAGCCCAAGGCGGCGGCCATGACGGTGAGGAATTTTCCCGACCCCGAGGCGCACTTGTCGTTGCGCATGAAGTCCACCACGCACCCATCGCCATCGATGAGGATGGAGGTGACGCTCTGTCCCCCCACGTCCAGCACCAGGTTGGCGTCCGGCACCAGGCGGCTCACCGCCATGGCAAGACAGGATACGTCGTCGCGCCTGACGTCGCCTATCTCCACCAGCTCGGCCCCGCGTCCCGTGACCCCGATCCCTCCCAGGTCCGCACGGGATGCGCCCGCCGCGCTCAGCACCTCATCCAACAGCACCCGGGCCTCGTCGGACACGTTGCCCGTGGTCTCGATCACCCGTGAGGCCACCAGGGCATCGCCGTCCATCACCACCGCCTTGGTGTAGAGGCTCCCCACGTCCAGGCCGAGGTACATCATGACCCACCTCCCATCTTGCGCGCCATGAGCGCCGCTCCCAGCGCTCCCACGATCTGGGAATCGGTGTCGTACTTGATCAGGCGCACGTTGAGCATGCGCTCCAGCTCCGCGCGCACCGCGGCGTTCTTTGCCACCCCACCGCTCATGGTCACCTCCTTCTCCAGGCCCACGCGGCGCACTAGGGCGGCCACCCTCTCGGCCATGGCGCGGTTGACGCCCGCCGCGATGTCCGCCTTGGTGTGGCCGCGCTGGAGGTAATGCAGCACCTCCGTCTCGCAGAAGATGCTGCAGCGGCTGGAGAGCTCCAGGGCGCGCTCGGCCTGGAAGGATACCGTCCCCAGCTCGTCCAGGGAGAGCCCCAGGGTGCGCGCCTGAACCTCCAAGAAACGGCCGGTGCCGGCGGCGCACTTGTCGTTCATCACGAAATCCACTAGCTCACCGCCCTTGCCCACCCGGATGACCTTGGCGTCCTGACCGCCGATGTCGATGACCGTGCGCACCTCGGGCACCAGCCACGAGGCGCCCATGCCGTGGCAGCTTATCTCGCTCACGTTGTCCTGGGAGAGTCCTTCCGCCTGCACCTGCTCCCTCCCATAGCCGGTACTGACGCAGAACCTGATCTCGCTCCAGTCGATGCCCTCCTCCTTGACCAGCATGTCTACCACCGCCCGGGCGGACTGCACTGGGTGCGGCTTGACGCCTATGCTCTTGTAGGCCACGATCCCTTTGGCGTTGATCACTACCGCCTGCGCGGTGAGCGACCCGACGTCGATTCCCGCGAAGTACATCTCATACCTCCGAACATCTCCTCACTTTCCTTGACCTCCCTGCCGTGTAAAGAATAAGAGCACGTCGGAGCCCGGTCCTTCTGCGGCCATGCATTAGCGCTAGCCGGCGCCCGCCGACGCATAGCGCCGCTCTCCTGACCCCGTCTTCGCCTCCATGCCCGCGCGTCTCTTTTCGTGCCTCTGTTTTCATCTCCCGGGCGATCCTGCCTCCGACCCTGTCGCATGTCCCATGTCCGGGGCTGACCCCATGTTCAGCCGATGGCGCGGGCGGGGGCCTCGCGTCTCTTCACCACGTTGTTCACGAACTCGTCTATGGTCTCCTGCAGCACGGTGATGGGGGTCATGCGCTTGATCCAGGAGTCGCCCTGCAGGATGAGGGTGGGTATCCTGGAGCGCTTCATGAGCTCGGCGCGCACCACCGAAGCGCCGCTCCAGGTCTGCTTGCAGGAGTGGTGCCCGCAGTAGATGCAGCAGTCGGCATCCAGCTCGCGGGAGGCCCAGGAGATGTCGTCCAGCCACTGCACGGACATGGAGCTCGCCCCCATCTGCCGGGTCATGGGCATGTTGCGCGCTATCTCCGCCATCCCCGTGAGCATGCTCTCCCGCGAGGTGGGATCGATGGCCTGGGGGAAGATGAGGTCCAGGCCGTCTCCCAGGTGGGTGATGCCGTTCTCCTCCATCCAGTTGAAGAGTCCTCCCATGTCGAAGTAGTAGCTGGTGTAGGTCCAGAGGCTGCGCGCCACCTCCGCCTCGGCGGGATAGAGCCCTCTGGCAAGCCTTTCCTTGGAAAGGTCCACCATGGCCTGCATGACCTCCACCGCGTCCTCCGTACCCCACATGGTGTAGCGCACCCCGTAGGTGACGAGGGAGAAGACGTTGGGCACGGGGCAGGGCGAGAACTTGTGCATGTCCCACAGCTCCCAGAAGAGCTCCGAGGCGCGGTTGGCGTTCTCCACCACCATGCGCATGCGCTCCTCGTCGAGCTTCTCGCCCAGGAAATCCTCCATGTCCTCGACGAGGCGGAAAAAGTACTTGTAGTACTGCCTGACCCCGCGCTCGCTGTTGTCCACCGTCTTCTCCAGGAAGAGGAGGGGGATGTCCAGGTAGCGCGCCAGGAACTCATGGGTCTTGGAGTTGATGTCGCAGGATGCGAAGCAGTCGGAGATGACGGCGTCCGGGATGAAGTCTGATTCCGTGAGCGCCGAGCCCACCTCGATCATGTTCGCCGAGCAGGCGAAGTCGGGGAGCCCCAACCCCATGGCGTAGTCCCAGTACCTCTCACCCTGTCCCTCCAGGGCCACCACCCCCAGGGTGGAGAGCACCTCGCTGGTGATGGGCCAGGCGCCCTCGAAGCAGTGCACGATCTCGGGCGGGAAGTTGAAGGGGACCAGGAACACCTTCTTTCCCGTGCGCTTGGCCTCGTGCGCCCCGTCCAGCCATCTCTTGACCAGGCGGAGGAATTTGAGGCTTACGCCGCGGATGCGCGGCACCATGAAGGCCCGCATGGTCCCGGCGAGCTCCGAGGGGAGGACGTGCATCATCCCCTCGACCTCCAGGTCGCTCATTTTGTCGGGCAGCTTGTCCACGATGGAGAAGATCTCGTAGACGCGGTTGATGAGCCCCTCGTACGGCCTGATCTCCACCTGCGCCATCGCCGTCACCCCCTTACTTCCCCAGCCTCTCCAGGAAGGCCTGGACGCGGGTCTTGATGCGGCCGGTGTCGGCTTTGGACCCGTAGTCCTTCTCCAGCACCAGCACCGGGACGCCCGCCTTCTCCAGGTCCATGCGCAAAGAGACGGATTCCACCCCGTGCAGGTCGCAGAACTTGTTGTAGGTGACGATGGCGCCGTCCACACCGGCGCGTTTTGCGGTCTCCAGGATATAGTCGCGCCGCTTTTCGTACTCGGTGAACATGCGCGGGCAGAACAGGTTGGCGAGGTAGCGCTCGGCCAGCAGTCGCGCGGGGTCTCCGCTCTCCCCCTCCCGCCTCCAGAAGGAGCGCGATCCGTAGCACAGGGCATCGGCGGCGATGAGCGCGCCTGTGGACTCGATGTCCTCGATGAGGTCAACCTCGTCGGTGGCGCTGCCCAGGATCATCAGGCGGGCCTTGTAGGGAAGAGGCGCGGCGTTCTCCTTTTCCGCCAGCACCTCGTCCAGCAGGGCCGAGAAGTCCCCCGCCATCATGGAGGAGCCGGTGCAGACGAGGCGCATGACCTCCGCGCCGGAGACCGCAGGGGGCACCTTCTCCCGCAGGGCGTAGAGGCGCTTGAGCCTCGCGAAGACCTCGTCGTAGGCGTCGATGGCCTTGCGGATCCTCTCGTCGGTGACCTGCGCCCCGAAACGCTCCTCCAGCGCCTGGCGCAGGAGCCCTATCTCCTCGGTGAAGTATTCCAGGGAGTCCTCGCGCAGGAAGTGGGGCACCTTCAGGTAGTGGAAGAACTCGTACTTCTTCACGTACTGCCAGTTCTCGAACATGCCGCGCAGGTGGTCGCAGCCGTTGGTCTCGATGAGGCCGTCCAGGAAATCGTAGGTCCCGTCCAGGCCGAGCTGCAGGCAGGAGCGGCAGAAGCGGCAGTTGAAGCGCGCCAGATAAGCGTCGCCCAGCTCGGTGTCGGGATGCCCGAAGGCCTTGATGCGGTAGGGCAGGACTCCCGCCGCCTCGATTAGCTCCACGGGGGTGGCCACGCAGGCGTACCCCAGCACCTTCCCTCCCTTTTCCTTCCAGTCCCGCACGTAATCCGTATAGATGTCCGTCGACTGGCTCTGCAAGGTCCTCATCTCAACCCCCTATCGTCGTTTTCCGGGGATACTCCTCTTATACTTCCTCCTACCCGCCCAATTGCCGCCGCCGTTAAGGCGTTATGTCCCATGTCCGGGGCTGACCCCATCCCATCATCTGCGGCGGCGGACGAGGAGGACGGCAGCGGCGGCGACACCCAGGGCCGCGGCTGCGGCTGCCGCCGGTTTCGCGGCTTTGGTCAGCAGGGGCTTCGCCACCTTGCCGATCACCTCGGGGTGCCTGCGCAGGGCCGCGAAGCCCGCCGCAGCCACCTCCGAGGCCGCCAGCACCAGGTCGTCCACGTTTATGGCTCCCAGCACCCGCGCCGCCTTATCCGCCATCAACCCGGGGTTTCTCCACGCGAAGGCGTTGAAGGCCGCCAGGACGGCGTTTATCCTCTCCGCCACCGCCTCCGGCTCCAGCGCCGCCCGCACCGCGGGGTCTGCCAGCGCCGCCTCCTTCACCTGCAGGGCCGCCTTCTTCCCCGCCTCCGCCAGCGCCTCGGTGTCCAGACCCGCCAGCAGCTTTCCCGCGAAACCCGCCAGGAGGTCAGGCCGGGCGTCGAAAGCCTTGTTGAGCAGCACCGCGTTGTAGTTGATCACCCGGGCCAGCTCCCGCGGGTCCACGGCCTCCTCGAAGTAGGCGTCCATGGCCGCCACCGCCTCGGGGGGCAGCTCTGAGAACCGCCGCAGGTGCTCCGCCGCCGCGCGCAGCGCCGCCCCCACCGCCAGATAGAGGGCCCGCGCCGCCTGCACTGTGCTGTCGGGAGTGGCGTAGATGTACCCCGAGAGCACCTGTCCGATGACCGCCCCGTCCTCCTTGAGGGCCACGAGCATCTCGCGGAAGGCCTCTCCGTCCACGCTGTCCACAAGGTCGCGGCTGACCCGCTCCAGCACCGCCTTGAAACGGGGCTCGTCGCGCCCCAGCACCAGGTTGCCGCGGTGCAGAGCGGTCACCAGGCCGGCGAGGGCGTTCACCAGACCGCCCATCTCCGCCATGTCGATGTCTTCCAGGAGCTGGAAGACGGCGTTGGCGAGGATCTCCGCCGGCAGACTGAGGGCCTGCAGGGCGCGGGTCATCACCCGCAGCAGGTAGTTGGCCAGGGGAGGCACCACGCCCAGGAGGTTGGAGATGGCCACGGGGTTGAAGAGGCCCGGCTCTCCCTCCAGTTCCGCCCGGCGCCCCTCGAGATGGGCGGTCAGACCCACGCGCACCTTTCCGAAGTCCGCGGTGTTCCAGACCTTGCGCCAGGTGCGTTCCCCCGCCTGCAGCATGCGCTCCGCCACCGCCCCGATGCCGGCGATAAGGGCGTCGAGGGCCTCGCGGTCCTCCAGCAGGAGCTGGTTGACCAGGGGAGCGTAGGCGGAAGGGATCTCCTTCAGCCTCTCGGTGTCCAGGTCCTTCCCCAGGCGCGCGATGAAGTCCTTGAGGATGTCCAGGGTGAAGTTGTTGAGCTGCTTTCCCAGCTCCAACAGGAGCTCCACCACCCAGTTGACAAGGGAGGGAGACGCCCCCAGCACGCTCATGGAGAAGGCCACGTCCTCCCACAGGAAGGCACGCACCAGTTCCGCGGCGTTTGCAGGATTGACGTCGCGCAGGTGGATGAGGAGCAGTTCCTTGAAGCCCGGGGTGCGGATGAGCTCCCTCACCAGCCCCGGGAGGGCGCTGTATCCCATGCCCGCGCCCGCGCCGCCGCCGTCGTCCCCCGCGGCCCGCGCCGCCTCCCGGGCCTCCCTCACCAGGTCCTCCAGGTTCGTCTTTTCCGCCATCCTCACCACCTCACTCCCCCACCTGGGCCAGCAATCCCGCGGAGGACTCCTTGAGCCTCTCCACCACCGGGGCCAGCTTGCCCAGGACCGTCTTGAACTCCTTCACCGCCTCCTCCACCGCCGCGAAGTCCACCTTCTCCACCAGCTGCATGAGGAAGGCCGCCAGGATATCCGGCGGGAAGGAGTTGAGCTGCTCCGCTATGCCCCTGGCCAGGGCCACCTGGAAGTTGATGATCCCCGGCAGGAGCGAGACCGTCCCCATGAAAGTCTCCGCGTCCTCCCACAGCAGGGTCCTCGCCAAGCCGGACGCCGTGGCGGGGTCGATGTTGGCGGTGAGCACCCTGAGCGAGGCCTTGAACTTGGGGCTGCGGATGAGCTCGCGCAGCAGGCGCTCCGCCGCCCCGTGCTTCCCGGTCGCCGTCTCCTGCATGGCTTTCCCCCCCGTCTCTCCTAGACCGTCTCCAGGTCGAAGAACCAGCGCGCCACCTCCGCCTGGCAGAGCTGCTTGCCGCCCATCCAGAGCTGGACTATCTTCAGGTCGCGCCAGTGCTTCTCGACGTCCCAGTCGCGGTCCGCCCCGTAGGAGCTCATGAGGTTCATGGCCTTGCCCACCGCCGCCATGCCCTGATCGCAGGCCCAGTACTTGAGGGCGCGGCCCTTGGCCACGATCTCGTCGTTCCAGCGCGGGCCGTAGAGGTCGGGGCGGTCGAGCATGCGCGCGTACTGATAACCGCAGATGCGCACGATCTCGGTGTCCCGCGCGAAATCGGCCAGCACCCCCGCCACCGCGTCGTGCTCCTTGAGGGGTTGTCCCTTGTAGGTCTGGGTGCTCACGAACTCGTAGAGGCGCTCGAAGACGTTGAGCATGACCCCGCCCACGAAGGAGATGGAGCCCATGTTCCCGAAGGAGATGACCTCCTTGAAGTACATGAGGTCGAGCCCCGGCCCGTGGGCGCGGTAGGACTTGGGCACGCGCACGTTCTCGAACCAGATGTCGCCGTTCTTGTCCGCCGCCATGCCCGCCTTCTGATAGGGCGGCCCCTGGGTCACGCCGGGGGTGTCGGCGGGGACGAAGATGAATGCGAAGTCGTTGGGGTCGTGTGAGCCGGGGTTGGTGGTGCACACCACCCCGAATAGGTTGCACACCCCGCCGGAATTGGTGGGCCACAGCTTATGCCCGTTGATCACCCACTCGTCGCCGTCCAGCACCGCCGTGGTCTGGATGGTGGACCCGCCCACGATCTCCATGTTCTCGATGTCCGCGCCGCCCTGGGGCTCGGTCATGGCGTTGGCGGCAAAGCGCGGCTCGGTTGTGTTGCAGAAGATGGGGGCGAACTCCTCGCACAGCTCGCGGTTGACGTGGGGCTCCATGGCGATCATCACCATGGGCCAGTAGACCACCCCGAAGGCCACCGCCATGCCGGAATCGGCGCGCGCCACCTCCTCCATGAGGCGGTAGGAGGCGGTGCCCACGTAGTTGGAGCGCCCCAGTCCCCATCCCCCCAGGTCCTCGGGGAAGAGCACGCGCTGCATGCCCAGCTCGCCCATGAGCTTCTTGAAGGCGGGCTCGATGAGGGCGTGCTCCTTCCAGTCCTCGTCGAACTTGCGTCGGTGGGGGATGACGTAGGTCTCCGCCCAGTCGCGCACGATCTTCCCCAGGGGGTCGTCCAGCGGCGAGAGATATTCCAGGGGTCGGGTGAAATCGTCTATGGTCCTCATCTACATGCACCTCCCGTTCTCGGCCCCGTGGGAGGGGGCGAGCTTCAAGCGGTTCCCGCGGCTTTCCTTACCCGTCATCACCGCTTCCTCCCCTCAACGCGCATTGGACTGGTAGAAGTAGCGCGCCACGTCCATCTTGGCCAGCTCATAGGGACCCAGGCAGAGCTGCATGGCCTTGGTGTCCCGCCAGTAGCGCTCCAGGTTCCACTCCGTGGCGTACCCCGCCGAGGCCATCATCTCCATGGCGTTGCCGATGGCCTTCTCTGTGGACTGCGTCACCTGGTGCGCCACCATGGAGGCGGTGACGTAGTTCGCCTCCGACCCCGCCGGTCCGTAGATGGCCGGCTCCGCCAGCACGCGGGCGAGGTCGCAGGTGAGCAGGCGGTTCACGCTGATCTCCTTGGCCACCTCGGCCATCACCGCGGCGGTGAGGGGGTTGTCCTTGAAGATGTTGCCCTTGCCCTTGATGACGCGGTTGTCCCCCCACTCCTTGAGGATCTCGTAGCAGGCGAAGAGGGCGCCCACGTTGCTGGCGGACACTCCCAGGTAGAACCAGGCCAGGGCGGCGCGGCAGGCCTCCGTTCCCCTGGCCACGCACATGGCCTCCGGCGCCTTCACCTTGGCGAACTCCACCTCGGCGTTGCGGTCGGCCGCCAGGCCGGTTTTAAGGAAGGCGTCCCCGCGCTTGACGCCCTTGGCGTCGCCCGGGACGGCGATGATCCCCACCGCGTCCTCCCCGTCCGTGCCCTCGAGGGCGCAGAGCACCGCGAACACCGCGGCATCCGCCCCGGAGGAAGCGGGGCGTGCCTTTTCCGCCTCCACCGACCACGCGCCGCGGGAGAGTCTGGCCCTGGCCTGTGGTACGTCCCGGAAGAGGGGCAGGACCAGGGCGGCTTTGGCCGGGGTGTCCTGCGAGGTCACCACGGGCGCGAGGGCCGCGCAGGCCTCGTCGTTCACCCTGCCCTCGGTGGCCACGCAGGTCTGCAGAGCCCAGAGGGAGGATAGCAGCAGCGCGATCCCGGTGTCGCCTCGCGATACCTGCTCCAAGGCCGCCACCATGGTGTAGGCCGCGGAGGGGGTGTTGTGACCGTCGCCCCCGTGCGCCTCGGGCCAGAAGAGGCGCTGCAGTCCGATGTCGCAGAAGAGCTTGCGCATGGCGGGGGCCAGCAGGGCGGCGTAGTCCTCCTTGAGCTCCAGACGCTTCTCCATGAGCTCGCTCTCGGCCCAGCGGCGGAGGTTGCCCGCCAGCGACACGTCCATGTCGCTCATCCATTCGTACATGCAGGGAAAGACATCGCTTGAACTCATACCAAACCTCCCCTTGGTCCACTTCCCTCTCGCGTACCCGTATACCCGTATATGCGGACGGGTCCCGTTGTCCCCGTGAGCATAAGATCGCGATGGACCGGCATGGTGGACGGATTCCCTCCCCGGGATGGCCGAAAGACCGCCATAGAGCAACCGCCAGCCGAAACTATATGAAACTATATAAAAGACCTATCATTATTCGTAATACCTGTACAAGGGGGGAACCCCTAACTCTTCCATAGGGAAATCCCCCGCAGCCCGTGCGCCGGGCGGGCGCCCGGTCTCGAGCAGGTTTTTCACATTCCGCTTTTATGAGAAGATCCCCCCGCAGCCCGTGCGCCGGGCGGGCGCCCGGTCTCGAGCAGGTTTTTGGATCTCGCTCACATGAGAGGATCGTCCGCGCAAGTGCCCCGGGCCGCGGTGCCGGCATGCGGGGCGGGCGCCCGTATCCCGGCGTCCCGGATCATGGGGCCGGTTTCCCGGATGCCGGGGAACAGGGGGTCAGAACCATCCAAGCATCTCTCCGAGGGGCGATTTGACGCTGCGCCGGCGGTCTGCAAGAATCCTTGCGGGAACCGGACGGAGCATGCCGCGGTCAAAGTCCCGGGGGATGACCCTCGAGAGCGGCAGCCTCCCGCGAGGTCGACTCCCCTCACGGGATGGCCGGAGTCCGCGTCTCAAGCGCCCGCCGGTGCGAAGTATACGCGCGCGTGGCCGAGGAGGCCGTTCCTCCTCGGCATGCCCCCTGGATGTCCGTGAAAAAGCTTGAAAGCGGGCCGGGGGCGGTCGTGCGGCGATGAAGGGAGCGGCGGCGTGAAGGGCGCTCGCGACATGAGGAGAAAAAGAACGATGTGGGATCTCTTACGAGTGGGGGGCTTCCCTCGGTTCTCCTGGCCCGTGATCGGAGAATGAGGAGAAAAAAAGCGAGATGAGTCTGCTGCGGACCCCCTGGAGACGGATCACCGCCTTCAAGGAGACGCATCCCCGCCTCACCGCCTGGATGCGAAGCTACGGCATCTATCTGGCGGTGCTCTTCTTCATCCTCCTCTACAGCATGATCTCCCTGCTCAAACACATGAACTTCCAGTCCCACGGCTGGGACCTGGGCATCTTCGACCAACACGTCTGGCAGCTTTCGCGCTTCGAGTTCGGGTTCAACACCGTGCGCATGGTGCCTTCCCTGTGGGGCGACCACTTTCACCCCATCTTCTTCCTGGTGGTGCCCGCGTACTGGATATGGTCCGACGCGCGCATGCTCCTCATCTACCAGGCGGTGGTGGTGGCCTTGGGCGCCATCCCTGTTTATTACGTGGTGAGGCGCAACTTCCACAGCTCCTTCTGCGCCATGTGCCTCGCCCTCACCTATCTTCTCTTCTGGGGGACCATGGAGCTCATCTTCTTCGACTTCCATACCGAGGCCTTCCTGGGGCCCCTGCTCGCCCTCGCCTATTTCTTCATCGACCGCGACAACTGGGTGGGCTACCTGTTGACCCTGCCCTTCCTGCTATGGGTCAAGGAGACCACCGCCTTTCTGGTCTTTTTCCTGGGCCTGTACGTGATCCTCTTCCGGCGCAGGTGGTTCGCAGGCGTCGCCACCTGCGTCATCTCGGCGGGATGGTTCTACGCCGTGACCAGGCAGATCATGCCGCCCCTGGCGGCGAGCGGGAATTATTTCTATTTTAAATATTACTCCCACATGGGCGACAACTGGATCGAGGTCTTCAAGTACCTGGTGACGCACCCCTGGGACGGGGTCAAACAGATGTTCGTTCCCTACCACAAAGCAAAGCTCTTGCTGTTCATCCTCATGCCTTTCCTTTTTCTTCCACTCCTGGGGGGGTTCAGCATCGTCGCCGTCCCCGCCCTGCTGGAGCGTCTGCTCTCAAACTACTATCCCCACTGGGAGATCCTGCGCCATTACAACGCCGTCTTCGCGCCCATCTTCATCTTCGCCCTGCTGGACGCCGTGCCGCGCCTCCACCGCTGGCTGGCGCGCCGCGGGAGGTACTACGATTACCGCCGGATGGTCCTGGCCGTCTGCGTCCTCGTCCTGGTAGCGCAGATCCCCTTTACCTTTTCCCGCTCCGCAAAAACCCTCTTCAATCCCTGGTTCTACCACCTCGACCCGCGCATGGAGCGCACGGGGTACGAGATCATCTCCATGATCCCGCGCGACGCCTCGGTGTGCGCGCAGGATCCCATCGTGCCCCACATGTCCCAGCGCGAGCTTATCTACCAGTACGACGGCAACACCTACGGCGCCGAATACGTCATCCTCAACAAGTTCCTGGACTGCTACCCCCTCACCAACCGCACCTTGGTGTGGGAGATCGCCAAGCTCTACCGCGACCCCCGTTACGAGGCCCACCGTTTCGGTTACGGGTGGGTGCTCTTCACCATCAAGCCCGAGTACGACCTGGAGGGCAAACTGCAGCCGCTCCCGATATGAGCCCCGATCACCATCGGTTTGCATCCCGGCTTTTCTTATCTCGTTGTTGGCCGCTTCGGATCTTGGGCCCGGCTTTTCACGCCACGGCTCCCTCCGCCTCCGATCTTCGCCCCTACTCTTCCTCGCCCGTTTTTTCCCGCTTTCGGCACTGGCCCCGGCTTTTCACGCCACGGCTCCCTCCGCCTCCGATCTTCGCCCCCACTCTTCCTCGCCCGTTTTTTCCCGCTTTCGGCACCGGGCATGGCCTTGTCGGCGGGGCGCGAATAGCTCCCTGTCGCATCCCCGACCCTTTTTTCCGGGCCTCGGTGGACCGTAGCCCATGCCTGTACCTCTCCGCGCCCAGACCCCCCATGGCCACACGGATCCTCCCTCCCATCGATCCTCTCTCCCATCATGGAGCGATCCTCAGGCCAGCCCCTGGATCCCCGTCCGTGTTATAATCCCGACGATCATGACGAGCCGTCATGAAAGTGGGAGGGACTAGCATGAACCTGCTCATACTGTACGAATCCTGCACCGGCAACACCGCGCTGGGGGTGGAGATCATCCGCCAGGCCCTGGAAAAGGACGGACACCGCTGCGAGGTGAGGCGGTTCCGCGACGCCGACCCCGCCGAGCTCGAGGGCTTCGACCTCTACTGCTTCGCCACCCCCGTCCAGAGCTTCGCCCCCCTGGCGAGCGTTCACCGTTTCATCAGGGAAATGCCGAAGCTCCGGGGGCGCCCCGCCTTCATCTTCACCACCTGCGCGGGCTGGCCTGGCGCCGCGCACCGTTTGATGGCCGCAGCCATGCGCCGCAAGGGCATGATCGTGCTGGGAGCGCGCACGCTGGCGTGTCCCGACAGCTGGCCCATCGGGCGGAGGATCGACCGCTTCTTCTACGACCACGTGTCCTTTCCACGCCGCAGGTCCGCGAAGAAAGCCTGCGCCTTCGCACTGGAGATGGTGAACAGGGCTTACCGCCACCGCGACGGCATCAGGGTGAGGCAGGCTCCCCACCTCCTCTGGCCGACCCCCACCCTTCCCCTGGGCCTCGCCGCCGTGCGCGGAATGTTATCCCGGGGTTTCGGAAAACGGTCGGTGGACGCGGAGGCGTGCACCCGCTGCGGGGTCTGCGTGGAGGCCTGTCCCGTGGGGGCGGTCAGCCTCGACGGGGAGAGCGGCCTGCCGGCGTTCTCCCGGGACTGCATCGGCTGTTGGGCCTGTTTCAACAACTGCCCGGAGCGCGCCATCCTCTCCTCTGCCTGCCGCCCCGAGCATTACTACGGCGGGATCAGGAAAAAGCGCGGCGCGATATCGGGCCTGGACAGGGTTCCGACCTTTAGGGGCCGGTAGGAGATCGTCCGTACCGCAGGGAGGTTGCTTTTCAGGATCTTCATGTGGCCCGTCACAGCCAGCGCGGCTTATATCACGGCGCGGCTCGCTGGCTTTTCCTGGTATATGTAGCTATATGTAGGCCGGCACGTAAAACATCGCCTGTCACATCAGCTGAAATGCTGACCTCGCAACAACAGTTCTGTCCTCCATATGTGGCCCGTCACAGCCAGCGCGGCTTATTTTGTGTGACCTGACAAGAGGCTTGGCCGGATATCCGGCATCACGGCCTCAAGAAAACCGGGACGAGGAAGATCCGCTTGGGAGGTTATTCGCCGTCAGGGCACGACGGCGGCGATCTCGAGCTCGCGATGGAACCCAAGCGCTTTATATGGAAGGCCCTCATCTCCATCGGGGCGACGGCGGCCGTCTGCGTCTCCTTTCTCGAGGCCCCCCATCCATCGGGACTCTTCCTCGAGATCTTCCTCCCGGTGTACCTCCTGACCATGCCCTCTTTCGCCTCGGCCTCGTTTCGGTTCGGGCGGCTCCTGGGATACGAGACGGAGCGGAGATCTCTCCTGGTGCTCGCCGGTTACGCGACCGCCGACGCCGTGCCGGCGATCCTCCTGGTGCGAGCCGCCAGGAAAAACGCGCTGGCCGGATCCGCGTCGGGGCAGGTCCGGGAATGACGGAAAACCTGAGTGATGCGACACGGGCGACGCGAGGGGCAGGCATACCATCCCTACGGCGCGTATCCCACCACGTCGTGGCCGCCGTCCCACAAACCGTTAAAGAGGAAATACATGGGCCGCTCGACCACTATGGGCGCCCCGGACACCACGGTCACGCGCGTGGAGAGCTGGTATCCCGGACCCGCATGCTCGTTCACCATGATTGTGCTGCGGGTGTTCCCAGGCACCGCGACCGCCTTGACATCGAGGGGCCCGGCCTCCTGCGAAAAGTAGCGTATCTCCACCAGGGCGCCCTCGTTTTCCGGGTTCTGCAGGCACAGCCACTGGTTGAAGCCGCCGCCAGGGCCCCTATCACGCAGTGGCCTCCCCTGGCGTTGAGCCCCATGTAGGAATAATCGAAATACATGGGCCTCTCGGCCAGGAACTCGCGCTCGCTGGTGAGCAGCACGGAAACGTCCACATCCTTCACCACCAGTGGCACGAAGATGGTGGCGCGCGATCTGGGCGGCACGTGGTAGGACTCCTCGATGGGATCCCCCTGCCCCACGCCCAGCTGGTATAACGCATCCACGCGGACGGTCTCGTCATGGGGGTTCTGCAGCGTCAGCCACTGTTCGAAGTTGAACCGCGTGGTGCCCTCGGCGAAGAAGTAGCGGTCGCTGAGCTCGGTGGCTCCCATGACGCAGTGGTCTCCCTGCCAGTTCCAGCTGTTCATGCCCTGATAGGAGAAGTACATGGGGCGCTCGGCGATGATGGCGGCGTCCGACTCGACCTTGAGCGACACGTCGCCGGAATACCCCCACCGGCTCAGCAGCTCGGCGTTGACGTTGACGGTGTTGCGGCTGCTGCCGGGGATGGCGTATTGCACGGGGTCCTTCGCGCCGTCCGGCAGCATGTAGGTCACCATAGCCACGGCTTCCTCGGGGTTGGGGTTGCCCGGTGCCAGGTACCCCTGGAATCCCTCGCCAGTGTAGCCTTCGGCGAAGTAGTAGGTCGAGGGCTGCGTCCGGGTGCCCATGAGGATGGTGCCTTCGCTACCGATGGCCCAGGCATGATCGCCGGGCACGCAGGCGACCCATACGTCGTTGGATGCCAGGGCGGACACATCCCGCATGTCCGCCTCGTCCTCGGAATGGAACACTTCCCATTCCTTCCCGTCGAAGCGGAGGACCACCGCGCTCCCGCCTTCCGGCACGTATCCCGGCTTCAGACCAACCGCCCATACTTCATCGGGGGCCACGGCGGACACGCCCATGAGGCAGTGATCGGTGGGGGCTTTCTGCTCGACCCATCTGTTGCCGTCATCATAGTAGAGGATCACGCCGCGCGTCGAAAGCTCGCCATCATCCTGGGAGGCCATGGCCGGCTCGGGGAGGTACCCACCCACCGCCCACACGTTGTTCCGGTCGTAGGCCGACACCCCATAGAGGGTCAGGGCCGTCCCCGATACCTGGGGCGACCATACCCAGTTCGGGGTTCCCGCCTCCGCTCTCGCCCCAGGCGGTGAGACCGCAAGGGGGGCCATCGTGGCGAGGGCGAGTGTCAGGGCCGCGGCGATAGCAACCGCGCCGAGTCTCTCTCTTCATGATACAGGCATTACGAGCTGGAATTTTGGGGCCAGGTCTCCATGCCGTGTCCGTGGCTGACTCCGTCGGCATGATATTATCGGTTTGTTTTTCGGGAGGGCGAACAGGCTGGGCGGTAATCTCTGTAGGGAAAGGAAGGCGGATCATGAAAAGGGAAGCTTTCCGAGGGGCGGAATGTTCGTCCGCCGTTTTCTGGGAAATAATGTAAGATTCGACGCATGCTCCACATCCCGTGACCATCAGCTCGTCATCCCGGGAATAGGCGGCTGCGGAGGAGGCGGTAAGGCATTTTCCTCCCGGAAGAAGAGGGCGGTGAGGGGACGAGGCCTCGGGCTTGCGGGCTCTTGCAGGGTCGCCCTGGCATGCGCGGTGGTGTTTATTCCTTTTATTGCCATTCCCGTGCGCTACCTCATACGCGGCGCCCGGGGACATCCGGCGCTGCTCGAGCACGGCCTCGGAAACGCCTGCTTATAACTGGAGTTACAGGCCGGCCATCTCCGCCGACGGCAGGTACGTGGTCTTCTACTCAGATACATCCAACCTGGTGGTGGGCGACACCAACGGAAAGCGGGACGTCTGCAGGTCCTTGCGGAAAAAGGGCTTCAACACGAGGAGGGCCGGCCCGATGCCTATCACGTACTGCCCCCCAGGCCAAGGCCTGCCCGAAGGAGACCTGCGGGCCCGCCATCCTCCATATCCTCCTTACGCCCGGGATCTCCTTTCCCAAAAAAGCGCGGCAAATACCGCGCCGATCAGCGACGAAGGCACCCCCGCCCAGACCTCTTGCACGCCCTCGGGAAAGAGCCCCCTCGCGAGCAGGTGCCCGTCGCCCCCGAAGGCGCGCGCCGCAGCCCCCAGCACCTGGGGGCCCAGGAGGAGCAGCAGGAACCCCGCGACCACGGAGGCGGGCATGTATAGGCGCTGCAGGAATTATATCCGCAAGAGGACGAAACGCCCCGCGAGCATGGCGATGCCCAGGAAGATCACCGCCCAGAACACGTCGTTTATGTCCATATCCCGTAGCTCCATCCTGCTGAGGGGACTGACGCCCGGGGAGGTCCCACAAACCCCTCCCTTCACAGGACATCCCGCAACGCCCCTCCTTCGATAAAGCCGTATTTCGAAAACCGCCATCCCTTAAGGCCGTTAAAGATATGTCGCGCGGCATGGCGCCATCCGGCCGCGAATCCCTCAGGGGTGAAGCACGGCCCTTCAAGGCCTTAAAGCGCCGGAAGCCGATAAGACCTCAAGCCCGCCATCCCCCCGGCATCGATGCGTCCGCCCGCCATCCACCCTATGTGGATGATAGCTCGGGCGGCACATCAGAGAAGCTGCGCGGGCGTTGGCGTGGCGGCATTGTGTTAGACTATGTATGTTGATGTTTCGGCTGACCGGAAGAGCATGGCGGCACATGCAGGGCGGCGAGGATCCGTAGGGAAGGAGAGGTTCTGCATGCCCGACCTGAACGCCAGCGTCTACATCGCCGGTCTCCTGAGCGAGTTCGACCCCCCCTGCATGTCGATCTACATGCCCACCCACCGGCATCACCCAGATAACCAGAAGGACCTCATCCTCTTCCGCAACCTGGTGAAGGATCTGGAGAGATCGCTGCGCCGGGAATACCCGGCTCGGGAAGCTAAACCCCTCCTCGAGCCCTTCGAGGCCCTGGCCGGGGACAGAGCCTTCTGGAACAACACCCTCGACGGTCTGGCCATTTTCGCGGCTCCCGGTTTTTTTCGGGTATTGAGGCTCCAGAGTCCGGTGGTGGAGCTTGCCGTGGTCGCCAGGAGCTTTCACGTGAAGCCCCTCCTGCGCATATACCAGTCCGCGGACCGCTACCAGGTCCTGTGCATCAACCGCAACGAGATCAAGCTCTACGAGGGCAACCGTTATGCGCTTGACGAGATCGAACCGGCGCCCGAGGTGCCACGCACCCGCGCGCAGGGCATCGGGGAGAGCCGCTCCGAACCTCACCTGACGGTCGCCTCGTATGGTAAGGGAGTCGAAGGTCCCGCCATGTATCACGGCCACGGGTCCAGAAAGGACGAGGTGGGCAAGGAAACGGAGCGCTTCTTCCGCATCATCGACGGGGCGGTCATGGAACACCACTCCCTTCCATCCGGGTTGCCCTTGATACTGGCGGCATTGCCCGAACACCAGGGGATGTTCCGCAAGATCAGCAAGAACCCCTTGCTGCTGGAAGCCGGGATCGAGCGCGACCCTTACGCCCTTTCCCCGGAGGAGTTCCGTGAACTCGCATGGAAAGTGTATGAGCCACGCTACAACGCCGAGATGGAAGGCTATATCGAGGAGTTTCGGAAGGCGAGGACCGCGGGTCTTACCGCCGAGGACCTGGGTTCCGTGGCCAGATCCGCCGTAGCAAGCGGCATAGCCACCCTGCTGGTGGAGGCCGACCGCCATATCCCCGGGCGGCTGGATGAAAAAACGGGGAGGATCGGGAGAGCGAGCCTGGAACATCCCGAGGTGGACGACCTCCTGGACGACCTCTCGGAACTGGTCCTGAAAAGAGGTGGCCGCGTGATCGTAACGCCGGGAGAGCTCATGCCCACCAAGACGGGGGTTGCCGCCATCCGCCGCTTCTGAGGGATGTCGCGGGGGATATCCCGGATCTTCGTTTGCGTCGATGGTCCCCGAAGAACGCCGGTATCGTGTCAACTGAAGAGCGAAGGCCCCGCCCTGCGTCGATGGTCACCGGAAAAACGTCTCGATTCACCGTGCTCGAAGGGCAAAGATCTATTTCACGAAAACAGCAGACCCGGCCCCTGGCATTCTAATGGAGGGGCGGCCGGACCGGTGATGGGACGGGGCTTTCTAGCGCCCGACCATGCGGTTGGCCCGGTTGGGGCAAGCCCTGACGCACTGCCCGCATCCCTGGCAGGAGAGCACCTGCGCCCTGCCATCGATGAGCCGCCGCTCCTCGAAGGCACAGACCTCGACGCAGGTCCCGCACCCCTCGCACCTCTCCAGGTCCACCACGGAGCGGTAGGTGGAGGGGATGAAGCGAAAGCCCACCTCCTTGTAGTAGCGGTACCCGCGGATGGGCACGCAGGCGCAGCCGCAGCAGTTGCAGATGACGAAGTAGTTGGCGTTGCCGCGGTAGTACATGTGCCGGTCCACCATGGGGACCAGCCCGATCCCGTAGCTCTCCCTCACGATCCGCTTCGTCTCCTCCTTGTCGATGGGGCGGTAGTCTTTGGGAAATACTTCCAGCCATATGGGGGCGCCGGTCAGGATGTATATGTCCGTCTCCATGGGGTGGTCGCAGGCGCGTGTGGCCAGGCGGCAGCGGCAGGGCCCCACCGCTATCAGGTTCTCGTCCGGCAGGCCGTCGATGAACTCCAGCATCTCCTCCAGGGTCATGACCTGCCCGGCGACCATGTGCTCGCCCACGAACTTCCCGGCGGCGTAGTAGGAGAGTCTTTTCACCCAGGTCCTGCCGAAGACCGGGAAACGGTACTGGAGGTTGAGGATCCAGAAGAGGACGGACAGCAGCCGCACCTCGATGCGCGCGTAGTGCTTGAGCATGAACAGACGCAGCGGGCTGTGCTCCTCGATGAAGGCGTCGCCCCAGTGGCAGGGCAATGACCGCTGAACCGCCTCTAACCCGGCCAGACACCACAGCGATGCCCGCAATGCTCCGAGCCTGCTCCCGTGTCCCTTCATGCCTTCTTCCTTTCCTCCTGCCCCCGCGTCGCCGTGCCGCTGCCCGTGTCTCCTCTGCATCGGCACAAAACGGCCCCGCGTGCGCAGGGGCGCCGCTCCTCGCCCGCATCGGCCATGCCAGCCAGGGGGGTGCCGTTCGGGGATCCGCCCCTTTCGGGCCTCCCGCGCTATTCTAGCACCCACGGGCGCTCTGTCGCCCTGTTGCGGGCGGCCGGCACCCGCAAGAAATCGCCTTTACGATTGGTCCGTTAGCTCAGGAAGGGATGGCGCCGGCACAACATGAGGTTGCGTCATGGGCTTAAAGCACCTACATTCAGCGTGTTCCTGAGCAGATGTCATGATCATATCACTCTTTTCTCCGGCTTTGCCTCCCCCTGTCATATTCTTGGCGAGGACAGGTGCCGTGCCGGCTGCCCGCCCCGAGATAGCGCGCCCTCCCCGGCCGCCGCTCGCTTCATCCCCATCTCCTCGGTTAGAATGATGCGGAGGTGATGGCATTGAAGGGTCTGGATGGGCTGGCGCGCAGGTTCCTCTACTACCCCGACCGCCTCCCCGCGGACCTGCCTCCTCCCCGGTGGGCCGTCGGCGCCGAGGAGGTCTGGCTGCAGTGCGAGGACGGGGTGCGCATCCACGGCCTGTGGTGGCCCGAGCCCGCGGGCGCCCCGACCATCCTCTTCCTCCACGGAAACGCCCAGGAGGTATACAGCTGGTCGCTGGTGAGGGAAGAGCTCGCGCCCCTGCAATGCCGCATGCTGCTCATCGACTACCACGGCTACGGCAAGAGCGGCGGCGAGCCCCACGAGGCGGGGCTTTACCTGGACGGCAGGGCCGCCCTGCGCTGGCTGGGTGAGCGGGGCATCGGGGAGGAGGAGACCATCGTCTTCGGCAAATCCCTGGGCGGCGGGGTGGCCTGCGAGATAGCCCAGGGGCGCGGATTTCGGGCCCTGGTGCTGGAGTCCACCTTCACCTCCCTCACGAGCGTGGCCAAAAAGCTCTTTCCCTTTCTTCCCGGAAACGTCCCCCTGGGCGAGACCTATGACTCCATCTCCAAACTGAGGCGCGTGCGCTGCCCGGTGCTGGTCATACACGGCGACCGCGACGAGCTCATCCCGCTGGAGGAGGGCCTGTCGCTCTATGAGGCCGCGCCCGAGCCCAAGGAGCTCTATCTGGTGCGAGGAGCCGGACATAACGACGTCTCCCTGGTGGCGGGACCGGAATACGCCCGCCGCATCGCCTCTTTTTTCATGGGGTCAGCCCCGGACATGGGACATTGTCGTTGAACATCTTCATCCAGCGCCACCGGACATCCGGCCCAAGCGTCTTTTCCCCCCGCCCTGGAAAGACTCGTGAAACATTCCGAGAGATACTGGTGCCGTGATCTTCCGGGGTTCCGGGCGACGGGTAATCGGCCGCTGCCCACCGAGGAAGCATCTCGCTGACGGCGGAAAGATAGCGCAAGGGAAAGCGCTGCTTTTTGTCCCATGTCCGGGGCTGACCCCATGTGTTAATCTGGTTCCATGTGGTGGAGAGCGCTTCTGGCCTCCTTCGGCCTCATCTTCGTCGCCGAGCTGGGTGATAAGACGCAGCTGGTAATCCTCACCCTCAGCGCCAAGTGCGGTTTCAGGCAGGTGTTCCTGGGAGCCGCGGCGGCCTTCGCGCTACTCAACGCGCTGGCGGTATCGGTGGGGGTGGTGCTCTACGAGCTGGTGCCTGAAAACGTCATCAAGTACTCCGTCTCGGCGGTCTTCATCCTCTTCGGCCTGTTCATGCTGCTGCCGGAGAGAGAGAAGCGACGTGAAGACGAGGAGGGCGGAGAATGCGAGGAGGACCGCGGGGAAGCGGAGATAGGTGCGAAGCGCGGCCGCGGCCCCCTGCTCACCGCCTTCCTGATGGTGTGCCTTATGGAGCTGGGGGACAAGACGCAGCTCTCTCTCCTCGCCCTCACCGCCAAGTACTCCTACCCGGCCCTGGTCTTCGCGGGGGGCACGCTTGCCTTGTGGGCAACCTCGCTCATCGGGGCGCTGCTGGGGGCGGGGCTGAGCAGGCTGGTCCCCCAGGCATGGATGCGGCGCGTCTCCGGCGTCATCTTCATCGCCTTCGGCGTGGCCAACCTCTTCTGGTGACCGGTCCTCTTCGCCGACGCTCACGCAGATCGCCTGCTCATCCACCTTTATGCGGCAAGGGCTACGACCAGCGCCATCACCATCTCCACGCCTACCTCGGCGAACACCGACGCATCGGCGATCGCTCCCCTCGCAAGATCACCCAATGCATGATAGAGCACGGCAGCGAAGGGAAAGCGTCCCGCGACATTATAGAGCCACGCATACAGGGGTGATGCGGCGAGGAACGCCGGCGTCACCTAGGCCAGCAGTTCCTGCGCTCTGCGGGCGGCCTCGAAGGCGTTGGGCGCGTAGCCGTCGGCGCCGGCCTGGTCGGCGAACTCCAGGGTCACCGGCGCTCCCCCCACCATGATCACCGCGCCGGAGTCCTCGGCCCGCACCGCCTCGATGACCTCGGGGATGCGCTGCATGGTCGAGCTGAGCAACGCCGACAGCCCCAGGATGTCCGGCCGGTGCTCGCGGTAGGCCTCCACGAACCGCTCGGTCTTGACGTCCTCGCCGATATCCACGACCTCGAAGCCGGCCCCCTCCAGGCACATGCGCACCAGGTTCTTGCCGATGGAATGTATGTCCCCGTGAACCGTGCCCAGCACCACCAGCCCGCGTCCGCGCTCCTCCCCCCCGAGACGGGGCTTCAGAGCCTCCATGCCCCTCTGCATGGCCTCGGCGGCGACGATGAGCTCCGGGATAAAGGCCTCCCCGCGGGAGAAGCGCTCCCCTATGTCCTCCATGGCGGGCATCATGGCTTCTTCCATGATCTTCCTGGGGAGCACGCCCCTCTCCAGCGCCTCCTCCACCAGCCTGCGAGCCGCCTCCTCCTCGCCCTACAGGACCGCGTTTCTGATGCCGTCCAGTATCTCCTGCATCTCCGCCTCCTCATTCCGGGATGTCTATGGGATAGGCGCCGTAGCGCCGGGCCGCCCTGACCATGGCCACGTAGTTCTCCGGCTTGCAGCCGGGATGGATGGAGTTGGAAGAGCTGATGATATAACCCCCGCCCGGAGCGGCCACCCTTATCGTCTCCCTCACGCTCTCCTCCACCTCCTCCTCGCTGCCGAAGGGCAGGAGGTAAGTGCAGTCGATGTTGCCGAGGATGCACAGGCGGTCGCCGTACTTCCGCTTCACCTCGCCGATGTCCATGCACTGCGGCTGCACGGGGTGGAAGCCGTCGAATCCGGCGTTCACGATGCCGTCCATGATCGGCCACATGTTGCCGTCGGAGTGCTTGAAGATGAGCAGGCCCCGGCGGTGGGCTTGGGCGGTGATCTGGCAGTGGTAGGGAAAGACGAACTCCTCGTACTGCGCCGGAGACATGAGGGTGGTCTGGTTGAAGGCGAGGTCGCCGTCGAGGGCGATGATGTCCGCGCCGTTGTCCGCCGCCATGTCCACGACCTCCAGGATGTAGTCCGTGACCACCTGCGCGAGGTCCTTCACGAACCCCGGGTTCTTCATGTAGTGGTAGAGGAGCTTCTCCATGCTCCCCAGCAGGCTCCAGCTCTCGCGGAAGGGGCCGGGCTGCACCAGCACCTGGGCAACGCCATCGCCGAGGTTGCCCACCGCGGCCATGAGCATGAGGAAGTCCGTGGGCTGGGGATGGTAGGCTTTTAACCCCTTGAGGTCGGAGGGATCGGAGACGGGACCGCCCACCGCGGTGGCCTCCCCCTCCTCGCTCACCCTCAGGATCCTGCCCCACCCGTCCCTCACGTGTTCCTCGTCCACGGGCTCCGTGCCCAGCAGCCCGATGGAGGTGATGCCGTCCAGCTCCAGCTCCCGCGCCACGGTGAAGAGGGTGTTGAGGAGCTTCACCTTCTCCTCCATGCTCATCTGCTGGGCGAACTTCACCGGCGGCAGGTCATCGGTGTAAAGCCTTCCCAGCTTGATGATGGACTCCTCGTTGAAGGCCATCTCCCACACCGGCACCCGGTCCGGCTCACGGCGCTCGAAGGCCGTGAGCATGCGTTCTCTACCCGTCATGACATCTCACCTCCCAGGTCCCAACGGCCTGCCGCCCCCCCGCGGTCCTCCCCGCTGCGAGAGCGCCGGGAAGGGACCTGCCCCGCGAGCACGCGGATATCGCCGGTGTCCCGGCGTAGCTGAAGAGAGACCATGGCCGCTCCGACCACGCCCTTCATATGAGCTTACTCTGCAACAGGCGGGGGCGGCCGATGTCCATGGGATGAAAGGGCCGTACCGATTCCCGGTGACGGTCTGGCGGGGCATCCTTCCCGGTCTTTCCGACATGCCCGAAGGTCAAAGACAACCCCTCCTCTGCGCGGAAGAACCTCCCGAGGAGATTATACGCTCACCGCCGGGGCACCGGATACCGGCCTCAGTCCGCCCCTGAAGGGCACGGCATGGGGCGGTTCACGCCCCGGCCGGACCGCGGGCATGCCGAGGTCATCTCTTTATCGACGGCTCTACCGGAGAAGCGGGAGGTCAAGCCCCGGCCGGACCGGGGGGCATGCCGAAGTGGTCCGCCTCCATGCGCAGGAGGTCCTCGACGGTGTTGATGTTGAAGAAGGAGCGGAAATGGGGGTCGCTGGCGGCGATCTCTTCCTCGTCCAGGTAGCGCACGTCCAGCTCGCGCACCAGTTCGTGTATCTTCAGGCGCCCCTCTTCCACGCGCGAGCGCACCCTGTCCAGTATGGAGCGGGCGTACACCGCAAAGAGCGGCTCGATATACTCGCCGCGCCGCGGCACCACCGCCTCCCTCCCGGGGGCGGCCGCGAGCAGGCGCCTGATGAGCGGCGGGCTGGGGTAGGGCATGTCGCAGGCCATGACGAAGACGTAGGGCGCGGGAGCGTGCCGGAGTGCGGTGTAGATGCCCACCAGCGGGCCCTTGCCGGGGATGAGGTCGGCGACCACCTTCACCCTTTCGCCTCCCGACGCCGCCAGGGGAGAGTCACCTCCCTGGACCACCAGCAGTACCTCCGGAAAGATCTCCAGCAGCACGGAGAGGATGTGATCCAGGACCGGTCGGCCCTCGAACTGCAGCCGCGCCTTGTCCATGCCCAGGCGCTTCCCCCGCCCCCCAGCCAGCACCGCGGCCGCGAACTCCTCCCGCCGCGCCCCGCCCTCACCCCCGCACGTCACCGCGCGATCCTCCAGGGATGAGTGTAGGCATTGAACCTCCTGCCGTCGGAGAAGCCCGCCACGGTGAGGCCCGCCGCCTCCGCCACCCTCAAGCCCAGGGAGGTAGGGGCAGCCATGGAGACAAGCACCGGTATCCCCGCCCTCACCGCCTTGAGGGCCATCTCGTAGCTGACGCGCCCGGAGAGCACCAGGACCTTGTCCTCGAGGGCCGCGCCGCGCAGGGCGCACCAGCCGACCGCCTTATCCAGGGCGTTGTGCCTTCCCACGTCCTCCGCCACCACCACCGCCTCTCCGACGGCGGTGAAGATCCCGGCCCCGTGGGTCCCCCCCGTGCCGCGGAAGACCTCCTGCCGCCGCGTGAGCTCCTCGCCCAGGCCGTAGATAACGGACTCCTCGACCTGCAGCCCGGAGGTCACCTCGCCCTCGTGGTAGTCCTCTATGGCCGAGATGTCCGCCCCGCCGCATCCGGTGCGCACCAGATAGGTGGCGGAGAACCGCTCCCTCTCTCCCGGCTCCTCCACCTCCAGCTCCACCACGTTGCCGCGGTCCAGGGCGGTGTCCTCGACCTCGCGCCCCTCGCCGAGTTCCCGTTCCATGCTCCCGCAGTGCCTGAGCAGCCTGATCTGAGACACGCTGCGGATGACCTTCTCGGTGAGGCAGAACCCCACCGCCAGCTCCTTGTCCATGCCGGGCATGCGCATCAGCGCCACCAGCGGCATGCCGTTGACCCTTATCTCCAGGGGGAGCTCCACCACCACGCGGTCGGACATGCGCTCGCTCTCCCCGCCGCGCCTGTACCTTTCTATATCTCTGAACACCGTGGACATGCCGCCGCCTTTCTCCTTCCGTCCCCTTATCATAGGGGGCGGTGGCGGCGCCTTCAATGACCCGGCGCCGTACCGGCGGCCCCCCTCCCCGCCCCGCGGGGGCGCACGCCTATCGCGGGAAGCCAAAGAGCTGTATCGCGTCACCCGGCGCCGTACCCGTGTCCGCCGCCTTGCCGTCGGGAAGCTCGATGGCGGCCGCGGCCCGGGGCACCGGGGCTCCGAGGCGCCACGGCCTCATCCCCTCCACCACGCGCAGCACCCTCAGGGACCTGTCCACGAAGACCACGTCGATGGCATAGCGCATGCCGAAAGTGTGCACCTGACGGCAGGGCACGAGCACCATCCCGCTCCCGTCCTCCAGGCGGTCGGTGCCCAGGAGCCCGCGCCGCCGCGAGGGCGGGGTGTCCGCCAGCATGGCCCTCTCCGCCAACAGCACCCCCTTGGTGCTGTTGAAGACCGCCACCAGTTCCATATCCGCAGAGCCCCGTCCGGCCGGCATGGGCGCGGCGAGCGCCGGGGCTCCCGCTCCCCGCACCCCCTTTCCGCACCCTGCAGCTCAATTATATAACTTATATATATTATATGATTCCTCCATGGCGGGCGCAAGGCGCGCGAGGTTGACCCCGGACGCCGCAATATGAAGAATAGATGCGGGAATGCGAAAAGGAGGCGATATGGACGATCTGTATTCGCGTCTTCTGGCGGGCGACCGGAGGGCGGTGGCGCGCCTCATCACCCTGGTTGAGAACGGCGACCCGGCGGCCAGCGAGCCCATCCAGCGCCTGCACGAGCATACCGGTAAGGCCCATATCGTGGGTATCACCGGGGCGCCGGGGGCGGGAAAGAGCACGCTTGTAAACTCCCTCACCAAGGTGCTCAGGGCACGGGGGAAGAGCGTGGGCATCGTGGCCATCGATCCCACCAGCCCCTTCAGCGGCGGCGCCATCCTGGGCGACCGCGTGCGCATGCAGGACCTGGCCACCGACCCCGGGGTGTTCATCCGCTCCATGGGCACCCGGGGCGCGCTGGGCGGCATCTCCGTGGCCACCAACGACGCCGTGAACATCCTGGACGCCTTTGGAAAGGACGTGGTCATCGTGGAGACGGTGGGCGCGGGACAGGTGGAGGTGGATATCGTCAGGCTGGCCCACACCTCCGTGGTGGTGACCATGCCAGGCGGCGGCGACGAGATCCAGGCCATCAAGGCGGGGATCATGGAGATCGGGGACGTCTTCGTGGTCAACAAGGCCGACCGCGAGGACGCGGGCCGCACCTACACCGAGATCCTCATGATGCTGGAGATGTCCGAACGCCCCGACGGCCGCACGCCCCCGGTGATCCGCACCGTGGCCACCACCGGCCAGGGGATGGAGGAGCTAGCCGACGCCATCCAGGACCACTACGAATATCTGAAACGCGAAGGCCTGCTGGAAAAAAAGGCCAGGGAAAGGATCCTCGCCGAGCTGCTGGAGATCATCAACCGCCGGGTGGCGAGGACGGTGATGCGCGCCCTGGAGGAAGATCCCGAGATGAGGGAGCTGGTGAGCAAGCTGGTGGAGACGCGGGAGATCGACCCCCACGCCGGCGCCGTCATGGTCATCAGACACCTGCTGAAAAAGGGTTGAGGCCGGAGTAGATGAAAGGTCGTGTGTAGGGCCCCCGCCTTCAGGAATCTGACTGGGCGGCGTTCCTTCCGGCCGGGGCAGAGCTGCGTGGGCGCGAAACCACAGGAGCCTACCTGGGGAGAAGGGCACACCCCGTGGTTAAACACCCCGCCGTAGCGGCGCGGGAGCGCGCCCGGCGGCGGTCCAGATGAAGGCCGGACCCGGCCCTCCCCCGGGGAACCATGCATCGATGCCGAGGCGACTCCCTCGCGGGGCCGGGACACGGGGGGTGATGTGGGTTGAACAAGCTGGAAACTCGTTCCAGGATCCTCTTCGTCCTCGCCATCCTGGTGCTGGCGGCGGGGGCGGCGTCCTCGCTGCTCATCCGCCACCTCCGCTCCTCCTCCACCCGGGAGGTCATGGACGTCGCGGCGGCCGGTGAGAACGCCCTCGCCATCCTCGAGAACACCGCCTCGCTGGCCGGGCGGTGGAGGGAGCCGGGCGGCGGCGCGGACGCCCTGGACATCGCGCTGCAGGAATGCCTGGCCCTCCTGGAGAGTGAGCGCGAGCGGGCCCGCGCTCTCGAGGAGCAGTTGCAGCTGCAGGTCGGTGAGGTTGACGGCGCGCCGGAGGCGGCGGAAGGGGAGGATATCCTTGCGGGGCTGGCCCTGCTGGGCGAAGCACAGGAAGCCCTGGCGGCCGCACTGAGCGGAGCAAGGGAGGCGATGGGCGGCCTCCGCCCGCTCCACGAGGGAGAGGCCTCTTACGCGGAAGCGCGCGGGGCCCTCGCCGATGCCATCGCCGCCCATAACCAGGCTCTGGGGTCCTCGCCCCCCGACCTGTCCCCCGCCCGCCTTCACGCCGAAGCGGCCGCGGACGCGCTGCAGAGAGCACGCGCCGCCGTGGAGTCGGTCTCCGCCGAGGGAATGGATACCGGAGCCGCCCTCGCGGCGATATCCGGCCTGGCGGGCGCCGCCCAGGACTTCATCCAGGCCTGCGTGAAAGGGGAGGCCGGCGACGCCGCATCCCACAACCAGCTCATGGACCGCGTGCGTTCCTCCCTCGACGCCTCCCCGTCAAGCCTCGCGGAGACCCTCTCCGTCACGGGGTGGCTGTCTTCCCTTCTCGCGCCGCGCCTGGAAGAGTTGGAGGGAAAGCTGGCCGAGGCGCGCGCGCGTATCAGGAGAACCTGAAGAGCATGACGTCCCCGTCCCGCACCACGTAGTCCCGTCCCTCGATCCTCACCGCGCCGGCCTCTCTCGCCGCGTGGAAAGAGCCGTAGGACAGGAATTCCTCCCACCCGACGACCTCGGCGCGGATGAAGCCCCTCTCCATGTCGGTATGGATCTTTCCCGCCGCCTCCGCCGCGGTGCCCCCGTCCCGCAGCGGCCAAGCCCTGCACTCCCCCGACTCGGTGGTGAAGAAGGTGATGAGGCCCAGGAGTTCGTAGCAGCGCGCGGCGAACTCCTCCAGGCCCAGCCGCTCGATGCCGTATGCGGCCAGGAACTCCTCCAGCTCTCCCGGCTCCAGCTCCTCGAGCTCCGCCTCCAGCCGGGCACAGAAGCCCACCCACTGCGCCCCCTCCTCCACGGCCAGCTCGCGCACCGCCTCCAGCAGGGGACCTCCGTCGGGGAGCTGCTCCTCGCCGAGGTTGGCCACGTAGATCACCGGCTTGGCGGTCAGGAGGTAAAGGCCGTCCAGCTCCCTTCTCTCCTCCGCCGCCAGCCCCATGGCCCGCACCGGGATCCCCTCGTCCAGCCCCTCCTCCACCTTGCGCAGCACCTCCAGTTCCCGGGCTTTTTCCCGGTCCCCGCTCGCTGCCGCCTTGCCTATCCTCTCCCTGCGCCTGGCGACCGCCGCCAGGTCGGCCAGGATAAGCTCGGTGTTCACCACCTGGATGTCCTTAACCGGGTCTATCTCCGCGCGCACGTGGGCCACGTCCGGGGAGGAGAAGCAGCGTACGGCGTGGGCCACGGCGTCCACCTCGCGGATGTGCGCCAGGAACTGGTTCCCCAGCCCCTCGCCGCGGTGCGCCCCCTCCACCAGGCCGGCGATGTCCACCACCCGGAGGTCCGCCGGCACCACCTTCGCGCACCCCGCCGCCCCCGCCACCCTCTGCAGGCGGGCATCGGGGACCGCGGCCACCCCGTAGTTGGGGTCCACGGTGGAGAAGGGGTAACCGGCCACCTGTGCCCCGGCCCGCGTGAGGGCGTTGAAGATGGTCGATTTTCCGGAGTTGGGAAGCCCGATGATCCCCACCTGCAGGGCCATGCCGTCTTACCCTCCTGGCCGCTCCGTATCCCCGCGTTTTCGGTTTTATCAAGTTTACACCCCGCGCTTTCGATATAAAACTGGACGCTGGAAAGGAGGGCTTCACGAACCGGTAACAGCCGGAACCCTCCGGGCAAGCCAAGAGGGGATAACCCGATGAAGTCGGCCAAGCTTCTTCCGCTGTCCCACTGGATAGCCTTCCTAGCGGTGGGGTTCTACCCCCTGTACACGGGCGAGGGCACGAGGTACTGGCCCTGGATAGCGACCACGGCCGCCATGTTCGCCCTGGGGTTGGCTTACCACGCCTCTCGCATCCCCTTCGCGGCGCGTGAGACGGGGAGGTGGAGCCTGCCCCTGCTGGGCCTGGACGCCCTGCTGGTGTGTTCTCTCATCTACCACACCGGCGGCATCGCAAGCCCCCTCTTCCCCCTCCTCTTCCTGCTCAGCGCCACCGCGGCCCTCTACGACCGCTGGACCGTCACCCTCCTGTTCGCGGGCGCCGTCAGCGCCGCCTACGTGGTCTCCTGTGCCGCCAGGGATTTCGACCTCTCGAGCGGCGGGGCGCGCCTGTTCATAAACGTGCTGACCCTGCTGGGTACCTCGGTGCTCCTCTCCTACCTCGCGGAGCTGGACCGCAAGGAGCAGAGCAAGGCGGAACGCATGGAGACCCTCTACCGTCTGAGCTCTTCCCTCATGCAGGAGGTGGACCTGGAGAAGGCCCTGCACGACCTGCTCACCGCCACCGCCTCCTTCTTCCATACCGAGATAAGCTCGGTGCGGCTACTGGACCGCAGGAGCGAAAGGCTTGTGGTCAGGGCGTCGGGAGCGCGTCCCGGCGAGCTCGAGGAGCAGATAGAGATCCCTGTGGGCGAGGGCTTCATCGGCTGGGTGGCCGCGGAGAAAGCGCCCATCATCGTCAACGACGTCGGCGCAGACCCGCGTTTCGCCGCCTTCCCGGGGGCGCGCAGGAAGGTGCGTTCCGCCCTCGCCGCCCCCATCCTGGTGGGCGGGGAGCTGGTGGGGGTGCTGAGCTTCGCGAGCGGCGAGCCGCGCTCCTTCACCCCGGAGGACCTGCGCATGCTGGTGACCGTATCCAACCTGGCCGCCTCGGTCATCGCCAGGTCGGAGCTGTACCAGATGATCCTATCCCGCAGCGAGGTAATCGTGGAGAGCATGACCAGCGGCCTGCTGGTAACCGACGCCGCGGGCAGGGTGGTGATGTCCAACCAGGCGGCGCGGGACCTCCTCGGCCTGGAGATCACCCGCGAGAGCACCCTGCGCGAGCTCCTGGAACCCATCCTCACGGAGGCGGAAGCGCTCTGGCAGCTTCTGGAGGAGGCCGCCGCCGGGGGCGGGGAGAAACAGCGGCACGTGGAGGTGCACATGGCGGGCGGGACCCAGGATCGCGTCCTTTCCGTGAGCGCCTCGCCCATCCGCGCCGGATACGAGGCGAGCGGGGGCATGGTGATCATCCTCGAGGACATCACCGAGCGGGTCAAGGTGGACGAGATCCGGGACGACCTCATGCTGCTCATCGCCCGCAGGGTCGAAGAGCAGACCGCCCTCTACGAGGTCGGGAGATCCCTGGTGGACGAGGTGGACACGCACAACCTCCTGTCCTTCCTGCTGGAAAGGGCCGTGAGCCTGGTGGCCGGGGAGGTGGGGGTGCTTTCGCTGCGCGAGGGCGACGGGCGCTACCGCGTCAGGGCCGTACTGGGCCTGGGGGAGGAGGCGATGGAGGTCTCCTTCACCCACGGGGAATGGCTGGCCGGGGAGGCTTTACGCAAGGGGGCCCCGCAGCGTCACGCCCGCATCGAGCCCGGGCGCGACACGCCCTGGGGGGCTTCACTGGAGGGTGAGCACTCTTACCTGGCCGCCCCCCTCACCTGGCAGGGAGTCGCCAAGGGCGTGATCGAGATCGCCTCGCGGCGCGCAGAGCGGGCTTTCGGCGAGGACGACCTGCGGCTGTTGGCGCTCTTCGTCAACCAGGCGGCCATAGCCCTGGAGAACGCCAACCTCTACCGCCTCATAAGCGAGGACCAGCGGCGCACGGAGGCCATGCTCCACTCCCTCAACGACGGGGTCATCGCCGTCAACAACGAGGCGGAGGTGATCCTCGTCAACCCCGCGGCGGAGAGCATCCTCGGCCTGCCCCCCTCACGGCAGTCGGTCAACCGTCACCTCAAGGAGGTCATCGCCAACCCGGACATCGCCAGCACCCTGCTGCGCAGCCTCAACACCGGCCTGGAGCTGGAGGAGGAGATCGCGTCCGGACCCGGGGGCAGGGAGATACTGGAGATCCGCACCTCCATCATCGAGACCTCGCCGGGCGAGCGCATCGGCATCATCGCCGTGGTGCGGGACATCACCAAGCTGCGCGAGTTGGAGCAGGCGAAATCCGATTTCGTATCCACCGTATCCCACGAGCTCCGCACCCCCCTCACCTCCATCAAGGCCTACACCGCCACCCTACGCCGAGGCGACGTGCAGTTCGACGAGGACACCCGGCAGGAATTTCTCCGCGTCATCGAGGACGAGACCGACCGCCTGGCGCGCCTGGTCTCCGATATCCTCGACGTCTCGCGCATAGAATCGGGCCGGCTCGAGCTCAAGAAGCGCGACTTCGACCTCGCCGCCCTCTCGCGCATCGTCATCGGCAAGCTGGAAGGCCATTCGTCGCGGCACACCATCCGGCTGTACGCTCCCCCCAGCCTTGACCCGGTCTGCGCCGACCCCGACAAGATCGAGCAGGTGATCATGAACCTGGTGGACAACGCGATCAAATACTCACCCTCCGGGGGAGAGGTGATGGTCAGCCTGGAGCAGGGCCGCCACAGGGTGGAGTTCAAGGTCGCCGACCGGGGCGTGGGCATCCCCCCCGAGCACCTTCCCTACATCTTCGACAAGTTCCACCGCGTGGACAACCGGGCCACGAGGGAGATCTACGGGACCGGCCTCGGCCTCTACGTGAGCAAGAGCATCATCGAGGCCCACGGCGGGAACATCTGGGTGGAGAGCGAACCGGGGGCCGGCAGCACCTTCCATTTCACCCTCCCCCTGGCGCAGCGGCGCGAGGGCTCGCCGGAGGCGGGTTGCCGGCCGGTGGAAGAGAGCGCGGGACCGGTGGAGGCTTGAAAGGAGGGGCCATGGAGGAATCCAGGGAGACCCCCATCAGGGTGCTGGTGGTGGACGACGAGAGGAACATCCTGGACATCATCCGCTTCAACCTCGAGGTGGAGGGGTACGAGGTCATCACCTCCCGCGACGGCGAGGAGGCCCTGCGTCTGGTGCACGAGCTCAAGCCGGACCTCATCCTCTGCGACATCATGATGCCCGAGGTGGACGGCCTGGAGGTCTGCCGCCGCCTCAAGGCGGACGGGAGGACCAACCAGATCCCCGTGGTCATGCTCTCGGCGCGCACCCAGGCCCAGGATAAGGTGGCGAGCATCGAGGCGGGCGCCGACGACTTCATCACCAAGCCTTTCGATTTCTCCGACCTGGTGGCGCGCATCACCATCAACCTCATCCGGGCGCGGCAGAAGCGCGACATCAGCCCCCTCACCGGCCTTCCCGGAAGCATCTCCATCGAGGCGGAGACCAAGCGCCGCATCGCCAGGAACCTGCGCTTCTCCGCCCTCTACGTGGACATCGACAACTTCAAGCCCTTCAACGACGTCTACGGTTTCCCCACCGGGGACCGGGCAATCCGCATGCTCGCGGACATCGTGGACGAGGCGGTGAAGAAGCTGGGCAACGTGGACGATTTCATCGGCCACGGCGGGGGCGACGATTTCGTGGTCATCACCACGCCCGAAAAGGCCGCCCTCATCGCCGAGAGGATCATCACCGAGTTCGACGAGCAAGTGAGGTCCCTCTACCGGGAGGAGGACCTGCGCAGGGGATACTCCATACTGGTGGACCGCCTGGGCCGCGACAACTACGTCCCCATCATGACCCTGAGCATCGGGGTGGCGAGCAACTACCGGAGGCGCATCTCCACCCACTGGGAGGTGGGTGAGATCGCCAAGGAGACCCTGAACTATGCCAAGTCCATCCCCGGCAGCACCTACTTCATCGACCGCCGCACCAAGTGAGCTCCCGCCGGCTCCCTGCTCCGGCATCCGGAGGGGAAGGAGCGGCGCGCGAGACCGGCACCTCCACCATCGGCGGGCAGCCGGACAGAAAAGGCGTCGGGGGGAAAGGGCCGGCGCGCGACGGCCTCTCCCATCGCGTCCCCGGTAGCCCGCGCCGCGGCGGAGCACCCTCGCGCGATGGGGCCCGGAGCCGCGGGCCTGTATCAAGATGAGGGGGCGAGGTGACGAAAATCCTTATGAAAAGGCAGCGCGGCAGGCGCCGCGGGAGCGACGGTGAGGGCGCATGAGCGAGAGCAGGGAGGACAAATACCGCATACTGCTCATCGAGGACGACCCGGCCATCTCTAACGTGGTCGAGCTGAACCTCAGGCTGGACAACTACGAGGTCTTCCTGGCCGCGGACGGCGAGGAGGGCCTGAAGATGGTGGAGGAAGTGGACCCGGACCTCGTCATCCTGGACGTGATGATGCCCAAGGTGGACGGCTGGCAGGTGCTCATGCGGCTCAAGGAGGACGAGGAGACCAGGGACATCCCCGTGATCATGCTCACCGCCATCGACGACGAGCAGTCCAAGGTCATCGGGCTGCGCGGCGGGGCGGACGACTACGTCCCCAAGCCCTTCAGCCCCCTGGAGCTGGCCGCCAGGGTCAAGGTGGTGCTGGACCGCGTGGGCAGGTCCCGCAAGAGCGCGCAGGAGACCGCCAGGGAGCTTCCGCGACTGGAGCAGGTCCCGGTGCAGAAGGGCGACACCATCAAGCTCATCCCCATGGAGGACATCTACTACATCGACACCAGGCTGGAATACGCCAACCTGCACACCTACAACGAGTCCTACCTCACCACCTACAGCCTGTCCGAGCTGGAGAAGATGCTGGACCGGCGCTATTTCTTCCGCACCCACCGCAGCTTCATCGTCAACCTCAGGAAGGTCAACCAGATCGTAAGGCTCTCCCGCAACTCCCTCATCGTAACCCTCACCGACGAGAAGGAGAGCCGGATACCGGTATCCCGCCGCCAGGCCACCGTGCTGCGCGAGCTGCTGGGCATATGAGGGCCGCGCTCCCGAGCTTCCCCTGGCTCCCGAAAAAAAGGTCTAAAGTCCCCCTCCCCTTCTTCCGAGAATGATAATGAGGTAGCTAGGTATCCCCCATGAGTTTACCGGCAATTCCCTCAATGGGTGCAAGCAAGCACACTAGCTGCCGACCCGAGACCCCGTTCCCCCCAACGGGGTCTTCCCCTTTTCGGGGTCACGGCAAAGCAGCGTGATTGGTCGCCTCACGCCGGACGGGACCGCTTTCCGGACTTGCCCCACCGGGAAGGAGTCCGGAGCGGGCCAAAGCACTTCCCGTGAAGGCGGCCTGGTCAGGCTCTTTCCACCGACCGATAGCATCACGGTCGCCGGGTCATGGCAGATGGCTTTACCCGCGGGCCGGCGGTATCCCGGCCTCGAACTACGCGTCCTGCGGGCGGCGGCACGGGAGCCCGAGGCGTCGCGGCGAGGAGAGGGTCGCTCTTGTCTTTCTCCGCTGGAGTGCTGCGACGGCGAGGAGAAAGAGGTGGCGAAAGTCGCGGCGAGGAGAGGGTCGCTCTTGCATTTCTCCGGGCCGGAGAGGAGGGGCCGCGCCGGAGAGGAGAGGCCGCGCCGTGTTCAGAGGCGGACGACCTCCTCCCTCACCTCCCCGCCCTCCACGCTGACGCGCAGGAAGTGGTGGAAGCCGCCGGCTTCCTCGGAGAGATGGGGATCGGCGCCCGCGCCTCCGCTGACCACCACCCTCGGAGGCCCGGAGCTGTAGAGCATGTAGGCGTGGATATGCCCGCAGTAGATGACCGGCACCCCGGCGCGCTCCAGGATGTCCAGCATCTCCCGGCCGCTCTCCGTCTCCCGGGACCTGAATCCTCCCTTGCCCACCTCCACCGGCGCCCCCGGCGGCACGTGGGCGAAGGCGATCGCCATCTCCGCCTCCCGCGGGCTCGCGAGCTCCTCCCGCAGCCAGGCGAGCTGCTCCTCCGGGCACCCCACGCCCGGCACCGCGTCGTTGAGGAATATCAGGCGGGCGCCCCCGCGCTCGACGCTGTAGTGGTCCGTGCCGAATACGCCCCGGAAGACCGAGACGTCACCGCGGGGCATATCGTTGTCGCCGGGTATGGCGTAGTACTCGATCCCCGTCCCGTCAAGGAAGTCCTTCATGGCCCGCATCTCGTCCCACCCCTTGCCGGTGGATATGTCTCCCGCGATGACCAGGAACTCGTCCGGCCGCGCCTGGTCGATGATCTTTCGCAGCAGGTCGGTACGGGCATGGGGGTCGCCGCAGACCAGAAAGGAGAGCCGCGCCCCGGAAGGGCTCCCGCCCCCGTTTCCTTCCTCATCGCCCCGGGTGCCTGAACCGCCACCGGCGCATGACGTTGCGGTAAGGAGAACGAGGCCTAATATGAGCGCCAGCAGGGCAACCCTCGCCTTTCTCGGGCGAATCCCGTGATGATCGAGCATCCTCTTTTTCCTCCAGCGTTTCCGTCCACTCGAGCCCTGCCTGCTCAAGGACTCCGCCCGCATCGTTCCCGCCAGGCTTGACCGCGGTCAACGGCCTTCCTTCCGGGCGGCGGCCGTCCTTTCCACGACCATACTTTATCCTATACGAGATGCCGGGGCGGATGACGGTTCCCGGCGGGGCACGGACATACGGCGGACGTGTGGAAGGCCGCCGGTGGTTTCTGCTAGAATAGCCCTGCGTAAAGGGGCCGTAGCTCAGCGGGAGAGCGCTGCCTTCGCACGGCAGAGGTCGTGGGTTCAAATCCCATCGGCTCCACCAGGTCTGGATGGCCCCGGCGGGGGCCTTTCTCTTTCCCTCCCGAGCGCTGGCCACGAAAGCCCGGCACGCCGCCGCGACCCGGAAGCGGCAGGCTTTGCGCCGCTTCCAAATGCATCATGGTCTTTACCCTCGTGTTCTCTGCCGGGCAAGCGCGACGCAGGGCTTCACCGCACATGGAGGGCGCCGTGCGTGATCGTGCCCGAGGGTGGCCTTCCGAATATCCTTGAAGATGATGAGGTCCGCCGCGTAGACGGACGGCCGGGGAATGAGGACGGATCCGGTCAGAGCCTGCCTCTTTCCTTGAGCACCGCTGTCCCCAGCTCCACGATATCTGCGGCCGGCTCGCGCCACCCCTCGCGTTCCTCCACCTCCAGCGCGCCCGAGGGGCAGTTGCCGACGCAAAGGCCGCATCCTATGCAGCGCGAGGTCTCCACCACCGCGTGTCCGTCCTCGACGCTCATCGCCCTTACCTGGCAGACCTCCGTGCATTCCCCGCAGCCGTTGCACAGATCGCCGTCCACCCTTACCGTGTAACGCGACGCGGCCACAGCCCCCGCGATGTTCAACCTGGTGATGGTGCCCAGGAAGCCGCAACAGCAGCCGCAGCAGTTGCAGATGAAGTTTATCTTGTCCTGGATGTTGTCGGTGATATGGACCAGCCCCGCCTTTTCCGCCCGGTCCAGGGCATCCAGGACCTCCTCGCGGGTTGCCTTTCTGGCAAAGCCCCTCTCCACCAGGAATTCCGCGAATGGTCCGAAGCACATGCACACGTCCTTGGGCGCGCCGCACGACCTGCCTAGGAGCTCCGCCTCGTGGCGGCAGAAACAGGTGGTGAGGGCCATGTAGGTGGATTCCTTGATGAACTCGCTCACCCTCTCATAGGGCAGCACCTGCTCGCCGCGCGGTATCTCCTCCTCCACCATCATCACCCGGGCCAGGGCCGTCTGCGAGGACCAGCTCTTCTCCCCCCATCCCTCGTGGTAATAGGCGTCGAAGAGCTCTGCGATCCTCCGCTTTTCAGGGGTGGTCTCTCCCTTCATGAACTGCATCTCGAAGATCCCCGGCACCAGCGGCAGCAGGCAGTAGTGCCTCCTTCCTCCCTTGGTGCGCGCCAGCACCAGGCCTTTGTCCGCCATGCGCTCAAGGATCGTCTCCAGCTCCCCCTCATCGCGACCCAGACGGGCGGCGATGGAGCCGATCTCCTCCAGGCCGGATGGCAGTTCCACCGCCAGTTCAGCCTCTTGCGCATCGAAGATCAGGCGCAATATGGCCAGAAGGTTCTCCGAGGGCATGGCGCCGGCGGGAAACTCGTCCAAACGCCGCATGAGCCGCACGTAAAGATCGTCCATTTTTGCCTCCCCGCTCTAAAGCAAGCCGACAAGCCATCCGATTTCTATACTGGTCGCATGATAACATATACCGCAAGTCGGGCAGGCAGTCCGCTTTTGCTTTCTGGCCGCGAGCGGCTATCATATAACGGAAGGCCGGGGGTGAGAGCAAGAGGAACGCGGGAGCGATGGTGGATTTCCTGGAGGAGCTCAACGCCTATTACGTCAGGAACCGGGGCAAGCGCATCAAGCAGGAGTTCCGGGAGGTCCTTTCCCGCGACGTCGATGAGCTGTCGGGCTCCCAGAAGCATATCTACGAGATCTATATAGAGCCCAACCTCACCCAGCTCCAGGACACCCTCTACGAGGCCTTCAAGGAGGCCGGCCGTCCCCTGGACGAGTGGCGGGCGGCTATCCTGGAAAATCCCCCCAGCATCATCAACAGCGTCGCCAAAAAGACGGTCATCCGGGCCATCCGGGACATGGACACCGGCCAGACGTAGCCCGGGGGCGCGGGAGCCACCCCCGTCCCGTCCGTCGCCACCGCTATTCCCCGTTACCGGAAAAGCGGCGCGATGCCCCGCGCTGCGCGCCGGACCGCAAGTCGCTCAAGTGAGGGTGGGCCTTTCACCGATAACCATGTTCAGAGGCGAGTCTTGAAGAGAGGGGGAGCGACATGAGACGCTGGCTGCTCGTCTTCCTGGTCCTGGCCGCGGCCGCCGTGCTCGTCGCCGGCTGCGGCGGAGGTGGCGAGACGTCCGCCCCGCAGGAGAACGGGGCGCCCCAGGGCCCCGTGGGACAGTCGGAGGCCACCGCCTGCGCCGCCAACCGCAACATCATCTCCAGCGCCGCGCAGCGGTACCACGCCATGGAGGGCTCATACCCCACCTCCATCCAGCAACTGGTGCCGGGTTACCTGCAGAGCGTCCCCGCCTGCCCGGCGGGGGGAAGGTACAGCCTGCAAGGGACCACGGTGACCTGTTCGGTACACGGATCATAGACCACGCTCGACGGTTTGCATCGCGAAAGCGACTGCGCCGACGGGAGGGAGGCGCAGCGGTGTCCCAGCGCCTTGACGGAGCGCAGCGAGGTCAAGGCCTGGCACGCATGCATTCGGTACCAGACCACATCCGGCACCAGACCACGCTCCGAAAGCGACTGCGCCGACGGGAGGGAAGCGCAGCGGTGTCCCAGCGCCTTGACGGAGCGCAGCGAGGTCAAGGCCTGGCACGCATGCATTCGGTACCAGACCACATCCGGCACCAGACCACGCTCCGAAAGCGACTGCGCCGACGGGAGGGAAGCGCAGCGGTGTCCCAGCGCCTTGACGGAGCGCAGCGAGGTCGAGGCCTGGCACGCATGCATTCGGTACCCGGCAACGCCGCGGATCCCGACCGATCTACAGCGACGCGGCGATGCGCCTGCCGTACTCCGCCGCCTCCGCCAGGTCCTCCTCCGTGGGGACCAGGTTGACCCGCAGCGGCTCCTCCTCTACCTTGAACTTCAATCCCCTGAGCCGCTCGGCGATTAGCTTAGGAGCCTCCCCGCTCCAGCCGTAGGAGCCGAAGGACGCACCCACCTTCCCCTTGAGGTTCAGGGTCGCCAAATGCGAGAGCAGGTACCAGACCGGCTCCACCGCGTCCCCGTTGATAGTGGCGGAACCGACCGCGATGCCGTCCGCCGCCTCGATGCGGTCGATCATCAGCCCCAGCTCCGTCGCGGCCACGTCCATCACCGTGGCCTTCACGCCCGCCTCCCGCGCTCCCTCGGCGATCTTCTCCGCCAGGGCGGCGGTATTGCCGTAGGCGCTGGCGTAGAACACCAGCAGGCTCTTCTTCTCGTCCGGGGCCGGGAGCGAGCTCCACTGGCGGTACCTCTCCACGCAGCTCCAGGGATCCGCACGCAGCACCGGCCCGTGGCTGGGGCAGATAGCCCTGATCTCCAGGTCCTTGATCTTGTCGATGGCCTCCAGGACGTACTTCTTGAAGGGACGGAAGATGACCGCGTAGTAGTACTCGAAGGCGTAGTGGTAGTCGTCGATGAGGTCGTCGAAGAGCCGGTCGTCGCAGTAGTGGGCCCCAAGGAAATCGCAGGGGAAGAGCAGCCCCTCCTTTGCCAAGTAGGTGAACATGGTGTCCGGCCAGTGCAGGAAGGGAGCGTGGATGAAGCTGAGCACCGTCCCGCCTCCCAGGTCCAGGGTATCGCCGTCCTGCACCAGCAGCGGGTCCACGTCCCGGTTGAGGATGTTCCTGACGAAGTTCTTGCACTGGCGGCTGCACACCACCCTGGCTCCTGGGGCGTCCTCCAGCAGGCGTGACAGGGAGCCGGAGTGGTCCGGCTCGGTGTGGTTCACCACCACGTAAGCTATATCGCGTGGGTCCACCAGGGACCTGATGTTCTCTATGTATTCGTGGTAGAAGGGGGCCTTTACCGCGTCCACCACCGCCACCTTGTCCCCACCCTGGATGAGGTAGGAGTTGTAGGTGGTGCCATGGTCGGCCTTCATGATGATGTCGAAGACGCGCAGCTGGGGGTCGAGGACGCCTACCCAGTGCACCCCCTCGGCGATCTTCACCGGCAGCATGCACTCCTCCTAGACCTTCTCGAACATGTCCTTGTCCGCGCCGCACTGGGGGCATACCCAGTCGTCCGGCAGGTCCTCGAAGGCGGTGCCGGGAGCGATGCCCGCGTCGGGGTCTCCCTTCTCGGGGTCGTAGACGTATCCGCAGATGGTGCACTCGTACTTGTCCATTGCCTTTTCCTCCTTTTTTTTCGCTTGCCCGCCGCCCTGCCGTAACCCTGGCCGGCGAGGCGTTTTATATAATATACCCGCGCCGGAGGGATTTTATCTCGCGCCGCGGCGCGGGGTCCATGGCCACGATCATGGCGCCGCACGCGGAGGATAAGGGAGCGAGCAATGTCGGAGGAGAACGCCGTAGGCTGGTTCTGCGCCTACACCCCGCTGGAGATCCTGGACGCCGCGGGGTTGACGCCGCTGCGGCGTTTCGGCGACCCCGCGCGGCTGGAGGCCGCCGATGCCCTTCTGCACCAGGCCATCTGCCCCTACGTGCGCGCCTGCCTGGCTTCGGTCACGGACGGGGAGGGGGCGGGGGACGCGGTGGTGAGCCGCCACGCCGTCTTCGTGAACTCCTGCGACGGCATGCGCCGCCTCCACGACGCCTGGCGGGCGCGCTTCCCGGAGCATTTCGTGCACCTCCTCGACCTGCCGCGCAACCAGGACCGCGCGGGGGAACGCCTCCTGGCGCGGGAGTTCCTCCGCCTCCTGGCGACGCTGGAGGACTTCACGGGCCGCACCATCGACGCGCGGTCGCTGCGCGAGGCCGCGCTCCGGCGCGAGGAGCGGCGCCTCGCCTACCTGGAGAGGGCGCGGGGGTCGAGCGGTGCGGCGCGCCTCCGCCTGGCCATGGGCTTCCAGTCCACCCCCGCTGACGAGATTCCGGGTACGGAGGCGGGCGGGACCCGCGGGGGGGGAGTCCCCGTGCTCCTCACCGGGAACCTGCTCAATCCCGAGGGACTGGTCTCGGTCCTCGACGCGGCGGGAGCCGAGGTGGTCTGCCTCGACCTCTGCAACGGGGACCGCGCCTTCTCCTCATCCACCCTGCCCGCGGGAGACGACCTGGAGGGACTGTGCGCATCCCTCGCCCGGGGGTACCTGGAGCGCAGGCCCTGTGCCCGCATGGCGGACGCGCGGCGTCGCGCGGACGACCTGGTGAAGGAGGTGCGGGGAACGGGAGCGCGGGGGGTGATCTACGCGGGCCTGAAGTTCTGCGATCCCTATCTCTACGATTTTCCCCGCGTGCAAAAGAGGCTGCGCGAGGAGGGCATCCCCCTGCTGCGCCTGGAGAGCGATTATGCCGACGGCCACGTGGGCCAGCTCCTCACCCGCGTGGAGGCCTTCCTGGAGATGCTGTGAGGCCTCGGGGCGTGAGAAAGCCGGCCGACCGGAAGCGAGTGGATTGACAAGGAGGTCTCCTGCATGGGCCTGGTGGAAGATATAAGGGACCGCTACCTGGACAGGCTCTCGCCTGCCACCTTCCGTTCCCGCCTCTTCTGGAGGACGGTGGATACCCTGGCGCGCTCCCCCCTCAACCGCCCGCAGTGGAAGGCCGACCGCGTATCCCTCTCCTACTTCATCCGCGCCACGCGCGACGCCTACCTGCGCCGGGCGCCCGTGGTGTGGTCGAACCTGCTCTTCCCCAGCGAGATCATCATCGGCTCCGGCTGCATCCCCTTCTATCCAGAGATGGCTGCGGCGGTGGTGGCCTCCGCGGGTCTCGCGCCCCGCTTCATCGACCGCGCCGGCGAGGAGGGTTTCTCCTCCGACGCCTGCTCCTACCACCGCTGCGTCCTGGGGTGTGCCCTGGAAGGCTTCCTCCCCGAGCCGGACCTCCTCCTGGCCGTCAACTACCCCTGCGATTCCGCCCCCCTCTCCTTCTCCTTCGCCGCGGACCTCTACGGGGTCCCCCACCGCGTGCTGGACGTTCCCCTCTCCGGAGAGGAAGAGGACCTCGAGATCCTGGCGGAGCAGATGGAGGAGTGCGCCGCCGCCATGCTCTCCCTCGCGGGGATGGATGCCGGAGAGGGGAGGAAAAAGATGGCAGAAGCCGTCTCCTTTTCCAACCTGGCTCTGCGCGCCATGCGCCGCGTGGAGGAGATGCGCAAGCGAGACGACTGCACCCTGGACGGCAAGGACGCCATGGGTGGCGTCAGCGTGTTGGCGGGGAGCATGGGCTCCCGCGAGGGCACGGAGTACTACCGCCTGCTGGCTGAGGAGCTGGAGGAGAGGGGCTGCGCGGGAGGGGGCACGATACGCCTGATGTGGATGCATCTCAAGCCCTGGTACGCCCAGGGCATCTTCGACGCCCTGGAGCGCCACGGCGCGCGTCTGGTGTGCGAGGAATACACCCACGCCACCTGGGAAGAGCTGGACCCGGAGAGACCTTTCCTCTCCCTCGCGGCCAAGGTGGCGGGGCACTTTCTGGTGGGCCCGGCGGAGAGGCGGGCGCGCCACCTCGCGCGCCTGGCACGCGACTACCGCGTGCACGGCGCCATCCACTACAACCACTGGGGATGCCGCCAGAGCTGCGGCGGGGCCATGCTGGTCAAGGCCGCCCTGCAGGAGATCGGGGTGCCGGTGCTCACCATCGACGGCGACTGCGTGGACGAGCGCGAGTACCAGGAAGGCCAGCTCTCCACCCGCCTCGAGGCCTTCCTGGAATCGCTCCGCTGACGCAGGGAAGGCCCGACGCGCGGACGGACCCGCCGCGCCATCGCGGCGCTCCCTTCCTTTCCGTCCGCCTGCCCGCCGCGAGATTGCTGCCGCGTGCTCACCGGCGCTTTCCCCTCAAAGTCGCTCCTCCGGGCGGAGGGCGCGAAGAACGTCCCCCGTACAGGACGATCCTTTTGGACCACACGGAAGACGGCCTCTTCACCCCGTTCTGGAAGACCGCGCGGAGGCCGCCGTCGTGAACGACCCCGCTCGTGCCTTCAGGCTGCCTAGGTTCAGAAACATGTTGGACACCCTTTACAACAAGCTGAAGGTGGTGCCCGAGGGCACTGTGGCCTGGGAGCACGGCGACCCCGCCAACGCCATCGGGCTGGGACAGGTGGCCATGGCCATCACCTGGGGAGGCTACGGGACCCTGCTGGAGGAGATGTTCCCGGAGACCTACCGCAACATCGGCTTCGCCGTGCTGCCCGCCGGGCCTTCCGGCCACTCCGGGAGCTGGTCGGGGACCGGCGGCTTCTTCCTGTTCCGGGACGCGCGGCATCCCGAGGAAGCGAAGCGGTTCATCGAGTACATGTGCGCTCCCGAGCGCAGCAAGGAATGGGCGCTGATAAGCGGCAACGTCTCGCCGTTCGTGGAGGTCGCCGACGACCCCGAGCTGACGGGCTTGGCGTGGTACCGCGCCATGCAGGAGCAGTCGCCCACCCAGATCACCCTGGGATGGGATCACGAGATCATCCTCGGCGCCTACATGTGCGACGTCTACTTCACCGAAGCCATGGTCAACGTCACCGTCAACAAGATGGCCCCCGCCGAAGCCCTGAGGATCCTGCACGGGAAGGTCGCCGAGACCATCGCAGAGGCCAACGCCGGCCGGTGAAGATGACGCCGGTACATGCCGTCCCCCCTCCCGGCACCGCGCGGGGCCGGGAGGGGGGACCCCGCGGTCCGTGGAGGCTCCCCTGGAGCGCGCGCGGCTACCATGCCCGGCTGAACCGCGCTGCCGTCCTTTTCTTGTCGCCGGCCACCCTCATCATCGCCTGCGTGCTCGTCTACCCCATCGCCAGCGGCATCTACATGGGGTTCACGAACCGCACGCTCTCCTATGAGGGCTACTCCTTCGTGTTCCTGGACAACTTCCGGGAGATGGCCGGGGACCCTATCTTCTGGAAATCCCTGGGAAATTCCTGCAAGCTGGTCTTCTTCACCGTGGCCCTCAACACCCTCATCGGTTTCGCCCTTGCCCTTCTCCTCAACGTCAGGGCGCGCTACGCGGGGCTGTTCCGCACCCTGCTCTTCCTCCCCTGGGTGCTCCCCTCCGTGGTGGCGGCCTTCTCCTTCCGCTGGCTGTTCAGCGACTCCTACGGCTACCTCAACCACGTCCTCGCCCGCCTGCACCTCATCGCTTCCCCGGTCAACCCCCTCTCCAGGACCGACCTGGTATGGCCGGCGGTGATCGCCGCCGCCGTATGGTTTTCCTATCCCTTCGTCCTCCTCGTCTTCTCCGCGGCCCTGCGGTCCATCGACGGCGAGCTCTACGAGGCGGCTAGGATAGACGGGTCGGGCGCTGGCAGCAGCTCAGGTTCATCACCCTGCCTGCCCTGAAGTCCACCTTCATCATGGTGACCGTGCTCCAGGTCATCTGGGAATTCGCCTCCTTCGACCTCGTCTACCTGCTGACCAGGGGCGGACCGGCCAACACCACCCTGACCCTGAGCCTCTACGTCTACAAGCAGGCCTTCCACCACAAGCGCCTTGGTTACGCCAGCGCTCTGGCGGTGGTGCTCTTCCTGGTGCTCGCGTCGTTCGTCGCCGTCTATCTCCACCTGGCGAGAAAGGAGGCCCGCGATGGCGATTAGGCCGCGCCGCTCGGCCAAACCGGCCGGGGTAAGGGCGGAAAGGCGAGCCCGCGTCAGGCACCTAGCGAGGATAGCGGCGCTGGTGCTGGTGACGGCGCTGGTGTGGTTGCCCCTCGTGGTGACCGTACCCACCTCCTTGCGGCCGCGGGCGGAGATCACGACCGCGGAACCTTCCCTGATCCCGGGCGAGTTCACCCTGGGCAACTACTCCCGTCTCTTCCGGGTCATGGACTACGGGGCATATATGAAGAACAGCCTGGTGGTGGCGGGATGCACCGCCGCCATCTGCCTCCTGGTATCCTCGCTCGCCGCCTACTCCCTGGTCTGGCTCAAGTTCCGCGGCAAGAGGGCTTTTCTAGCCCTGACCCTCCTGGCCTACACCTTTCCCCAGATCCTCCTGGTCATCCCGCTCTTCGTGATGTGCTTTCGCCTGGGGCTTCTGGACACCAGGTTCGCCCTTGTGCTGACCTATCTCTCCTTCGTGCTCCCCTTCGGCATCTGGATACACCGCAACTACTTCCAGACCATATCCGGCGAGCTGGTGGGAGCTGCCCTGACCGACGGCTGCGGCTATCTCCAGTGCATGGTAAAGGTGGTCCTTCCCATCAGCCTGCCGGCCATGGCCACCGTCCTCACCTTCTCCTTCGTGGCCGCCTGGAACGAGTACATGTTCGCCAACATCCTCGTGAGCTCGGATGCCGCGCGCACCGCCTCGGTGGGGCTGCAGACCCTGATCGGCAGCCACAGCACCGATTACGGCATGCTCACCGCGGCGTCGGTGGTCATGGCCCTGCCGGTGATCATCTTCTTCCTGCTCATCCAGGGGTATTTCCGCGAGGGGCTGACCATGGGCAGCATGAAAGGCTAGAAAGGGACGGCTGGTCCGTATGTACGAGGACGTCTACCTGGACATCGTCAACCACTGTCGCGGCATGTGCCCGTACTGCCTGACCGGCCAGTCCAACCGCCGGGGACTCAACGCGGGCAAGCCGAAAAAGCACATGGGAGCGGGTGAGTTCGAGAGGCTGTTCGCGCACCTGCTCGGGCGGCATATCGTCCGCGAGGGGGCTTGGGTGGGCCTCTACAACTGGTACGACCCGCTGCTCAACCCCGAGCTCGCGGAGATCATCAACCGCGCGGGAGCCATGGGCTTGCGCCTGGGGCTGAGCAGCGCCGCCCCCGAGTTCCCGAACCTCTCCGGCATGGGGGACTGCGGGCACGTGACGGAGATCATCTTCTCCATGCCCGGCTTCAGCCAGAGGTCTTACGACCGCATACACGGATTCCGCTTCCACCGCGTCAGGGAGAACATCGAGCGCCTCACGGCCATATTCCGCGCGCGCGGGTTCCGGGGCGACGCCTACATCCACTTCCACGTCTACCAGTTCAACCTCGGCGAGGTATACGCCGCCAAGCGCTTCGCCGACCGTGCCGGCATCGGGATCAGGTTCACCTATGCCTACTTCAACAACCACGAGTTCAGGGACTACCTGGAGGGCACCATGAGCGCGGAGAGGCTTAAGGAGGTGTCCAAGGACCTCTTCTTCTGTTACCTGGACGACCTCTTCGCGAACCTCTCCCGCTACAAGGAGATGTTCGCGGAGCCTCCCACCCTGGTGTTGAGCGAGAACTGCAACCTGCTGGTGGACCGGAATCATAACGACGACGGCGCCCTGGCGAGCATCTTCGACTTTGCAAGCTACGAGGAGGTGGAGTCCTTTCTCGCCCATGCCTACCTGCCGGACGAGATCGACGAGAAGATAGCGGTGTGGGGCAGGACCTTCAACCTGACCATCAACCATCTCTTCGGCCTCGAGTGATCACGAAGGGCTTTGACCGGAACCCGGGAGGGGATCCCGGGGGCTCCTTGGAACGTTATGGCAAGGCGCCGTCCCGGTATCCGCAGCCCCGCGGGGCAAGCATGGACGAAAAGGCCTATAATCTCCCTGGGCAGATGATCCCTTTGTAGGGATGAGTGCGCGACAGGAGGTATGCACATGAGGCCGCTGGAACCGCCGCGGGAGATAGTGGAGATGGCCGAGACCGGCGAGGTGGGCGTGAAGACGGTGCCCGCCACCGAGGTCGCCTACCTGGTACACAAGGGCCCCCATTCCGGGGTGCAGGACTCGCAGCTCAAGCTGATGCGCTGGATATCCGAGAACGGCTACGAGCTTATGGGGCCCGGCATCGCCGTCTTCCACAACGACCTCATCATGGTCAGAGACGAGGCGGACCTCATCACCGAGCTGCAGTTCCCGGTGCGCAAGAAGTCGTGACCGGGCCCCCTCCGGGAGGCGGTCGCGGGGTGTATACTGGTTCCGTGCGTAAAGCGCACGTGTAGCTGGTTTCATCTCGATAACGGAGGTGGCATCATGGGCTGGGCTATCGCGGTCGCCGTCATCGTCCCCGTCCTTCTTCTCGTACTGCCTTCTTTCCGGCGCATCGGGCCCACCCAGGTGGGGCTGGTCACCAAACGCTTCTCCTTCAAGAAGCTCTCCGAGGACAACCCCATCGCCTTCCGCGGCGAGGCGGGCTACCAGGCCGAGCTGCTCATGCCCGGCCTGCGTTTCAAGTTCTGGATCGTCTTCCGCGTGGAGAAATACCCCTGGGTGCAGGTGCCGGCGGGGGAGATCGGGGTGGTCATCGCCCAGGTGGGAGCGCCGCTGCCCATCGGCGCCAAGTCCGCCGTCTACCGCAGGGAGTTCGGCAACTTCACCGACCTCGAGGGCTTCATCGCCAACGGCGGGCAGAAGGGCGTGCAGCGCCCGGTGCTGCCGCCGGGCACCATGGTCCCCATCCATCCCGTGGCCTTCCTGGTCATCACCAAGGACAAGGTCTACGGCCTTCCCGTCTCCCCCGAGCTGAAGAAGCTGGCCGACCGCGACGGCATCCTCACCCCCCAGTCCTTCGGCCTGCACCCCAACCACCTCGACCTGGTGCGCATCTCCCCCCAGCCCAGCCCCGGCGGCGAGCACCTCATCGACATGGTAGGCATCGTCACCACCTACGAGGGGGACCCCCTGCCCTCGGGGGCCATCGCCAGCCGGCTGGGGGCCTTCGAGGACATCGCGGAGATGGAGCGGCAGGGAGCCAGCGACCTGGAGCTCATCGAGGCCTTGCTGGGGAGCAAGAACAACCTGCACAACAACTACCAGGATTTCCAGGCCTTCCTGGACAACGGGGGCAAGATCGGTTTGCAGCACGACCCCCTGCTCTACGGCGCCTACGCCCTCAACCCCTTCCTGGTGGGGGTGGAGCTGGTGCCCATGCTGGTGGTCGAACAGGGACAGGTGGCGGTGATCAAGGCCTACGTGGGGCTGTCCACCGTGGATACCTCCGGGGTGGAGTTCAAGTTCGGCTCGCTGGTGCGGCCGGGACACCGCGGCATCTGGCAGGAGCCCCTGCGTACCGGCAAATACCCCATCAATCCCCGGGTCTACCAGGCGGAGATCGTCCCCACCGCCATCCTCACCCTCAACTGGGCCGAGGCCACCTCCGAGGCGCACCTCCTGGACCGCCAGCTCAAACAGATCGTGGCCAAGTCCCGCGAGGGCTTCATCTTCGCCATCGACCTGCAGGTGCAGATCCACGTCCCCGACACCCGCGCCCCCAAGGTCATCTCCATGGTGGGCACCATGCAGAACCTGGTCAACGAGGTGCTGCAGGCGGCGGTGGGCAACCACTTCCGCGACAAGCTGCAGTCCATGCAGGCGGTGCAGTTCATCGAGACCCGCCAGAAGGTGCAGGAGGAGGCCTACGACCACATCCGCGCCAAGCTCGACGACTACCAGGTGGAGACCAAGGGGGTGTACATCCAGGACGTGGTCTTCCCCCCCGACCTGGTGCGGGTGCTCACGGAGCGGGAGATCGCCCGCCAGGAGATCGAGACCTTCCAGCGCCAGAAGGACGCCCAGGTCCAGCGCATCGAGACCGAGCAGGCCAAGGGCACCGCGGACATGCAGGCGGAACTGGCCAAGTCCAAGGTGGGGGTGGACATCAAGATCAACGACGCCAACGCCCGCAAGGCGGAGGCGGACGGCGAGGCTTTCTATATCCGCGAGACGGGAGCCGCCAGGGGCGCGGAGGTGGAGGCGGTGGGCATGGCCCGCGCCAAGGCCTACAAGGCCCAGGTGGAGGCGCTGGGGCAGGGGCCCACCGCCCTGGTCAATTCCGTGGACGCCCTCTCCCGCAGCGGGGTCTCCTTCGTACCCCAGATCCTGGTGGCGGGGGGCGGCAACGGCGGGGTGCTGGAGGCCCTAGCCGCGCAGCTCATGGGGGCGATCTCGCGCCAGGGGGGAGCGGGAGCCTCCGCGGCCCCGGAAACGGGCGCCGAAGCGATCCCCGGTACGGGAGGGGAAACGGGCGGCTGAGGAGAGCCCGCGAGCAAGCTTCCGGCCGCGTTTACACGCCCCCGGCTCCGGCAAAAGAGCGGCCCGCCCGCTCCTCAATGCTTGGAGATGGGGAGGCGCCAGTCGCGGCCGAAGGCGCGGGGCGATATCTTTATCCCCACCGGGGCCTGGCGCCGCTTGTACTCGTTGGCGTCCACGCGACGCACCACCTCCTCCGCCAGCGCCCGGTCGTGACCCTTGGCGGCCATCTCCTCCAGCGTGAGCCCGTTCTCGATGTAGTCCTCGAGGATGGGGTCGAGGAGCTCGTAGGGGGGCAGGGAATCGGTGTCCCGCTGGCCCTCGCGCAGCTCGGCGGAGGGCTCCCTCTCCATCACCGCGCTGGGGATGATCTCGCGTCCCTCCCTGGCGTTGATATGGCGGCTGAGACGGTAGACCCATCCCTTGAGCAGGTCCTTGATCACCGCGTAGCCCCCGGCCATGTCCCCGTAGAGGGTGCAGTAGCCCATGGAGAGCTCGCTCTTGTTCCCGGTGGCCAGAGCCAGCCAGCCCCGGCTGTTGGATATGGCCATGACGATGTTGCCGCGGATGCGCGCCTGCAGGTTCTCCAGGGCCACCCCCTGGGCGGGACCCTCGAGGGACCCTCCGGCGTGATCGAGGTATCCCCGCAGGATGACGTCGATGCCGTAGGTCTCCAGGGATATCCCCAGCGCGCGCGCCACGTCTTTCACCCCCTCGCGCGAGACCTCGGAGGTGAACCGCGAGGGCATGAACACGGCGTGCACCCGCTCCGGGCCCAAGGCCATGGCCGCCAGAGCGGCGGTGAGGGCGGAGTCTATCCCCCCCGAGAGACCCAGGAGGACGTCGGTGAAGCGGTTCTTGCGCACGTAGTCGCGCAGGCCGAGGAGGAGCGCCTGCAGCACCTCCTCCTCGGGGAGGAGGAACTCGCTCTCTTTCGCGGGAGGGAGAGGGCGCCCCACGCCCGACGGACCCCATTGTCCGCCCAGCTTCAAGACCCGCACCGGCCTGCGAAGAGCGCCCTGCCTTACGTACCTGTGGATGGGCTTGGTCATCCTCTGGGCCCAGAGACCGGAGAGGTCCAGATCGAAGAGGAGGGTGTGTTCGCGGAAGCGGGGCGCGGCGGCCAGCCTTCCCTCCAGGGGATGGACGATCATGGACCCCCCGTCGAAGACCAGCTCGTCCTGGCCCCCCACGCAGTTTACGTAGGCGACCACGGCCCCGGCGTCGGTGGCACGCGACTCCACCAGTTTCTCCCTCATGCGCTGTTTCCCGCGGTGGTAGGGCGAGGCGGAGAGGTTGACCACCACCTCCGCTCCCCCCAGGGCGACCTCGGACTCCAGGGGGCCGCCGGGATACCAGATGTCCTCGCAGATGGTCACTCCCAACCGCACGCCGGCGAGCTCCACCACCAGTCCCTCCTCCCCGGTGGCGAAATAGCGGTTCTCGTCGAAGACGCCGTAGTTGGGGAGGAAGTTCTTGCGATAGACCGCCGTCACCTCGCCGCGGTGGATGAGCGCCGCGGCGTTGAAGACGTCCTCCGCCAGCTCGGGGACTCCCGCCAGGACGGGCGTCTCTCCCACCTCACCTGCCAGCCGAGCCAGGGCCTCGCCGCACGCGAGGAGGAAATCTCGCTTCTGCAGAAGGTCCTCGGGGGGATAGCCGCTCAAGGCGAGCTCCGGGAAGCACGCCAGGTCCGCTCCCCACTCCTCCGCCTCGCGCAGCGCGGAGAGGATACGGGCGCGGTTGCCGTCCAGGTCACCGACGGTGGTGTCTATCTGCGCCAGGGCGATCCTCATCTCGCCTCCCGGGGATGAGTCCCATGGGGTCAGGCCTTCAGGCCCGTATGCACATCCATATTATGGCAGGCATTTCCGGATCCAGGACCTGACCTCTTCTTTCCACCTTCCCCTCAGAGCACGGGGAGATAGCTGCTCAGCTCCCATTCCGTGACTTGGGCGCGGTAGCGCTCCCACTCGATCTTCTTGTTCTCGATCAGCGAATCGAAGACGGAATCGCCCAGGGCCTTGCGCAGCAGCTCGCTCTTCTCCGCAAGCTGGATGGCCTCCCAGAGGTCCTCGGGAAGCTGCCCGATGCCCAGCTCCTCCCGCTCCTGCGCGCTCATCTCGTAGACGTTGCGCTCCACGGGGTCGGAGAGCTCGTACTCCTTCTCGATGCCCTCCAAGCCCGCCGCCAGCATGCACGCGAAGGCCAGGTAGGGATTGCAAGCCGGGTCCGGGGAGCGGAACTCGATGCGCGTGGCCTTCTCCTTGCCCGGCTTATACTCCGGCACGCGGATGAGGTCGGAGCGGTTGCGCACCGCCCAGGTGAGGTAGACGGGGGCCTCGTAGCCGGGGACCAGGCGCTTGTAGGAATTCACCCACTGGTTGCACACCAGGGTTATCTCCGGGGCATGGCGCAGGAGCCCGGCGATGAAATGCTTGGCGGTCTTGGAGAGATGGTGCCCGTCGTCCGGGTCGTAGAAAGCGTTGCGGTCCCCTTGGAACAGGGACATGTGGGTGTGCATGCCGCTGCCGTTCTCCCCGAAGAGGGGTTTGGGCATGAAGGTGGCGTAGACCCCGTTGAGGAGGGCGATCTCCTTCACCACCAGCCGGAAGGTCATGGCGTTGTCGGCCATGGTGAGGGCGTCGGCGTAACGCATGTCGATCTCGTGCTGGCTGGGCCCCACCTCGTGGTGGCTGTACTCGATCCCGATGCCCAGCTCCTCCAGGGCGATGACGGTGTCGCGGCGCAGGTCGCTGGCCACGTCCAAGGGAGTGAGGTCGAAGTACCCGCCGCGGTCCAGTATCTCCGTGGATTCGGCGTTCTTGAAGTAGAAGTACTCGAGCTCCGGTCCCACGTAATAGGTGTAGCCCATCTCCGCCGCCCGGGCGAGGTTCCTCTTGAGGATGTAGCGGGGGTCCTTCTCGTACGGCTCCCCTCCCGGCTTGAGGACGTCGCAGAACATCCTGCCCACGGCGTTGTGTTCCCGCGGGCGCCAGGGCAGGATGGCGAAGGTCGAGGGGTCGGGCATGGCGATCATGTCGCTCTCGTCGATGCGCGCGTAGCCCTCGATGGAGGAGCCGTCGAAGCCCATGCCGTCCTCCAGGGCCTCCTCCAGCTCTCCCATGGTGATGGCGAAGCTCTTGAGAAACCCCAGGATATCGGTGAACCAGAGACGTATGAAGCGCACGTCGTTTTCCCTCGCTGTCTTGAGCACGTATTCCTTGTCCTTATCCATCTTCTCCTCCTTTTTCGTCTCGGGACCCTTCGCGGCCCCTCTTCACCTGCCCTGCCTCTACTCTCTATCCTGTCTCCTCGAACTCCTGTCTCCTATTCTCCCCGCCCCTTGTTTCCTTGTCTTTTCAACCAGGTTAAATCCCCGTTAACGAGACCCTCCGGGGAGGGGAGGGGCTCCCGCACTCCCGCGCCCCGCGCCCGTGCGCCCGAATCGGCAAGCCCCGTGATAAACGCTTCCAGCTCCGGGAGACGTCCTATATGGCGTTGAAGCCGGACTCCCCGGTGCGGATGCGCACGGCATCCTCCACCTCGTAGACGAAGATCTTGCCGTCGCCGATGGAGCCGGTACGCGCCGACCGTGTCACCGCCGCCAACACCTTTCTCAGGTCCTCGTCCAGGACCACCACCTCCAGCTTTATCTTGGGCAGGAACTCCACGCGGTACTCCGCGCCCCTCCACATGTGGGTGATGCCCTTCTGTTTGCCGTGGCCCTTGACCTCGGTGATGGTCACCCCGGGGTATCCCAGGCCGCGCAGCTCCTCCATCACCGGCTCCAGCCTTTCCGGGCGTATGAGCGCCTCCACCTTTTTCATCCTAGATCACCCCCTTGTCCGTGATCGCGTGCTGGAAGTCGGGATAGGCCTCCAGGTTGTGCTCGGTGATATCCAGGCCGGCCTTCTGGCCCTCCTCGTCCACCCTGACGCCGATGGTCTTCTTGAGCGCGAAAAAGAGCAGCGCGGCGGTGACGGCCACCCAGGCGGCCACGGAGACGATGCCCACGAGCTGCTTGCCCAGCTGAGCCGCGCCGCCGCCGTAGAAAAGGCCGTTCACTGCGGCCACCCCGTTGGCCTCTCCGTAGGAGGCCTGGGCGAAGAGGCCCACCGCTACCGTCCCCCAGATGCCGTTGACGGCGTGCACCGATATGGCGCCTACCGGGTCGTCCACCCTCAACCCGCGGTCGACGAGCTCGACGGCGAACACCACCAGTATTCCCGCCACCAGCCCGATGATCACCGAGCTGGCCATGCTCACGTAGGCGCAGCCGGCGGTGATGGCCACCAGCCCCGCCAGGGCGCCGTTGAAGGACATGCTGACGTCGGGCTTGCCGTAGCGGATCCAGGTCAGGAACATGGCCGCCGCGGCCCCCGCGGAGGCCGCCAGGGTGGTGGTCATGGCGATGGTGGCTATGGCCGGGGAGGCCGCGAGGGTGCTGCCCGGGTTGAAGCCGTACCAGCCCATCCAGAGGATGAAGGTCCCCAGCGCCGCCATGGGGATGTTGTGCCCCGGGATGGCGTTGGGGGTCCCGTCGGGGTTATACTTCCCCGCCCTGGGGCCGACGATCCAAGCCCCCACCAGGGCACAGATCCCGCCCACGGTGTGTACCACCGTGGAGCCGGCGAAATCCAGCATGCCCAGCCGATAGAGCCACCCTCCCTCGGCCCATATCCAGTGGCCCACCACGGGGTAGATGAAACCGGTGATGAACACGGTGGCGATGCAGTAGGCGGAGAACTTCACGCGCTCCGCCACCGCCCCGGCCAGGATGGTCGCCGCCGCGCCTGCGAAGGCGATCTGGAAGAGCAGGAAGGCGTAGAGGGGAAGCCCGTTCCACTCCGGGTTGGCCAGGTTGGCGAAGAAACCCCCCGACCCGATGAAGCCACCGCGGTCGAGGCCGAACATGAGGGCGAAGCCTATAGCCCAGTAGACCAGCGCCCCCAGACAGAAGTCCATGACCCCCTTGAGCATGGCGTTGGAGACGTTCTTCGCCCTGGTGAGGCCGCCCTCCAGGAAGAAGAAGCCGGCCTGCATGAAGAAGACCAGTGCCGCGGCCACCAGTACCCAGACCGTGTCCAGGGAAGTCTCGATGCTCTGCGGCGTCTTGGCCTCACCGCCCTCGTCCGCGAAGGCCGGCGCCGCAGCGGCTGCGAGGAGGACCGCCAGCATCAGCAACACCAATACCGTACGCCTCAAGCGCCTCACCCCCCTCCGTCGCGCCGTCCCCGCCACCGGAATCGTCCTTGCTCTCCACAACCCGACTCACCTTCCTTTCACGCTCACATCGCACTTTCATGCCTCAAGTCTAAGAAGGCGCCGTTTCCACGCTGTTGCCTCGGGGTTAAAAGTCCTTTAAAGGCCTGTTTCCGGTGTGTTAACGGCAGTCGCGGCGTGCACGGACCGCTTTCGCCGGCAGGGGTGCGCGCCTCCTTTTATGCGTCCCGAGACGCCGACCTCTCCACCGCCTGCGTCCAGGAGAGCAGCCTGCCGGCGGCGTAATAAACACGCCGCTTCATAGTTGCGGCAGAAATGGAATAATATTCTATCTGCCCCTTGGACGTGGATCGCGGCACACGGCAGAGTATGCCCGGCCAGCGTTCATGCGTCGGCAGGAAACTACGTCGCCGGCGCGGCAGCGGAGCACCGGAGATGGGGCGATCCGTGCGAGGAGATGCACGGCGGGTTGGAGCACGAGGGCCGCATCTTGCTCCTAGTGGATGCCCGGCCGCGGCGCGGAAGCGCATCAGGGGGAGGGAGGATGATGCTCGAAGATGTAGCCCACGCCGCGCACGGTGCGGATGTAGGTGTGCCCCTCGCGCTCTATCTTGGCGCGGATGCGCCGCACGTGCACGTCCACGGTGCGCGAGCCGCCGAAGTAATCGTAGCCCCAGACCTGCTCCAGCAGCATCTCCCGCGTGAACACCTTGCCCGGGCGCGAGGCGAGGAAGCGCAGGAGCTCGAACTCCTTGAAGGTCAACTCCACCGGGACACCGTCCACCCTCACCTCGTAGCGGTCGGCGTCTATCTCCAGACCGGCCCGCGCGACCTCAGCTCCCCGCTCCTCAGCCGCCTGGCGGCGCAGGCGCGCCCGCATCTCCACCCCCGTGGAGCCCTCGGAGATGAAGTCGTCCAGCGGAGCGCGACGTTCGAGGGCGCGTATCTGCTCGAAGCTGAGCACCGCTACCAGCCGCGCCTCCTCCCCCGCGCAGCGGCGCGCCTCCTCCAGGCGGGTCCGCCAGTCGCCGCGTTCGGGCGCGAGGTCCAGCAGCACCACGTCGCCTTTCGCGGGACGCAGGAGCGCGGGAGATTCGAGCCTGCTCAGCTCGAAGTCCCTTTCCAGCACGTCCCGAAAAAAGACCTCCCGGGAATCCTCGCAGACCAGAAAGACCATCATCGCCCTCTTCAAGTAAAAAAGCCGGCGCGTGCCGGCCGGGCCGCACGCCCTTCCAGGCGCGCAATCAATAAGCGTAAAGGCCCCCGAAGGGGCGGTGAGACCTGGCGTAGAGCTTGATAAAACCGGAGTCCAGGATCTCCTCCACGTTGCCCCCGAAATAGCCCGTGTATTCCTCCACGTGGGGACGGATGAGCTCCAGGTCGGAAGCCGTGGCGGGCTCCGCCGCCGCCTCCTTGCCCAGCTGGTGTTCCTCCACCTCGCCGCGCAGGAAGATGAGGCCGCCGTGCATTCCGGTGCCGATGTGCCGCGCGGAGAGCCTCTTACCTTTTTTGCCCAGACCCAACACCACCACCAGTCCGCCGGCCATGTACTCCCCCAGGAAGTCCTGGGTCTCGCCACCGATCACCAGCACGGGCACGTGCTTGCGGTATTCCTTCATATGGATGGCGGCGCGGTAGCCCACGCCGTCGCGGATGAAGATCTTGCCGCCCCGCATGCCCATGGCCACGATGTCCCCGGCACGGCCGTGCACCACGATGATGCCGTTGTTCATGGTGTTGCCCACCCCGTCCTGGGCGTTGCGGTCAACGGTGATACGCGGCCCGTCCATGAAGGCTCCGAGGTCGTTCCCCGGCACGCCGTGGATGATGATGCGCACCGGCCTGCGGATCCCCGAGCCGATATAGCGCTGGCCGTAGACGTTCTCCAGCTCTATCTCCTCCAGTCCTTCGGCGGCCGCCCCCTTCACCATGTTGTTGAGCTCGCGGTAATGGAGCGTGCCGGCGTTGATCTTCACCTTGCCGTTCTGGCGCGTGAAGACGCCCGGCAGTCCGGCATGGTGGTCGACCTCGATCTTCATGTACTCATCACCCTCTTCGTCCGCGGCACCTTTTACAATCTGATGATTTTCTTCTCCACCCGGTTTTCTTTCCCTTTTCCTCTATTCTATACCTCTGTCAAACCCTCTCCGTTCCGCTCGCGTCCCTACGCCTCCAGGCCGGGGTCAGATCCCGGCATGCTTTATGCCCAGGATATCCAGTTCCTCCTGCGTCAGGCCGACTCCCCGGAGGCGCAGGCGGTTCCCGCGCAGGCTCTCGATGGCGTTGATGCCCATGCCTCCCAGCATCTCCATGATCTCGTGGGACCAGCCGGTGAGCAGGTTGACCAGGCGCCGGGCGCCCACCTCGGGATTGAGGCGCTTGGATAGGTAGGGGTCCTGGGTGGCGATGCCCCAGTTGCACTTGCCTGTATAGCATTTCTGGCACACGTGGCAGCCCATGGCCACCAGGGCGGCGGTGCCGATGTAGACCGCGTCCGCCCCCAGGGCGATGGCCTTGATGACGTCGGACGAGCTGCGGATGCCGCCCGCCACCACCACGCTGGCGCGGTTGCGGATGCCCTCCTCGCGCAGGCGGGTGTCCACCGCGGCCAGGGCCAGCTCTATGGGGATGCCCACGTTGTCGCGGATCATGGTGGGCGCCGCTCCCGTGCCCCCCCGGATGCCGTCCAGGGCCACGATATCCGCTCCCGCCCGCACGATGCCCGAGGCGATGGCGGCGGAGTTGTGCACGGCGGCGATCTTCACCGACACCGGCTTCTCCCAGTGGGTGGCCTCCTTCAGTGCATAGATGAGCTGGGCCAGGTCCTCGATGGAATAGATGTCGTGGTGAGGCGCGGGCGAGATGGCGTCTGTGCCCTTGGGGATCATGCGCGTGCGCGATATCTCCGCGCTCACCTTCTCCCCCGGGAGATGTCCCCCGATGCCGGGCTTGGCTCCCTGCCCTATCTTTATCTCCAGAGCCGCTGCCACCTCGAGGTAATCGGCATGCACCCCGAAGCGCCCCGAGGCCACCTGGCAGATGGTGTGGTCCCCGTATTTGTAGAGATTGCGGTGCAACCCTCCCTCGCCGGTGTTGTAGTAGGTGCCCATCTCAGCCGCCGCGCGCGCCAGCGACTCGCAGGCGTTGTAGCTGATGGCCCCGTAGGAGATGGCCGAGAACATGATGGGGGTCTCCAGGCGCAACTGCGGGGTGAGTCTCGTCTCCAGGGAGGGCTTCCCTCCCTTCTTCCCCACCTTGACCACGTCGGGCTTAGCCCCCAGGTAGGTGCGCAGCTCCATGGGCTCGCGCAGGGGATCGATGGAGGGGTTGGTGACCTGGCTGGCGTCGAGCACGATGCGGTCCCAGTAGATGGGATAGCCCTTGTCGCAGCCCATGCCGGTGAGCAGGACGCCTCCCGTCTCCGCCTGCTTGTAGATGTTGTGCAGCACGTCCCTGGTCCAGTTGGCGTTGGGGGGTATCTGGGTGGGGTTGTGCCGCACCACCAGGGCGTTGGTGGGGCAGAGGGTGGCGCAGCGCAGGCAGCCCACGCACCTGCTCTCGTCGGCGAAGACCGCGTCCTCCTCCTCGTCGTACCAGTGCACGTCGAAGGCACACTGCCGCGCGCAGACCTCGCAACGGATGCAGCGGTAATCGTCCCTCTCCACCAGGTATTGCGGTAAGATATAGCTCTTCAACGCCATCCTCCCCGGGCGGTCCTCAGGCCGGTTCCGCCCCGCTGATACTCAAGACCTTGCCCTCCTCCTTCTCCTCCGCAGCGGCGGGCTTGATCAGCTCCGCCACCACCGGCTCCCCGCCGTGCGGTATCCAGGTGTCTCGCAGGGTGTCGTCCACCAGGTGCATGGGGGCCTCCTCGGAGGAGATGTACATGAAGTCGCCGTTGCGCCCCGCCACCAGCGGCCGCAGGCGGATGCGGTCGGTAAGCCCGATCATCTGCTCGCGGTTGGAGATGATGATGCTGAAGGGCCCGTTGAGCAGGAGCGACCCGTATGACTGGCGCAGCGCCGTGTGCACCTCCCTTTCCCGCGGCGGCATGCGGTCTATCTCCGACCACAGGGGCGCCGCAAGCACCCTCGACATGTCCTCTATGGACAGACCGTGCCGGCGTACCAGCAGGTCCACGGCGTAGGCGATGACCTCCGTATCGGTGAAGAGGGTGCACTTGTAACCGTACATCTCCAGGTGGCGCATGTTGATGCCGTAGGAGGATATCTCCCCGTTGTGCACCACCGACCAGTCCAGGATGTTGAAGGGGTGCGCGCCCCCCCACCACGCCTGGGTGTTGGTGGGGAACCTCCCGTGGGCCACCCAGATGTAGCCCTCGTACTCGTCGAGGCGGAAGAAACGCCCCACGTCCTCGGGGAAGCCCACTCCCTTGAAGACGCCCATGTCCTTGCCGCTGGAGAAGACGAAGGCGCCGTCGATGCGCACGTTGATGTGCATTACCGCCTGGACCACGAAGTCGTCCACGTCCTCCAGCTCGCAGGCCACGGCCTCCCGCGGCTGCAGGAAATAGCGCCACAGCAGCGGGGGGTCGGAAACGCCCTCGCAGCTCCTGGTGGGGATGACCTCCGCCCCCTCCACGGAGAAGGACTCCTTGAGGTACCCCTCGGTCTCCTCCCGCGCTGCCTGGTCGTCGTACATGAGCTGGAAACAGTAGAGGTCGGCGTACTGGGGATAGATGCCATAGGCCGCGAAGCCGCCGCCCAGGCCGTTGCTGCGCTCCTTCATGTTGGCGATGGCCGTGAGCATGGGCTCCCCGTTGAACTTCTCGCCCCGCAGGTTCATCATCCCGAATATCGAGCAGCCCGCGAAGTCCTTGTCGTCCTTTATCCGTGCGCCCCTGAGCACTCCTCATACCCCCTTGTCCCTCGCGGCCTCGGCCTTCATGATCCCGGCCGCCGTTTCCGTTATGCGTTCCTGCCGTACCGAGCGCGGCAGGTGTATATGCCCGAAGGCCTCCTCCAGAAGGAAGTTCTTGACCCGGCGCACGTTGGCCCGCTCCTGGATGAGGCTGGTCAGGATGCCCGCGCGCTCTATCCTCCCCGCCACCAGCATGCCCACCAGCACCTCTCCCCGCAGGACCACCTTGCGGTAGTCCCCCGCGTCGGATCGGCGCGATATGACCTCGTAGCCGTCGTCGGGAGGGTTGACGATGCCCGCGGAGAGCACGGGCAGGCCGAAGAACTCCACCGCATTCATGGAGTTGCACCCCGGGTAGGGTACCTCCTTGCCCGCCATGTTCAGGCCCGCGTACTTCCCCTGCAGGGCGGCCACCGGCCACAGGGCGTTGATGGAAGGCCTTCCCAGCACCACGTCCATCGCGTTGACAGCATCGCCCGCGGCGTACACCCCTTCCAGGGAGGTGCGCTGGTGTCCGTCCACCTCGATGCCGCGGGAGCAGTCCAGTCCCGCTCCCTCGGCGAGCTCCACGCGCGGCCTCACCCCCACGGCCATCACCAGGAGGTCGAAGTCCATCTCCCCGCCGTCCTCGAGGACGGCCCTGCCCTTTCCGTTGCCCCGGGACTCGAGCTCCGCCACCCCCTGCCCGGTGACGATGTCGATGCCCGCCTCCCGGCACCTCTCCCAGACCATGCGCGAGGCCTCGGCGTCGAGGGCCTGCGGGAGCACCCGCTCCATCTTCTCCACCACCGTCACCGCGGCCCCGCGGGCTCGCGCGGCCTCCGCCGCCTTCATGCCGATGAGCCCCGCGCCCACGATGAGCACGCGGGCGGGCCTGGCCGTCCTCGCCAGCATGCGCCTGGCGTCGTCCCAGGAGACGAAGGTCAGGTAGTCGATCTCCTCCAGCCCGGGGACGGGAGGGATGAAGGGCTTGAAGCCGGTGGCCAGGAGCAGTCGGCGCCATTTGACCTTCTCTTTCCCGTCCGTGGTCAGGGTCTTTCGGGCGGCGTGCACCTCCTCCACCCTGGTGCCCTTGCGGAACTCCACACCCATGGAGCGGTAAAATCCGGAAGGGCGGTAATACATCCCCCTGCTCTCTATCTGCCCCGCCACCAGGTAGGAGATAAGGGGGCGCGAATAGCAGCGGTACTTCTCCTCGCCGAAGAGTATGATGGACCCCTCCCGGTCCACCCCGCGTATGGCCTCGCAGGCGTTGATAGCCGCGGCCGAATTGCCGACGATGGCGTAATCGTAGGTCGCCGCCATGTTCATTCCTCCACCATGAGCAGGGCCTCGTTGGGGCAGTTGGCCACGCAGGCCGGGACCTCGAGGTCCGGACAGAGGTCGCACTTCCCCACCGCCTTGTGTTCCGCCTCGTCCCGGCGCACCGCGCCGAAGGGGCAAACCAGGATGCAGGTCCAGCACCCCACGCAGCGCTCCGGGTCGTTGACCACCGCCCCCGTCCGGGGGTCTTTCTGCATGGCCCCCGAGAGGCATGCGGTGACGCAGGGAGCCTCATCGCAGTGCCGGCACTGCAGGGCGAAGGAGACGTGGCCCTCCTCCTCCACCTCAACCCGCTTCACCGGCCTCCTCTCGCTCTTGAAAGCCTTGATGATGTTCTTGCTCCTGGAGTGCTGCACGATGCAGTGGATCTCGCACAGGCGGCACCCGATGCAGTACTCCTCGCGCGGCACGATCCTGATCAAGGGGTTCTCCTTATCCTCTCTCAAATCAACCGGACGGGGATTATTCTAGCTCATGAGGGCGACTTGACATATAGATATCTGTTCCGGATACGATAACTGTCCCGGATAGCCGTTGCCCCGCGAGCCTGGCGCATCTCTCCTTCAACATCATCTTCGTAGGTAAACGGTAACCTATTGCCTATTTAATACGAATAATGCTATATTGTCAACGAGATAATAGGAGAATTATTGCCGTATGGGTGTGGAAAACGTTTCCCTGGAAAGAAAGACCCTGGCCATCCTGGAGGTCCTGCAGGAGGCGCGGGAGCCGCTGGGGGCCAGGGCCATCTCCCGCGAGCTGGCCCTGCGGGGGGTGGATCTCAACGAGAGGACGGTGCGCTACCACCTCCTGCACCTCGACGGGCGGGGCTTCACCAGTCTGGTGGGGAGGAGCGGGCGCGTGCTCACCGAACGCGGGCGCCAGGAGCTGGAGAGCGCGCTGGCCGTGGACCGCGTCGGCTTCGTCAACACGCGCATCGACGACCTGGCCTGCCGGGCGGATTTCGACCTGAACTCGCTGCGCGGCAGGCTGGTGGTCAACCTCTCCTTCTTCCCCCTGTCGCAGGAGAAAAAGGCGGTGGAGGCCATGCGCCCGGCCTTCAAGGCCGGCTTCTGCCTCTCGGACCTCGTCCTGCGCGCCGGCCCCGGCGAGCACGTGGACGGGGTGGAGGTCCCGGCGGGAATGGCGGCCTGGGGGACGGTGTGCAGCGTAACCCTCAACGCCGTTTTCCTGCGCCACGGCATCCCGGTGGAATCGAGCTTCGGCGGCCTGCTGGAGCTGGCGGGGGGGAAGCCCCGGCGCTTCACCGAGATCATCAGTTACGCGGGATCGACCCTCGATCCCATCGAGATCTTCATCAAGGGCAGGATGACCAGCGTGCACGCGGCGGCAAGGTCGGGCACGGGCCGCATCTGCGCCTCCTTCCGCCTCATCCCCGCCTCCGCGCTGGGCGCGTCCCTCGATGTGCTGGAAGCGATGAAGTCCGCCCGCCTGGGGGAGATGGTGCTGCTGGGCCGTCCCGGACAGCCCCTCATGGAGGTGCCCGCGGGGAGGGACCGCGTGGGCATGGTGGTCGCGGGCGGGCTCAACCCGCCCGCCGCCGCGGAGGAGATGGGCGTGGACACCACCTCCCGCGCCATGGCCGCCCTGGTCGACTACGCCTCCCTCACCCGATTCAGGTAAGCCCCCGGTGCCCGGCGGCCGGCGGGATCCTCCCGGCTGAGCGGAGACGTTAGCCCGAAGCCGCCTCCGCCCTGGGCCCGGGCGCCCGGCGGCGGGACCGGGCGGTCCCCCGTCACCGGGCGAGACGCGCGACCGCCGCTCAAGGGTACGGCCACGCAGGAGGTGACCGGGGTTATGCGGCGTCCCGTTCTCGCCACCACGCGGGCATCTCATCCAATCGAGCGCGACAAAGGTCGTACGTATCCCCGGACTGCGGACGTCGTCCCCGGGGCCTCCCGGACGGCGGGAGGTCAACGGGCGCCCGCGTGGTAGATATAGATGATGAGGTCCCGGGAGCATGGAGGACCGGAGAAAGGCGGCATGTTGGAGGAAGGGTATAGGGGCGAGAGCTTCGCGCTCGTCGTCGATGACGTGGTGAAGGACTACCCGCGCCCGTCGCGCGGCGCGCGTTCCTTCTTTCTCCCCTCCTGGAGGCAGGGGAAGATCCGGGCCCTGGACGGGGTGAGCTTCGGGGTGCGACCGGGCTCCGTCTTCGGCCTATTGGGGACCAACGGGGCCGGCAAGACCACCTTGATCAAGATCGTCTACGGGCTCCTCTACCCCACCTCCGGTTCGGCGCGTGTCCTGGGGATGGACCCCCTCCGGCAGGGCCGCGTCGCGCGCTCGCGCATGGGCATGGTCCTGAGCGAGGAGCGCAGCTTCTACTGGCGCCTCTCCGGCCGCCGCAACCTGGAGTTCTTCGCCGCCCTGCACGGCATGGACCCGTCGTCCGCCGCTCGCCGCATCGATGAGCTGGCGGGGATCCTGGACATGCGCGAATACCTGGACGTCCCTTTCTCCGACTACTCCGCGGGCATGCGCCAGAAGGCCGCCGTGGCCAGGGCCCTGCTGCACGACCCCCAGGTGCTGCTCATGGACGAGCCCACCCGCTCCCTGTCGCCCGACGCCGCCTACCCCCTGCAGGACTTTATCCGCGGGGAGCTGGTGGCCGCGCGGGACAAGACGGTCCTCCTGGCCACCCAGGACATGGGGGAGGCGGAGCGGCTCTGCGACGAGGCGGCCATCCTGCACCGCGGGCGCCTGCTCTTCCTCGGCTCCCTTGAGGGACTCCTGCGGCGCGGGGAGGCCCTGCTGGGCAGGGGCGCCGGACTTGGAGACATCTTCGTGGAGCTGGTGCGGAGGGAGGGGGCCATGCCCGGAGGCGGCGCGGGCGAGGAGGAGCGGTCGGGAAAGGAGGCGGGGGGATGAGGAAAGCCCTCGCCTTCCTCAAGCGCGACTTCCTCATAGAGACCAGCTACCGCTTCAATTTCCTCCTCTCTCTGGCGGGGATGGTCTTCTCGGTGACCATCTTCTACTTCGCGGGGAGGATCGTGGACCCCTCCTACGTGAGCGGAACCGCCGACGATTACTTCTCCTTCGCGCTGGTGGGGATGGCCATGGCTATGTACCTGCGGGCCGGGCTGGGTTCCTTCGCCGAGAGCGTGCGCGAGGAACAGATGATGGGGACCCTGGAGGCGATGATGGCCACCCCCACCTCGCTCACCACCATCGTTCTCTCCTCCGCGCTGTGGCGTTTCCTGCTCACCTCGATCAGCGTGCTCGCGTACCTCCTCCTGGGGGCGGCCTTCGGCGTGTCCTACGCCGGGGCCAACCTGCCCGCCGCCCTCCTCCTCCTGGCGCTGACCGTCGCCTCCTACGCCGCGCTGGGGATCATATCCGCCGCCTTCATCATCGTCTTCAAGCGCGGCGACCCCATCAACTGGGCGGTGAGCAGCCTCTCCATCCTGCTGGGCGGGGTGTTCTTCCCCTACTCCGTGCTGCCGGGCTGGATGCAGTTCTTCTCCCGCCTCCTGCCTATGACCTGGTCGCTGGACGGCATCCGTTCCGCTCTGCTCAAGGGCGCGGGGCTGGCCTCGCTGTGGCGCGAGACCCTTGCTCTGGCGGCCATCGCCGCCGCGCTGATCCCCTTGAGCCTGGCGCTCTTCGGCCTCGCGGTGCGCCACGCCCGCCGCACCGGCTCCCTGGTAAAATACTGAGTGATCGGCGACAATTAGGATTCCCGACCCCGTTGCCACGATTTGAAATGTTGCCAAGCAACTGAACACCTGGCATAAGCCGGGCCGACGTAGCACATGCGATCTATCGGTTTATTCTCCAGGTGTGGTATGACGATGCTGGTTCTTGTGCTGGCTCAACGTAGTACTTGCGATCTATCGGCCTTATCCCCGGCAAAATACTGTAGAGGGGTTACGGGCGGAAGCAGGGCGAAACCGGCCGGGTGGAGTCAGCCGGCGGGGCGGTGAGCCAGCGGCATGACGCGTCAGGTGCTCCGGCGCCGGTCCTCCGCGGTGGATGGTTTAACCCGCAAGTAAAGCGGGCATGAATAGGGTAAGGCTGGCGGCACGAGAACGGGAAAGTCGGAAGGAGGCGCGTGATGGAGGGCAGCTTCTTCGAGGGGATCACCCGGCGGACGGTGGAGATAACCGGCGGCACCTGCGATGTACCCATACTCTACCGCGACCTACTCGCGGTGGCGGGCGTGTTCGCCGCCCCCACCCTCAAGCTCAAGGAGCTCCTGCCCACCTCCAAGCTGGTGCCCGCGGAGATGTATCCCGGCAAAGGCCTGTTGGGGTTCATGGCGGCGGATTACCGCGACACCACCATCGGCCCCTACAGGGAGTTCATCATCATGGTGCCGGTGCGCTACCGCCCCCGCTTCAACCCCCCTCTCTTCCCGGTGCTGCGCATGGCCGCGTCGCTCTCCTTCGAGGTGTTCATCTGGCAGTTGCCGCTGACCTCGGAGGTGGGGCTGCGCGCGGGCATCGACATCTGGGGGTTCCCCAAGTTCCTGGCCGACATAGACTTCCGGGAAGACGGCGGCAGGGTGTCCTGCACCCTCTCCGAGGGCGGCAAAGAGATACTGACCCTGGAGGTGAGGAAGAACGCCGCCCGCATGAAGACCTACTTCGACTACACCATCTTCTCGGTCAAGGACCGTGAGCTCCTGCGCACGCCCGCGAGCGGCATCTCCGGCGGACTGGGCCGCAGCTTCCGCCCCGGCGGCGCGCGTCTGGTACTGGGCGAGCACGAGCTTTCGCGCCGCATCCGCGAGATCGCGCCCGGGCGCAGCGTCATGACCCTGTACGTCCCGAAGGGAAAGCTCATCCTCCCCGAGGCCGAGGAGCGCCTGGCTCTCTGACCTCAAGCAAGCCTGTGGCCACGGCGGCGGTCACCCTCTGAGGGCGCGAGGAACTCGCTCTCCATCTGCCGGAAGACAATGGCAGCGATCCCCGCAACCCGACACGACCCGTCGTGTCGCTCTAAGGGACAGCGCATGCCGCCGGTCCTTCCTTCAACGCCGCCCTCCGGACGGCGGTCGGCGATAGAGTTCCATGCCCTCTTCCAGGGCGGAGGCCACGAAGCTGTTGCCCTCCGCCAGCATGTCCTCCAGCTCTCCGCGAGTATAGGGAAAGCCATCCACCCCCACCCGGAATCGCGACGGCATGCAAATGGGTATGCGGTCGAGGAAAGAGAGCTCCGAACGGTCCAGCACCAGGAGGAGGCCTACATCGCTTGACGGCACCGCGTCTCCCCTCGCGAAGGAGCCGAAGACCGCGACCCTTTCCGGCTGGGATGCCTGGCCGTCAGGTCGCCGAGGTATTCTTTCAGCGCCTTTTCCACCGCCGCGCGGTCAAGATATCTTATCCTCACACAAGGAGATGCCCGACTCTCCATTTTCGATCGCCCGCTCGGCCTCCGATCTCGTGCAGTACTCGAAGGGGGCTCCCTGGGGATACGCGATTGGGTAACGCGTGGGTATGTAGTGCTCGTCCGGCTCCTTCCCCCTCTCAAGCATCTCCTAGCCGACCTCCCGACCGGATCTTACCCCCGCGACACCGTCCTTACCTTCCTTTATCATTAATAAGAATACATGCCTTAACGCGACGGTCATCGCGGTCCATGCGCGAGGAAATATTCACTACAGCGCCGCCCGCACCGGTCCCCCTAGAGCAGCTCCTTCAGCTCGGCGAGGACCTCTTCCAGCGGCGGCGCCGCGAAGAACGGCCTGCCGGTTATGCCGTCGCAGCAGCCCTGGTAGAGGAGGGAGACCAGTTCCCTCATCCTGGCGGGGAGGGGCGGCGGCGCGGAGCCGACCAGGTTTTTCCAGTTCAGCCGGTCTTTCCTCTTCGCCTTCTCCACCTCCCGGCTCCACTCCGTGCGGCGGTAGAATATCCTGGCCACCTCCTTGCTCACCGGCATCCCCCCGTACTCGAAACGGCATTCGTCCGGCGTGCCTAGGACATCCACCAACATCAGCCTCCGCTCCTCGTCGAAGGCGAACTCCACCTTGCCGTCCTGGTTGACCAAGCCCAGGGGCGCAACGGCCCGCGAGATGAGGTCGTCGATGTGCAGGACGGCTTCCCTTAGCCCCTCCATCTCTTCACGGGAGAGTCCCGAGATCTCCCCGGCCTCCTCCCACCCCAGGTACCTGTCGGTCGCCTCCAGCTTGGTGGAGACGTCGAGGACGGGGCGTTCGAGCCTCTCGCCGGGGATGGGAGGTCTTTCCAGACCAAGGTCCTCCAGGCGCAAGCTGCCCTCCTCCAGGCGCTTGAAGACGCTGGACCCCTCAGGGAGCGAGTTGCGGTAGATCACCTCCAGGGGGATGAGGAAGTTCCCCCTCAGCCCTCGGTAGGCGGAGTAATCGTAGGTATCCCCTGCCGCACGGGGCTCCAGCACACGCACCAGCCGCACCTCCATGGTGTCGGCCGGGGCTTCGATCTCGCCCAGACGGCGCGCCACGCCGTCCTCTCCCACCACCCCGAGGTAATGCGTGGCCATGCCCATCTCCTCGAGCCTCTCGAAGAAAAAGGCCCCCATGAGGCAGAGCGCCGCTCCCTTGCCCTCTATGTGGTCCGGCATCTCCCCCCAGTCGAAGACGGAATAGCGGTCCGAGAAACGGAACCTGCCCCTTCCCGGCCGCTCCTCGGAGGGCTCCTCCAGTATCTCCAGGTCCTTAACGCTCCCCATTTCCTTTCCTTCCTCTTGCGTTCCTCTTATGTTCCTCTTGCGTTCCTCTTGCGAGCCCGGCCATTATCCAAACGATTAGCCCGTTAGTCCAGGAAGGGATGGCTCCGACACAACATGAGGTTGCGTCATGGGCCTAAAACACCTACATTCAGCGTGTTCCTGAGTAGAGATCATGATCGTTTTATCCGTTCAGTCCGAATCACAGCGCCGGCGCCCGGGTTCTCGCCCGGTCACGGCAGGCACGACGTGCCGTCAATCCCCGAGCATCTCCCTGTAAGCCCTTGCGAGTGAGAGGTTCATGGCCGCCACCCTGTTCGCGAGATCCCGGTCCCCCTCGCCGAGTTCCTCCAGCTCCTGGGCCTTGGCATGGGTATCGACGACGCCGCCTGATTCCACCCGTTTCCCCGCTCCCACCTCCACCCCCTCGACCACGGCGAGATGCCTGACCAGTGTCCCGTCCCCGACCGAGGCGCCAAAGACCACGGAGCCGAATCCCACGAAGCAGCCGTCCCCTATCCTGCACGGCCCGTGGATTATGCATCCGTGCGTGAGGGAGGTCCTTTTCCCTATGAGCACGCGGGAGCCCTCGAGGGCGTGAACGATCACGCCATCCTGGACGTTGCTGCCATCCCCTATCTCTATAGAGCTCCGCGGCTCGTCCGCCCTGATCACCGCGCCCGGTCCGACGAAGACATCCCGCCCCACGAAGACATCGCCTATGATCAGCGCGGACGGGTCAACGAAAGCACTGCCATGGACGCGCGGGAACTCCCCGCGCTGGTTCGGCCTGATGTTCTCTCCCCTCTTCATCCCATGAAACCCCTCAGCATCGCGGCCTCCTCCACCATCTCCATCACCTTTTCGCCCTCTTCGAGGAGCAGCAGGATGTTGGAGGTCATGTTTCTGTGGATGAGGTGCCGGTTGAGGCCGGGCTCCGTGGGTATACCGAGCACGCCCTCCAGCCACTTCAGGTCCTCCTCCACCCCGGAGAGGGCCGGGAACCTGTCCTTCAGGCGCGAGATGTTCTCCCGGTTCACGAAGGCGCAGGCTCCCTGCAGATCCTGCTTGAGGTGCAGGTAAAGACGGCTCAGCGGCTCGCTCAACCCCCTGTCGAAGGCCTCCCTCAAAGCCCTGCCGGTGCCGATGATCTCGGGAGGGAGTCCCAGGGAGTACAGGGAAGCGGTGAAGGTGATGGCGCGGGGCAGGCACACGCCCTTGGTCAGCTCCCTGGAATACCCGAAGAGGCCGGTGTGCAGCCTTCTCTCCCTCCGCCGCGGGATGTGCCTGGACATCTCGATGATCAGGGGTGCGATCTCGATGATGGTGGCGCGGTAATGCCGCTTGAAGAGGGCGATGAGCTTTTCCGCCTCCCCCACCTCCCGGGGGCTCATCTCCGGAGCCCTCGCCGCCCTCGCCAGCCCCCGGTTCAACGCCTTGACCGCCGCCTTGACCTCACCGGCGGGATGGTCGTAGCGAAAGGAGGACTGCACGGTGGCGGTGCGCACGCCGGGATATTCCGCCAGGAAGCGCTTCACGGAGAGAGGGGAGAGGTTGCCGCGGAAGGGCACGCTGCCGCAGCCGATGATGGGATACACCTCTATCCCGCAGTCCTCCGCCGCCCGGTAAGCCATGGAAAGGCCGATCTTGGCCCCCAGCACCGCGGGCACCAGGCCGTAGTTGAGGGCGGGGTCCGAGCGGGCGATGAACGGGCGCACGTACTCGATATCCCTTATCCTGTTCAGGCCCTTTTTCCGGTAGAGGGCGACGTATCTCCGGATGAGGTCGCCCAGGCGCATCATGTCCGGGATGTCTTCCACCAGGGGGATTATCTCGATAAGAGGCGGATTGCCGCTCCCGATCTTGCGCTCGGGGTCTTTCCTGATCAACTGCGCGAAGTCCCCGTAAACTCCCTGCAGGTACACCAGCTGCTCCGCCGCGGTGGTCATGGGGAGGATGACCTCGAACACCGGCGGGTTGTGCAGGCCGATGTCCTTCGCGATGTCGTGGGCGGCCAGGATGTTGGCGAAGGCGCGCAGGATGCGGTAGCTGCCCTTTTCCACCCAGATGTTGGGAAGGCGGTAGGTGAGGAATATCTCCCTGCCCAGCGGCTTCCTCCTGAAAAAGGCGAGGTCCTCCTCGCAGATGCGCTCGATGACCGCCTCGTCCACGTACTTGCCCTCCCAGTCCCACATGAACTCGCGGCAGCCGAGTTCCTTGAAGGCCACCACACACTCCCTGACCTCGTCCCGGCTGTCGATGAAGCTCTTGCCGAGCCAGAAGGCCGGGGCGGCGTTGTCCGGATGTTGCGTGGCCATGGTCCCGGGTATCGCGCGCATCGTCTTTTCTCCTCCGCTGCGGTCCCGCGCACCTGCGGACATCATCCTCACCTCCAATCCCCGAGCCGCTTTTCTATCTTTTATACCACCCCGGACGCAGGCACGTCAGAGCGGTTTCCGCTCCCGCCTGCCGTCTCTGCTTCCCCGCAAGGTTTTTCCACCGCAATGACGAAGATGCTAGTGGAAAGGGGCGAGAGAATGAAGGGTTTCATCGAGTTCATCCGCCTCACTGGAATTTGTAATGCGCACCCGATTTCCTTGGACAACGAATAAGGATAACCTTATGTCCAAGGAGGTGGGAAAATTCCGAATGCTGAAGACGACAGGGAGACGCAGGGAGAGCAGGAGACGGGATCCAGGCTGGGCAAGGTAACCCACCCCCATAGCCGGGGAACTGCACCGGGGCCCCGTAGGGCCGAAGGGCCGCTGGAGCAAGAAGAGGAAGGCGGAGGTGGTCATCCGCATGCTCGGGGGCGAACCGCTGGATGCCCTCTCACGTGAGCTGGGGGTGGTGATCTGGCGCCTGGAGGAGTGGCGGGGCAAGGCCCTGGCTTCCATGGAGGCGAGGCTTTCAAGAAGAGAGGGTGACCCCATCCAGGAGCAGCTCGACTGCGCGACGAAGAAGATCTGCGAGCTCTCAATGGAGAGCGAGCTGTTGCGCGAGAGCTGCGAGGCCAAGGAGTCTTTACGGCAAAGGAGGCCTCAGGAGATGAGCGCCTGTACGTCACCATCGACCGGGAAGCCGTACGGCGTTCTGGGCACCTGCGCCGCCTGGGGCATACCGCGTTCCTCCTTCTACTCAAAGACATGCCCCGGAACCTGCCCGGACGATGAAATGTCTGTGTCGCTGGAAGGAAAGACCGGTCCCAAGACGGAGCTATCCGACGCCGAGCTTCTCTCCCTCATCCATGACGATCTGGCCTCCTCATCCTTCACCGGCGAGGGCCACCGCAAGGTGTGGGCACGCCTGCGCTACGTGAGAGGCATCCCGGCATCGAGAAAACGGGTGCTGCGCATCATGCGGGAGGCGAACCCCCTCTCTCCCCACCGCGTGCCCCAGAAGCCTCCCAGAGAACATACCGGAAGGATCGTGACCGATTCCCCCAACGAGATGTGGGGAGGAAACGGCGCCAAGGTATTCACTCTGGATGACGGCTGGGGATGGATATTCGCCTGCGTGGAGCACTGGAACTCGGAGTGCATAGGGCACCATGTCACCAAGCGCGGCGACCGTTTCGCCGTCCTGGAGCCGGTGGCTCCAGGTATTTTGTCTGAGTTCGGGTCGGTGGAGGCGGGCTCGGCGTGCGGCCTCAGCCTGCGCACCGACCACGGCGGCCAGTACCTCTCTGACCATTTCCAGAAGCAGATCCGTGCCTGGGGGATCGCCCCCAGTTTCGCCTTCTTGGAGCAGTCCCAGACCAACGGGATGGTGGAGAGATTCTTCCGCACCTTAAAGGAGCAGGTCATCTACGGCAGGGTATACAGGAACCTGGAGGAGGTAAGGCAGGCCGTCTCCGCCTTCGCGGATATCTACAACAGCCAGTGGCCCATCGAGAAGAACGGCTACCTAAGCCCCACAGACGCGAGGAGGGCTTACTACGAGAGCGAGGCGGTATGAGTTATAATCGGCGGCGTGACTTAACTCAAAGTTGTGTCCAGGAAACCGGGGGGCGGGATGTTCATATGCAGAACGCCGACCTTGATGCATTCTGGAATTTTCCTGCACAACGACTGCTCGAGGCCTTGCGTACGAGTCGCGATGGCCTTTCACCAGGCGAGGCGGAGGCCAGGATAAAGACTTATGGCCTCAACTCGTTGAAGCCCAAGAAGAGAGCCACTACGCTCGGCCTCCTTTTGGGCCAGTTCAAGAGCCCCATTATAATTATCCTCATCTTCGCTGCTGTTCTAGCGGCCTTCACGGCAGATCTCACCGACGCCATCATCATCCTTACCATCATCCTCTTCAGTGCTGTGCTGGGATTCTGCCAGGAACGGGGCGCGGTGAACGCGGTGGAGGGTCTCCTCGGCATGATCAGGACCAGTGTCAAGGTGAAGCGCGATGGCGCCGTGATTGAGGTGGAGCTGGAGGACGTTGTGCCCGGAGACATCGTGGTTCTCAATGCGGGGGACATCATCCCGGCGGATGGCCTTGTCTTGAGCTCCGATTACCTCTACGTCGACGAGTCGGCTCTCACTGGCGAGAGCTATCCGGTGGAGAAGAAGGAAGGGGAGCTCCCCGCGGATACGATGCTGGCGGCTCGCACCAACTCCCTGTTCATGGGGACCCATGTGGTCAGCGGCGAGGCCGAAGCCGTCATCGTTAACACCGGCCGCAATACCGAGTTCGGCGAGATCTCCAAACACCTGGAGATGAAGCCGGAGGAGACGGAGTTCGAACGCGGAGTCCGCCGGTTCGGATACCTACTCATCGAGGTGACCCTCAGCCTGGTTATCGCAATCTTCGCCATCAACGTCGCCCTGCACCGGCCGGTCCTCGACTCCTTCCTCTTCTCGCTGGCCCTGGCGGTCGGGCTCACGCCGCAGCTCCTTCCAGCGATTATCAGCGTCAACCTCTCCAAGGGCTCCCGGAACATGGCCGCCAGGAAGGTCATCGTAAAGAAGCTCTCCTCCATCGAGAACTTCGGGAGCATGAACATACTCTGTTCCGACAAGACCGGCACCCTCACCACGGGCCGGGTCGAGCTGCATTCCGCGACTGATATCCAGGGCAAAGATAGTGAGAAAGTATTGCGTTATGCATACCTGAACGCGGTCTTCGAGAGCGGGTTCACTGATCCCCTGGACGAGGTCATCCGCGGCAGAGGCAGCTTTGATATCTCCGGTTATGCGAAGTTGGGGGAGGTGCCGTACGACTTTATCCGTAAGCGTCTGAGCGTGGCCGTTGGCTCCGAGGGGAGAAAGATCATGATAACCAAGGGCGCCATGGAAAACGTGCTGGAGATCTGTTCGCAGGCGGAGATGTCCGAGGGAGAGAGCGTGCCCATCGCCGAGGTCCGGGACCGTATAAAGGAAGATTTTCTTACGCTGAGCAACGAAGGTTTGCGCGTCCTGGGGGTCGCCTATCGCAACCTGCAGGATACGCCTGCGATCAGCAAGGACGACGAAAGGGAGATGACCTTTCTGGGATTCCTGTCCTTCTCCGATCCTCCGAAGCCGGACATCGCTGAGACCATAGGGAGCCTGGAGAGGTTAGGCGTATCGCTCAAGGTGATCACCGGGGACAACGCCATAGTAGCCGCCAGCGTGAGCCGGAAGGTCGGGAAAGATAACCCGCGCATCATCACCGGTTCGGACCTACGCGGCATGAGCGATACAGCCCTGCAGGCGCGGGCGCCCGACACGGACGTTTTCGCTGAGGTGGAACCCAACCAGAAGGAGCGGGTCATCCTGGCGCTCAGGAAATCCGGCAACGTGGTGGGCTACCTTGGCGACGGTATCAACGACGCGCCCGCCCTGCACGCTTCCGATGTGGGCATATCCGTGGACAGCGCCGTGGACGTGGCCAAGGAGGCCGCGGACATCGTCCTGCTCGAGAAGGACCTGGGGGTACTGGCAAACGGTGTACGGGAGGGCAGGACCACCTTCGCAAACACCCTTAAGTACGTCTTCATGGCCACCAGTGCCAATTTCGGCAACATGTTCAGTATGGCAGGCGCCTCCCTCTTCCTCTCCTACCTCCCCTTGCTTCCAGGACAGGTCCTGCTCACCAACCTAATGACCGATTTCCCGGAGATGAACATCGCCACCGACCGGGTGGACAGCGAGCTGGTGGAGAGGCCGCGGCGCTGGGATATACATTTCATCAGCAGGTTCATGCTGGTCTTCGGCGCCTTGAGCTCCGTTTTCGACTACGTTACCTTTGGAGTGCTCCTGCTCATCCTGAACGCTTCCACGAACCAGTTCCGCACCGGATGGTTCGTAGAGTCCGTGGTCTCCGCAGCGGTGATCGTCCTGGTAATCCGTACCAGGAGACCCTTCTGGCGCAGCATGCCGGGGAAGGCACTGCTGGTCGCCACCATCCTGGTCGTTATCGCCACTCTTGCCCTGCCCTACACCCCCCTGGCCGAGATGATCGGCTTTGAGGCCTTGCCAGCATATTTTTATATCTACATAGTGGGTATCATGGTCTTATATATCGCTTCCGCCGAGGTGGCGAAGAAGGTGTTCTATGCCTGGATCGATAGATCGGGGTGATTCGTGGGTATATTGCTGCAAGAGAGGAAAACGCTTTACAGCGCATCCGCGGGGGGAAACGCGAGGAATGAGGGGCATGCGCACGAGGAAGGAAGGGATGGAAAATGTTAGAAAAGGTCTTATTGGCAACGGACGGCTCACAGTACTCGGACAAGGCGGCCTCCTTCGCGGCCAGGCTGCTGGGAAACACTCCCTGCAAGCTTATTTTGCTCACCGTCTTCGAGGAGCCCGTCTATCCCATGCCACATGATGAGATAACGCCTCCCCTTGAGGCCATCCCTCCCTACGAGGATATACACGAGGCGTTTCTCGACGACGCGGAGGCCTTGCTGAACGATGCCCAGGCGCCGCTGCTCAAGGCCGGTGTGGAAGTGGAGACGAAGGTCCGCTTCGGCCACCCGGCGGCTGAGATACTCGGCGAGCTGGAAGAGGGCGGGTACGAAATGATCATCATGGGCAGCCACGGTCACGGTGTTTTTGGGGAGGTCCAGCTCGGTTCGGTGAGCTACCGTATTAGCCACCACGCGAAATGTCCCGTCCTCATCGTGCGCTGAGTCATGGCCTGGGCGCCCACTCCGAATGTAATAATCTGGGAATGGGTAGATTGAAGGGGTACGCATGACTGCTATAAGCAGTTTATGGAAAGGGTATATGTGGTGACTCCCAAAGCCTCGGTAGTAGGTACGGGGAAGAAAACACGCGGCAAAGACAGCATAGGCCTGCGGGAAGCTATTGCAATCGGTATCGGGGGCATGGTAGGCGGAGGCATCTTCTCGGTTCTCGGCCTCTCGGTGCAGATCTCGGGACCTGGCGCATATATCTCCTTCATGCTCGGCGGCATCATCTCTTTCCTGACCGGCTATTCCTACGCCAAGCTGGCAGTCAGGTTCCCTTTCAAGGGCGGCACGGTGGAGTATCTCAACCGGGCTTTCGGCACCGGCATTATCTCCGGGATGCTCAACATGCTGCTCTGGGTGGGATATATCGTGACCCTATCGCTCTACGCCTTCAGCTTCGGGTCCTACGCGGCCGCCCTGATGCCGGGGGCCTTCGGCTTGTGGAGGCACGTTTTCACCAGTCTAGTGATCATCTCCTTTACAGGCTTGAACGTCATGGGTGCTGCCATAGTAGGCGGTGCGGAAGACATCATGGTATACACCAAATTGCTCATACTGACGTTTTTCGGTGTCGCCGGACTAATCAGCCTCAAGACCGGCTCCCTGGTACCAACCAAGGGGGAATTATCGTCGGTAGTCCTTGCGGGAGCTATCATCTACGTGGCTTACGAGGGTTTCGAACTGGTGGCGAACTCAGCTGCCGATCTGCGGGAACCCGAGAAGAACCTGCCCCGGGCGTTATATATCTCCATCGGTGTCGTCACAGCACTATATATACTGGTAGCCCTGGTCGCGGTGGGCAACCTCTCCACGCAGCAATTGACCGCGGATGCCGAGTTCGCCCTGGCGGCCGCAGCCAAGCCTTTCCTCGGACAGGCGGGTTTCGTGCTCGTCGCCGCTGCGGCGATCATCTCGACCGCTTCCGCTATTAACGCGACCCTCTACGGTGCAGCTAAGAACGCCTATGTTATGGCCAAAGAGAAAGAGCTACCCAAGGAGTTGGAGCGGCTGGTCTGGGACAGGCCTATCGAGGGCCTGCTCATCACCGGGGGGGCAACCCTGGTCATCGCCAACGTGGTCAACCTGACCAACATATCCACCATGGCCAGCTCCTCTTTCCTGGTGATCTTTGCGGCGGTCAACCTGGCCAACATGAAGTTGCGCAAAGATACCGGGGCGAAGGCCTGGATATCCTTTCTGGGATTCGTCGGGTGCGCGGGTAGCTTCATCACTGTCCTGGTGTATTCGATCCTGCATAACTTGAGCGGTGTCTTCTTCCTAGCAGGGATGTTCGTGATGGCCCTTACCATCGAATCGGTATACGAGCAGTACAGAAAAAGACGGAAGAAGGTTGCAGGCTAGCGGAGACCGGAATGTAAGCTGCAAGATCGGCTTGAGATCACTGACCGGAATACAGAAAAACGTGTTCCCGTAAATCGAGGGAGGCTTTTCTGGCATGCCTTTCAGGACTAAAGCCAACGGTAGAACCGTTCCTTGACGAAATTGGTGATGAAAAACGCCACAATGACGTAAGCCCAGACCAGCAACGCTTTGCTCCAGCCGACAGGATACATCAGGATGCCGTAAACCGCAAAGAAAGTGGCGACTACTTGAGTTGACTCAGCGGCCAGGATGAGCCGCCATGAGGGATAGGGCTTTGCCCAGAACGGCAGCTTGCCGGAGCGGGTGAGATAGATGGTGAAGTGACCCCCCACTGCCAACTTCAGGAACATGAGGGTCTGAATGGTATCCCCGTCCAGATGTAACCACTGTTTCGCTGCGAGATACAGGCCGAAGCTGAATATAAGCCCTATAAACCCGATGAAAGTGGCGATTGAGAGAACATCACGCATGTTCCAGCGCTCAGGCTGCGGGTATACCTTGGCGTTGTCGTAGGCGATCATCATGATAGGGATATCGTTAAGCAGGGCGAGCAGTACAATCATGATGGGGGTCAGAGGGTAGAAGTTGAAGATGAGGATGGCTAAGGTTATGAAGAAGAGCACCCGGATGGTCTCAGCGATGCGGTAGACGGCATAACTGGTCATGCGCTGGAAGATTTTGCGACTCTCCCTGATGGCATCGATGATCACCGACAAACCGGGCAGGGTCAGCACGATGGCCGCGGCGGACTTTGCTGCATCGGTGGCTCCGGCCACCGCGATGCCCGCGTCCGCCTTTTTCAGGGCTGGCGCGTCGTTGACCCCGTCCCCAGTCATGCCGACGATGTGATTCCTGGATTGCAGCAGCTCGACGATGCGGTACTTGTGCTCCGGAAATACCTGGGCGAAACCATCCGCCGCCTCTACAATGTCGCCCGCCTCCTCGTCTGGGGCATCGATAAAAGCGGAGGCGGGCTGTATTTCTGGGCGCAGGTTTACCTCACGGGCTATCTCCCTGGCGATAGCAATGTGGTCACCGGTTACCATCTTCACTTCTATCCCCATCTCCTGTGCCATGGCGATGGTCTCGGCCGAATCATCGCGGGGTGGGTCATTAAGAGCGATGAGGCCGATGTACCGCCAGGTTCCGCCATCGTCGGTGCGGGCGACCCCCAGTGCCCGGTGCCCCCTGGTGGCATACTCGTCAACGTAGCGCGAGACCTCGCCGGATATTGTGGACCCCCCTTCCTCGCCGAGCAATTCCAGGATCACCTGCGGAGCCCCCTTAGCGACCTTGAATGCCGTGCCCTCATCAACATCCCGCACGCTCACCTCGGTACGCTTTATCACCGGATCGAAGGGTTTGAAGTCGCCGACTTCATAAGATGACATCCCCTCCCTAATCTCAGGGGTTTCGTGTACCTTAGCGATGATAGCGTTATCGATGGGGTCGCGGTCGTCTTCCCGCGATGCCAGCATCCCTGCGGTCAGCACGTCCGAGGTCTCGAAACCCTCCAACGCTTGCACCTCAGCGACGCGGATCTCGTTCTTGGTGATGGTGCCGGTCTTGTCCGAGCAGAGCACATCCATGCCGGCCATCTCCTCTATCGCGGTAAGCCTGCTGACGATGGCTTCTTTCTTGGCCAGAGCGCTCGCCCCCACAGCCATGGTCACCGTTAAAACCGCCGGCATGGCTACTGGGATAGCCGCTATGGTGAGCACCAGCGCGAATTGAAGTTGCTCTAGAAGAGGATTATGCCTGATGAGGGCCACGATTAAGGTGATCCCGATGAGCACGGCGGCGATGACGATGAGAAAATCCCCGATCTTGATGACCGCTCTCTGAAAATGGCTGCGCGTTTTAGCCTCCTCCACCAGCCGGGCGGTCTTGCCGAAATAGGTCTGCATGCCCGTGGCGATGACCATCGCCTTCATCTCGCCTTGACGAACGACCGAGCCGGAATACGCCACATCGAAAACGTGTTTCTCCACTGGTAGCGATTCCCCCGTGAGGGCCGATTCGTCGAGCAGCAGGTCATCGCCCTGCATCAGCTTTAAGTCGGCTGGGATGATATCGCCCAGGCGCACCCTCACCATGTCTCCGGGCACAAGCTCCCGCGCCGTTAATTCTTCCCACCGTCCGTCCCGCAACACCCTCGCCTTAAGTGCCAGCCGCTGCTTTAACATATCTATGGCATCGTCCGCCTTGTGTTCCTGGTAAAATCCTACCGCCGCGTTGATCAACAGCATGGCCAGGATTATGAAAAAGTCGTCCCAGTGTCCTATTACCGCGCTGAGCACCAGCGCGGCTTCAACCATCCAGGCGATAGGCCCCCAGAAGTATCCAAGGAACTTGAGCACCGGGTTTCGCTTTTGTTCGGAGATCTCGTTGGGCCCGTATGCATCCTGCCGCGCCTTTGCTGCGGCGCTGGTGAGCCCCCTTTCACTTGAGTCTAGCTTTGCGAAAAGGGACGCTACGGGTAGCTCTTTTGCCTCGGCGGTACTTATACTATCCATGGTGTCCTGCATATCCATCACACGAGAACATATCCGACGACATTCTCTGCAAACGGGTCCTTCTGCTATATTATTACCCTTTCCAAGCGATTATCATCCGCGGAAGAGCATTGTTCCTTTGAAAACTACTCGTTATGCTGATATTTAAGGATAAGAAACCAGCTCTACTCGAGCCACGCCTTAAACTGTCTGCGAATTGATAGCGGTCTGGACTACCATATCGGTCGTAGGTTTCAGCAGTACAACCGATGGAAAGGAGTCCAGACCTATGAAGAGAATACCACCGAGCGAGCTGTTGGGGCAGAAGGCAAGGGAACTCGCGGGAGATGCCAAGGCGGAGGATCTGACGAGCGAGCTTTTAAGGCTGGGGGCGAGAAAGCTCGTCCAGGAGGCGTTGGAGGCCGAGGTTTCGGAAAGGCTGGGCAGGGAGCGCTGCCAGCGCGCTTGCGGGGAATCGCCCGGCTGGCGCAACGGCTACAAGCAGAGGCGCATAGACTGCGCCGAGGAAGGCTCGAGATAGACCTGCCCCAGGCTAGGGACAGAGGAGCCCTTCCGCCTGGAGCTCTGGGAGGCGCTCAAGCGGCGCACCGACGTCCTGGAGAGGCCGGTGGTCGAGATGTACGCCTCAGGGCTCTCCACCCGGGACATCGAGGACGCCCTCTCAGAGATATAAAGGACGGGCAAGCGCTTCTCTCCCGCTCCAGTGTGAGCCGCCTGACCGAGGTTCTCTGGGAGGAATACGAGGCATCTCAGGGGCGGGACCTCTCCGGCTTCGATATCGTCTATCTGTTCTCCTGAGCCGTCTACGAATCGCTCCGGGCCCAGGCGGGCCTAAAGGAGGGGATCCCGGTCTCCTGGGCCATCCTCTCCTCGGGCGCCAAGGTCCTCCTCTCCATGACCCTGGGCAACAAGGAACCGTGCGAGGATTGGCTCTCCCACTACCGGGACATGGTTTCCCGGGGCCTCAAGCCCCCGCTGACCGTAACCGGAGACGGCGCTCCCGGCCTCACCAAGGCGGCGGAGACCATGTGGCCGAAGGCGGAGAGGATAAGCTGCTGGACGCACAAGACGAGAAACGTCTTGGACAAGGCGCCGGACGACGTCCGGCCCCGGATACAACCTCCATAGCGCTCGACAGCTTCGGGCGGGACGTCGCTGGGCGCACAAGATGAGAAACGTCTTGGACAAGGCGCCGGACGACGTCCGGCCCCTCCTCAAGCCCCGGCTGGAGGCGGTGCGTGACGCCCCCACATACGAGACCGGGAAGATGATGGCCCAGGCCACAGTCGAGAGGTTCTCCCGTGCCTACCCCTCCGCCATGAAGAGCTCCTCAGAGGACCTGGAGGCTTCCCTTGCCCACCTAAAGCTCCCCTCCGTGCACCGCAAGCATATCCGCACCACCAATCTCGTTTAGCGCAGCTTTTTGGAGGAACGCAGGCGGGCCAAGGTCATCCCGCGCTTCCGGGGATGAGGGAATGTTTGAAGCTGGTCTTTTCGGTGCTCTGGCGGGCGTCCGAGCGCTGGCAGAGGGTGCGCTTTACAGATATCGAGCGCAGGCACCTCGATAGGCATATCGAGATGAAGAGGAAGAGGAGCAAGGAGGGAGGGCCGAGGGCGCCGATCTCGCTGGCTCCGCCTGAGCCGCGAAACATCGTCAACAGGGCCGAGTTCCCGAGAGGGCTCAGGAGTGGTCGGGTCTGCTCCGCCAATGGTTTCGCCTGGGGTGAAATGTCGGTCTTGACATCGCGACATATAAAGAAGGCCACCCTTAACCGTGTTTAACATATGATGGCAAGGGAGATAACCGATACGGTATGGACCGGATTGCGTCTGCAGACGTTCTGGGACTTGACCCAACTCACGACAATACGGTGTGGGAAAAAGCCAGGCTGAGTAGAGTTCACATGTGCCTGTCCCTTTAGCTTATCTTCCACATAGGTAGATACATCGCCTTTGGCCGTATTGGACCAGCTAGACTCGCTGTTCACATTCGCGGTGGATGTGTTCAAGCCCAGGTTAATACAGGAAGCGCGTCTGCAATTTTACACGGAATAAGATACCCGACTATACATAATGTGAAGGGCGCCGTTTCCGGCGCCCTTCGATTCTTCGGGGGGTGACGATTACATTCTACTCGTATGCGCCGATGAACCGGCGTTTCACCCCTTACTTGCCTGCCGGGCTTCCCTGGATTTCAGAAGTCCCAGCCTCTACTTCGCTTGTCTCGGTCTCGCCCCTCTCCTCTCCAGCTTCCTCAAGATCGGGCTGCTCGGTATGCACTACCTGACCATTACCGGCGTCGACCTTGACATCTGCTCCGTTCGAAAGCTCGACGCCCCAGACCAGGCTGCCGTTCTCGTTGTCGAGCTCTACCTTAGTTATCGTAGACCCCGGGTTTGCCGAGAGAGCGGCTTCTTTCGCCTGCTCCGCCGTGACCTTTGCCAGACCGTTGAGGTCCTTCGGCTCCGGATCAGGAACCTGGATGCTGGTTTGGTAGGAGGGCTCCTGAACATCCTGCTCCTGGACCTGAGCGGTCCCTTGGCTCGAGCTTCCGCTCGCCGCCGCCACGCTGATACCGGCAACCATGCCGATGGCCAATACGGCCGAGACAGGGGCAATCCACCATTTCTTCATGATAGTTACACCTCCTTTCCTCATGATTTTCCAAAAAAATCTCCCTGACTCCTTGTGATGAAGAGAGCGTTCATATTGCTCACACTCAATCCAATGCTTTACACTTCCGAAATTTACCGTCTCAATGGCAAGGTTAATGCGCAGAGATTAAACCGGGATGAGCGGACAATTAGAGTATCTTAATCTGAGAAAGGCCTGCTAACTATGGGGCAAGATCACTTTGAACGTAGACCCCTTGCCTAAATCGCTTTCCACCCGAATGTCCCCATTGTGAGCTCTGGCTAGCCAGAGCGCTATGGAAAGCCCGAGTCCTGCGCCGGAGGGATTCGCTTCGCGTGCCTGATCAAGGCGGTGGAAGGATTGAAAAATGCTGTCTATTTCATCGCGCCCTATTCCGTGTCCGCTGTCTTTTATGGCAACGGTTATCGTTTGACCTTCATGAGATATGGAGACTGAGACGGCGCTGCCGGGAGGAGAATATTTAACCGCGTTGTCCAGCAGGTTCAGGAACATGCGAATCAGCTTGTTCCTGTCGCCTCGAAAAGGGATGGAGCCTTTCGCTTTGAACCGGATGTTCATTCCCTTGCTTTCCGCGAGTGGACCGATAAGCTCAACGGCAGATCGAACTATCTCGTGAAGATCCAGGTCCTTTACATCCATTGTTGGTCTTTCGGAATTGGCGCTGGAAAGGGTGAGCAGATCCTCCGCAATGGCGATGAGATGGTCTATCTCGCCCTCAAGCTCTTTGAGCGTCTCCTCGTACTCGCCGCACTCCCGCTCCCGCTTGAGGCATACCTCCGTGGTTCCTTTCATAACGGTGAGCGGTGTCCTCAACTCGTGCGCGGCTTCCGAGACAAACCTCTTTTGGGAAGAGAAGCCTTCCTCGAGTCGTGCGAGCATGTCATCAAAGGTCTTCGCCAATCTGCCTAATTCGTCGTCGGGCAGATCGAGATCGAGCCTCCTGTTCAGGTCGACCGCTTCTATGCTTCCCGCAATTTGCGTGATTTTCTCCACCGGCCTCAAAGCTCGCCCTGCCAAAAAAATACCCATTGCGATCGCGAGAACAAGCACTAGGGGAACGGTGATCAATTCAAAGAAAAGAAGTTTTGAGAGCGTGGAATCTACTCTGCCTAAGGACTGTCCTACCTGGAGATAATAATGCTCCGGACCGGTTGAGATCATAAGGGTATAAACTTGCCACCTATTCCCCAAAGCATCCGAGGCCTGAAAACCTTTCTTGAATTCCATGCCCTTATCGAGCACATCGCGGTATGGACCGACGCCCTCGATAGTCTCTCCGGTAGCGTCGGTCAACCTCATCACGTATCCCTGCGATGCGAGCCTGTCCAGGGGGTTGTCGGGCTCTCCTTCGTTTTGGAAAGAAAGGCGGCCGTTCTCGTAATCCAGACTTGAAGCGATTTGTTCACTCATGGTGAGAAGCGATGATTCTATTTCGTTGATCAGGCTTCCTCTCAAGCTCATATATAACACTACGCTGAATATGATAAGGACGACGGCAAGCAGGAATACGTACCAGAGGGTAAGTCGGACTTTAATATGCCTTGAAAACATCAGGAATCTTCGCATAAGGTATAACCTGTTCCCCTTATCGTTTTTATTAATTTCTTGTCGTGTGCTTCATCTATCTTTTTTCTAAGGTAGCAGATATATACATCCACGATATTGGATCCTCCGTAGAAATCGTAGTCCCAGACGTGTTGCATGATCTGGGTGCGGGTCAGAACCTGGCAGGGATTGCGCATCAGGTACTCGAGTAGCGCATATTCGGTAGACGTCAGTTCTATCAGGGCACCGCTCCGCTCTGCCCTATGCTTATTTAAGTCGAGCACCAAATCCGATATTTGCAAGATGTTTGAAGTCGCACTTTGAGGTCGGCGCATTAGAGCCCGGATGCGTGCCAGAAGTTCCGCGAAGGCGAAGGGTTTGACCAGATAATCGTCGGCACCGGCGTCGAGGCCGGTCACCCTGTCCTCTATCGAATCTTTCGCCGTCAGTATGAGGATTGAGACGGAGAGGTTCGACTCCCGCAATCTGCGGCAGACAGTGATGCCATCGATCCGGGGGATCAGTAGATCGAGGATTATGAGGTCATAAGGAGCTGAGGTTGCAAAGGACAGGGCTTCCTCCCCGTTACGGGCTACGTCGACCGCATAACCCTCCTCGGTCAGTCCTTTCCTGATAAAACGCGCTATTTTCTCATCATCTTCGACAACTAGAATTCTCATGAGCGCTCCCGATTCCGTATCGATAACTCTATAGTAATAGTAAGGACAAAAGATTAGAAACAGATTAAAGCCCTGAGCTGGGGGATTATACCTAAAGTCAGCTCAAGGAAGCCTCAAAATACTGATCTAGTTCTGCTGCCAGGTCGCTCCCGGCTTTAGGCCCGGCCCATCTACCATCATTTGATTCCTACCTCCTAGGGCGTATCTTTGTCTCTATCCTGGCTGCCCCACCATATGCGAGCTGAAGTACAGAACCGAGGGCAATTTGGAGTGGGATCTGGTGAAGCATAGCCTCATAATCCTCTACTATGTCGAGATGGAACATGAAGGAAAGACCTGGGTACGAGAGTGAGGTGGAATGAGTTATAATCGGTGGTGAAGTTTAGCCCAAAGTTATGTCCAGGAAACCGGGGGCGGTTCATTCACTGGAATTTATGAGCCATACGTGCGGAGCTGGTGGGTGAGAGAACTAAGGGTTTCATCGAGTTCATCCGCAAACAGGGCTTGGTAGGCCTGGCCATCGGCTTCATCGTGGGCGGCGACACCGGCGTGGTGGTGAGCTCCCTGGTCACCAACCTCATAAACCCTATCATAGGCGCCGTGGTCGGACAGGGGAGTCTGGACACCCTCACCTTTCACATCGGCGACGAAGTGTTCGACTATGAATACTTCATAGGGGTGCTCATCAACTTAGCGATTATCCTCGTCATGGTCTATCTGGTCTTCAAGGTACTGCGGCCGGAGAGGCTCGACCCTGGAGGAGGAAGAGGACTGACCTCCCCTTGAAAGCCGGCGGCGGACACCCCCGCGGCCGGGCCGGTCAAGGGCCCTGATCCGCGAGGGATGTCCGCCGCTCATATCTTGCCTACATGGGTCGGTAGCATTCTATATCAGTAGCGCGACCTGATCCGCGAGGGATGTCCGCCGCTCATATCTTGCCCTGAATACGATACCGGCTCGCCGCCCTCAACGGTCGGCAAGGGATTCGATGGTGCCTTCCAGCCCACACGAGGCGGTGGTCTCCTTGAAGGCACCTTCCCACATCCCCAGCGCCACCGCCAGCTCCTGGTGGTCCTGGGCATACTCGTGGATGGGGATGCCGCACATGGCGGCATCTATGGCCTGGCGGAAGGCCCTCGCGCCCGCCGTCGGCCCCATGGGGTGGGCGTGGATGCCGCCGCCGGAGCCGATCATGATCTCCCGGCCGATGTCCGCCACGCACACCGGCACCATGTCCGGGGTGATGCCCCCCGAGGGCATGGGCATGGTGGGCTTGAGTGCGTGCAGCGGGTAGTGCATGACATCTGCGGTGAAGACGAAGCGGTCCTTGAGGTATGGCGCCTTGCCATAGGGGGCGGGGAAGACGATGGCGTCCGCACCCGCCAGGCGGGGGAGCTTGGCCAGCACCAAGTGCGAGGCGATGCCGGAGATGGGCGACTCGTAGAGGGCGCCCGCGCAGTCCATGTGAGCGAGGATGGGCACGTTGATGTCCGGGTCCTCGGCCAGGGCCTGGAGGGCCGGGAGCCCCACCGCCAGGTAGTTGACCATGATGGCGTTGGCCCCGGCATCCACCACACGCTTGGCGGTCTCGAACATCTTGGGTATGCTGTCCGATATGTTCACGGTGTAAAGGGTATGTTCGCCCGTCTCCTCGTACACGCGCTTCTCCATGGCCATGTATGCCTTCACGCGGTCCTCGCAGCGGTTGAAGGCCATGTCCGCGATGAGCTCGTCGTCCTTGATGACGTCGCAGCCGCCCAGCGCGGCCTCGTAGAAGAGCTTCTCGCCAATCTCGCAGGAATAGCCGGTGCAGGGCTTGATCATGTTGTTCAGCAGCGGCCGGCGCTCCTTCATCCCCAGCGCCTCGTAGATGCCGTCGATGCCGAACTTGGGCCCCTGGAAGCCGTCGGTGTAGCTCTTGGGGAACCAGAGGTCGATGAGCTTTATCTTCCCCCCCATGGAGATGTTCCCCACCACCGCGGTCAGCAGCATGGGGATCTGGTGCTCGATGTTACGCACGGGAAAGGCCACCTGCACCACATAGGTCCGCTCCTCCACCTCCCTGGGCACCTCGAACTCGAAGAAGGGCACCTCGTGGATGGCGATGACTTTGGCCACGTGCTTAGCCCTGACCTCCGGCGTCTCGCCCGGCACCGCTGTCCAGGTACCCGTGGATTGCTCGATGGCCAGGAAGGGCGCCAGGTAGTACATTATCATGTCCCGAGGCAGGGCGGCGTAATAGGTGGCGATGATGAAGTCGTCGTTCTCTACGCCCTCCGGCAATGCCTTCGGCTGCGCCTCGTAATGCAGCATTCTCCTCTCCTCCTTTTACTCCACTTGCTCTTCAGGGATCCGCTCCCGTCCCGGACCTCGGGTAAGCGGAGACCGCCGGGTCCGGAAGCCGTCTTCTCTACTGTCCGACATCCTTGATCCTGCCCTGTCAACTCCTCCCGTTCACTCCTTCAGCGGCTGCGCCGTACATCCCGATCCACACGCCTCCTCCCCCTCGTTGAGCATGCGGCAGACCCCCGTGAGGTTGCCATAGAGCCGTCGGAAGATACCGTAGAGCTCCTCGTACTCGTCGCAGCATCCGGGGTCGGGCGCGAAGCTCTTGCGCACCCCCACCACCTTCTTCAGCTCACGGTAGCCGCCGTATTCCTTCAAGGCCACAGCCACGGCCAGCGCGCAACCCACCGCCCCCGCCTCCTGGGGGTCCCTCACCGCCTCCACCTCGCGGCGGGTGACGTCGGCGAGGATCTGCATCCAGAGGTCGGAGCGCGCTCCTCCCCCGATGGCGCGCAGGGTGGAGCAGGGCAGGCCAGCGCGTCCCACGGCATCCACCAGCCAGCGGAAGTTGTAGGCCACCCCCTCGTATATGGAGCGCAGCAGGTGCTCGCGCCGGTGCTCCAAAGAGAGGTTGACGAAGGCGGCGCGCAGGGTGGTATCGGTGATGGGGGCACGTTCCCCGAACATCCAGGGGGTGAAGAGGAGGCGCGAGGCGCCGGGCTCCACTCGGGACGCCGTCTCGTCGAGCACGGAGAAGATGGCCATCTCGCCGCCCACGACCCGCGCCCTCTCCCTCTCCTCCGCGGTGGCGAAGTTCTCCGCGAACCACTTCAGGCAGGCGCCCGCCGTCTCCGTCTCCCCTATCATCATGAACATCTCCGGGTCCGCGGAGACCACGGACACGATGCCGTTCCTGCCCAGGTTCTTCGGCCTGGCCACCGTGATCACCAGCCACCCCGAGGTGCCCAGGTAGACGTGGGCGTCCCCGTTCTCCAGGGCTCCGGACCCGGTGGCTGCCGCCGGGACGTCGCCCATGCCCCCGATGACCGGCGTGCCGGGCTCCAGGCCCATCTCCTCGGCCGCCTCCCGCGTGAGCAGGCCCACCACCTCGATGGAGCTCTTGACCTCGGGCATCTTCTCCAGGGGGATGCCCAGCAGGCGCGCGAAAAGAGGGTCCCATTCGCGGGTCTTGTTCTTGAGGAACCCGGTCACGCCGGCGCCGGTATGGTCGATGATCATGTTGCCGGTGGCCCGGCACACCAGGTAGCCGTTGACGTCCAGGATCTTATGGGTCTCCCGGAAGACCTGGGGCTCCTTTTCCTTGAGCCAGAGGATCTTGCAGATGACATCCTTGCCCGAGGGGACCGCACCCGCCACCGCCATGATCACCCTCGGCCCGCCCAGGCGCCGCACCAGGCGCTGCGCCTGCTCGTCGGCGCGGCTGTCTATCCAGATGATGGCGGGCCGCAGGGGTGTGCCCGAGGCGTCCACCGGCAGCACCCCCAGCATCTGGGTGGCGAACCCGGTGCCGATCACCTGCTTCGGGCTTATCCTGCTCTCCTTGACCACCCTCCGGGTGCTCGCGGTCACCGCCTTCCACCAGTCGCGCGGGTCCTGTTCCGCCCAGTGAGGATGCGGGTAGGATACTCCATACGGCTCGAAGCTGGAGGCTATGATGTTCCCCGCCAGGTCGGTGAGCACCGCCTTGCTGCCTCCCGTGCCCACGTCATGGCTCACGATGAACCTCTCGCCCATCCTCTACCCCCTCGAATCTCGCGCGCTTCCCTCCACCGCATCTTTCCCAGGACGTCTCCATCTACGGTTCCGGACACGGGGTCAGAGCTTGAGGTCGACGACCTCCACCTTGCCGTCCTTGTCGATGTGCTCGATGTATATGGGGGCACTGTCCCCCTTTCCGGAGGACTTGATGACCTCTCCCGCCAGCTGGATCATGTCCAGGGGGTTGACCGCGGCCTCGGGCGGGAAGACGCCCTTGAGGGTCACCTTGCCCTGCCCCATGACGATGGCCCCCAGCGCCGCCGGGATCCCGGTGCCCTCGCCCATGCCCATGCCGCTGGAGGACATCTGGAAGACATAGGTATGGGGCTCGCCGCCCTTGGCCCCCTTGACCACGATCTTCAGGCAGCCGCGCGGGGTATCGATCCCCGCCTCCTTGAGCAGGCCGTCGCGGCGGGAGATGACGAAGGCCACCGCGAACTCCCGCGGGATGACCATCTGCCCCTGCACCTCCAGAGGCTCGTCGGAGGTGAGGCCCAGCCTGACCATGTCCTTGATGAGGTTGGCGTAGGAAACGGGTATCACCAGGCCCAGGTTGGTGACCCTCTTCACGCCCTTGATGTACTTGGGGAGGGTGATGGTCTCGGGATGGGGGTAGGCATAGACGGGATAGGTGCCCACGTCGCGAAAATCCGTCTCCTCCTCCAGGGCTCTGCCGCTCTCCTCGAAGAGCCGCACCGTCTTGTACTCCCCGTCCAGGAACATGGGGATGTCGATCTCCATGGAGTGGAAGCGGTGCTTGATCACCGCCGGGCCCTCCACCGGCTCGCCGCCGTGGGCGTGGTAGATGTCCACGGAGTCCACCTGGTCGAGCAGGGTCTCGGCCGTGAACTTCACCAGCAGGTTGGCCATGCCCGGCGAGCTGCCCATCCCCACCAGGGCGGAGATGCCCGCCTCCTTCGCCTTGCCGTCCATGTCCAGCATGACCTCGGTGGCGTCCATGTCGTCGCAGATGTCCACGTAATCGACGCCCGCCGCTATGGCCGCTTCGAGGATGGGGGGTCCGTACCTGTAGAAGGGCCCCACGCAGTTGAGGACCACCGAAGCGCCCTGCATGGCCTCGCGCAGGTTCGCCGGATCGTCGGCGTCGAGCTCGAAGGCCTTGACCCTATCGGGCCCCAGCTCCGAGGAGAGCTTGCGCGCGGCCGCGATATCGCGGTCCGCGATCACGTATTCGTCATAATAATCCGTGCCCGCCAGGCTGCGCACCGCGGTGCTCCCCACCGCGCCGCAACCGCCCATGATCACCAGCTTTGACATCTCTTACCTCCTGTCCATCGCCGATACGGAATGCCCGATAGATGAAAGGTCTCCTTGCCCGCCTCGTCCCCTTTCCCGCCGCGAGGCGTTCCCCCACGCCGGAAGACCGCGCCACGGCCGCCGCCTCGTGACCCTGCCGTCTCATCCCTTAGCGCCCGTCCCTTACCGCCTCATCCCCAACGTACATCTCCTTGAGGAAGGGCTGCGCCCTCGCGCCCAGCGAGAGCACCATCTCCATGGCCTCGCGCAGGTCGAATGAATCGGGTTCCTCCAGCCACTGGATCTCCATGCCCTCGACCAGTCCCAGCAGCATGCAGGCCAGGTAATAGGGATCGACCGGGGGCAGGACCCCCTCCTCGATGCCCTGTTCGATGATCCTCTGCAGCTCCCGCTTGGTCTGGGCGTTGTTCGCGCGCATCCTCTCCACGTACTCCGGCGAGAACGTCTCCAGCTCCTCCGCCCTCATCTTCCAGGAGAGCTTGGTGTAATCGCGTTCCCTGTAGTGGAGTTCCGCCGTCTCCCTGCCCAGCCAGGCAAGCTTTTCCATGGCGGTCCCCTCCATGTCCGCGGCCTGCCTCACCAGGCCCACGAAATGGTCGTGGGACTCCTGCACAAGGGCGAAATAGAGCTCCTCCTTGGATCTCCAGTACCAGTAGAGGGTGCCCTTTCCGAAGCCCGCCTCGAGGGCGATCTCCTGCATGGTGGTCTTGTGGTAGCCCCTGGTGGAGAAGAGCCTGAGGGCCGCCTGCTTGAAGGCCTGTTCCCTCTCGTCCTTGACGGGGTTTTTCCTCAGCCCCAGGGTCCTGGCCATCTCCTTTTCCTCCCTTAGACCAACCGGTCAGTCTTAAACTACCACTCGAGCCTTACCCCGTCAAGTCCGCCTCGCGCCGGCCTTTGCGCCGCCGGTGTACAACGCGACCGGCCGGGGAGTAGAATCGCACTGCGAGCAGCTCGCCGCGCCGCCCTCGCGGGTCTCGGTATCGATGACCAGGGAAGGAGACCGGGGGCCTCTAGGGTTGAGCGAAGGAAGTCCCTGCCTGTGAGCGCATGTCGGTGATGGAGGAAAGGAGACCGGGGGTCTCGAGCGGCAGATGATGGAAGTCCCTTGCGATGGGGTCTGTATCGATAATGAAGGGAGGGAGATCGACGTACATGAACGCCTTTTCATCCTGGAGCGGAGGCAAGGACTCCTGCCACGCCCTTTACCGCTCGCTGCGGGAAGGCCATGTGGTGAGGGCGCTCTTCACCATGCTCCACGAGAGCGGCTCTTTCTGCCGCTCGCACGGCACCTCGCGCATAATCCTGGAACGCCAAGCCGAGGCCCTGGGGCTCCCCATCCATTTCGGGAGCGCGACCTGGGAGGGCTATGAAGCGGCGTTCAAAGAGGAGATATCGAGGCTCAGGGGCACGGGCATCGAGGCGGGGGTCTTCGGGGACATCGATCTACAGGAGCACCGCGACTGGGTGGAAAGGGTGTGCGGTGAGCTGGGAATCACCCCCATCCTCCCCCTGTGGGAAGGCGACCGGGCCGGGCTTGCGCGCGAGTTCGCCGATCTCGGCTTCAGGGCCGTGGTCATCTCGGTGAGGAAAGACCTGCTGGGGGAGGAATGGCTGGGCAGGGACTTCGACCGGCGCTGCATCGACGAGCTGGAGGAAGCGGGCATCGATCCCTCCGGCGAGGCGGGAGAGCTCCATACCTTCGTCTATGATGGCCCTCTTTTCAGCCATCCCGTGGGATTCCATGCCGGGGTGACGACGGAACACAACGGCTACCTGTGGCTGGAGCTGCGCCCCGCCTGAGCCGAGCCGCCTCTCTTCGGGGTCGCTCTTCTTCCTTTTACGCGACCCTTTCATCCGGCGCCCCGTGGTCCTCAGCGCCGTAGCGACAAGGGGGCGGGACGGCCGCCTGCGGCCGGTGCTGCTCCGTCACGAAACCCGCGGGGGAGGCACATTCCGTTCCTTCCAGTATATTCCATATGTCCCAGGAAAGCGTCGCGTAAGCGCCCAGCATGCTCCCGGGGCTACGTATTACCCCCGCAAACCCGCACGGCACCAGAAAGGGTAGCCGCGAAGGGTAGCCGCGGAAAGACCGGCCGGTTCCGGTATATACACAGGGCCGAGCTCCGCCCGCACGCCCCTCAGGAGCTCTCCATGGCCCGGGTCCCGGCCTTGATGAGGCGAGCCAGCTCCACGGCGCGCGCCACGGTGGAGGCGGCGCTGGCCACTCCCAGCTCGTCCTTCAGCACCAGCAGTCTGTCGTCGCCCTCCCTCCCGCCCGTGCCGCCCAGGGACGAGTAGGCGGAGCCGCCCTGCAGCCCGAGATCCGGGGCGGCCACCACCATGTTCACGGCGTGGAAGAACTGGTTGATGGTGAGCAGCGCCATCTCCAGCCCCGCCATACGGAACCAGGCCACGGCCACCGAGCCCCCCACCTTGTTCCGCAGCATGCCGGCGCTCTCGTTGCCGTGCACGTAGGGGCGCATGCGGTCGATGAAGGCGGCCAGGTAACCGGAGAGCCGGCCGAAATAGACCGGGGTGGCGAGGATGAGGGCGTCCGCTTCCTCGACTCGGGGATAGAGCTCCGCCATGCCGTCCTCCACCGCGCATCTCTTCCCCTCCGACTGCCTGCGCAGGCACCAGTTGCAGTGCCGGCAGTCCTCCACCTCGTAGCGCGCCAGGGAGACCAGCTCATGGCTCACCCCCGGCGAGCCATCCAGGCTCTCCAGGACCCGCTCCAGCAGGGCTTCGACGTTGCCGCCGTGCACCGGGCTTCCGCAGACCGCGAGCACCCTCACCTCCGGGATCATGTCCCCTCCCCCACGAAGGGCAGCACCCGGAGCCTCATGAAGACCGTGGTCCCCTCCCCCGGCCTCCCCTTGATGGAGAGCGTCCCGCCCATGGAGGACACGTACCTGCGGCAGAGATAGAGGCCGCCCATGCACTCTTTCCCGTTCCCGGTACCGCGTCCGGGTTCTCCGCTCATGACCTCCTCCGCCACCTCGGCGGGTATGCCGGGACCCTGGTCCTCCACCCGCAGGAGCACCTCGTCGCCCCAGCGCTCCGCCCCCAGGACCACCGGAGCACCGGGCGGGGAATGCCGGAAGGCGTTGTCCAGAAGGTGGTCGAGCGACTCGCGCAGCATCCGGCGGTCGCAGTGCAGGCGCGGGAGGTCCTCCTCCAACTCGAGGAAGATCTCCCCCCGCGGGAGTCTCCTGGCATAATATTCCTTCAGCTCCCAGAGCAGCTCCCCGAGGTCTATGCCCCGCGCGGAAGGGACCGCTCGCTCCCCGGCATGCTCCGCGAAGAGCACCAGGTTGTCCGCGTCTTCCTTACCCTTCGCCTCCCGTGCTATCTCGAAGTAGTCGTGATCGTGCTCCTGGTGCCCGGCGCGCACGCACGCCGCCGGATCGGCGTCGCGCGCGGAAAGATACCCGCCCGCCGCCTCCACGTCCGCGACCTCCAGCGCCGCGCCCCCGCCTTCCCTCGCCTTGCGGGTGATCACCGGCATGATGCCGCGTTGCGGCGGGCCCTCACTCCGGCGTTCCCCGCCGCCGTCATCCTCGACGCCCCCTCGCGCACCGCCGCATTCCTCCACGGCAGGCGGCCGTCTTCTCAGCGCCGCCAGGGCGGAGGCCGCCGCATCCCCCACCGCCGCCAGGGCGAGCGTGCCGGCGAGGTCCAGCCTGTCCGCCTCGCAGTCCGCCAGGACCAGCGACCCCGCCGTCCCGCCCTCCACGCGCAGGGGAATAATCACCATATTCTTCCATCTCCTCTCCCTGAGCAGGGGCAGCAGCGTATCCGCTTTCTCGATGAGGGAATGCACCTCATCCCAGCCCCTCCTGGGTATGCCCCCGTGTATCTCCACCTTCAGGACGTCGATGACCGCGCACCGCCGCGCGTGGCCGGGCCGTAGGCGCAAAGCCTCCAGCGCCTCCGCCTCCCCTTCCTCCAGGCCCAGGGAGCCGCGGAGCAGGGCCTGCCCCCGCTCCACCGCGAAGGCTGCCGCCGCCTCGCAGGCGAACTCGTCCCGCAACCTCTCCAGGCATCCGCGCAGGAAATCCTCCTCGTCCCGGCTGGCGACGGCCGTTTCCAGGATGGCTGCGGCGCGCGACGCGGCCTCCCGCAGGGTCGCGGCCTCCTCCGCCTGCGAGACCTCTCGCCCCGGCGTGCGAAAAACGGCCAGGTACTCCCGGGTCACACCGTTGGCGGCGTAGGCCGAGCGCACGCTGAAGTAAAAGAACCCTTTTTCCCCGGCGACGCCCGCCTCCACCCTTTCATCCTCCAGCTCCTCGCCCCTGACCGCCCTCTCCAGGAGGGGGGCTATCCTCTCCGCCATCCCCGGGGGGAGGACCTCGGGGAGAGGGGCTCCCACCGCCCGGTCGCTGCTGGTACCGAGAAGCTCCTCCGCGGAGCGGGAGAGCATGGTCACGCGCAGGTCCGGGGTGAAGCTGGCCACGGCGACTCCCACCCGCTCCAGCATGCTCCACACCCTGCGCAGTTCCTCCTCTCTCTCGCGGCGCAGCCGGCACTCGGTGGTGTTTTCCCGGCCCAGACAGAGCAGGGCCTTCTTCCTGCCGCCTTTGCCCTTGATCTCGCTCACCGTGACCGCGATGCAGGCGGCACCGCCGTCCCGGCGCGAGAATTCCAGCTCCCCCCTCCACGGGGCCTTGTGGACCGCCTCCACCAGGCGGCCCAGGGACCTCTTGGCCTCCTCGCTGCGCAGGAAGAAGGACAGGGGGCGCCCCTCTAGATCCTCCCGCTCCCGCCCCAGCGCCCGGCTCATCGCCGGGTTGACGTAGGAGAAATTGGCGTCCAGGTCGAGGATGAAAGCCGGCTCCACCAGAGAGTCCAGGAACCCCTTCAGGTCCGCGGGCTCATGGGCTTCCGCCTCCTCTCCGGGCGGGGGCTCCTCCGCCGCCCGCCGAGCCGGCAGCGGGCGGAGACCGGCGCTCCTCATGCTCACCAGGATCCCCGTCTCTCCCAAGGCCTCTAGGGGATAGGGGGACATGTCGATCTCCAGGCGGAGGAGCCGCTTCCCCACTTTGTAGGCCATGGCGTAATCCTCGACCCCGCGCCCGCGCCTGGTCTTGGCGAGGAGCTCCTTCAGGGCGCCGTAAAGGGCGGGGTTGGCCTTCTGGAGGGGGACCTTGCGCACCTCTTCCAGGGGTTTTTCTAAGAACACCTCGGCATCCCGGTTGCCCTCGAGGATCCTGTCCTCCCCGTCGAGGAGGAAAGACGCGTTGAGGCCCACTCCTCCTTCCCTGGCCTCCAAGGAAATCCTCCTCCTTTCGGTCACCTTTCTCCGGACCCGCTCCGACCGCACCAGGGGATGCTGCACCGTCATCCCCCAGGTGATCCCGGTCGTCGCGCAATCAACTCCGGGCTTTTCCGCATGCTTCTTTCCCTGGATAGATTATTCGAGGGCTCCGCGCCGCCGCCCTTCCCGCACCCGGCCTGACGCATGCTTACAAAGGCGTTCTCGGGGCGCTTGCGCGGGGAACCCGGCGCGCATGGCGCCGTTCCCTCCGGATGCCGGGGGGAAGGGGGTATGCCAGGACCGGCGTCCCCGCACCAGCGAAGGGGCGCGGTTAAACTTCTCCCGCCCTCGGGTCGATAAAAAACCCGACTGTTCCAGGGGGGATGGAGATGACGGCGAATATCTACCGCTTTCCGGTACAGGTGGTCTTCGGGGAAGGCTGCGTCAGGGAGCTTGCCTCCCCGCTGCAGAGCTTCGGAAAGCACGCCCTGCTGGTCACCGGCGGAGGCCCTACCTCGCGTAGCCCGGCGGTGGACCTCTTGAGCGAGGCGCTGGAGGGGAAAGGGATCGCCCTCTCCCGGTTCTCCGAGGTCAGGCCCGACCCCGACATCGAGACCGTGGAACGCGGGGCCGCCTTCGCCAGGGAACGGGGCTGCGATTTCGTCATCGGGCTGGGAGGCGGCAGCCCCATGGACGCCGCTAAGATCATCGCCGCGCTGCTCACCAACGACGGCGACCCGGCCTCCTGGGAGGGGGTGGGGCGCGTTCCCCGCCGTCCCGGTCCCCTTGTCTGTATCCCCACCACGGCGGGCACCGGCAGCGAGGTCACCTCGATAGCGGTGATCACGGGCGGAAAGCGGCGCCAGAAGATGTCCATCGTCAGCCATCACCTCTACCCCATGCTCGCTGCCATAGATCCCGAGCTCACCTACTCCATGCCCCCGGGCCTCACCGCCTCCACGGGCATGGACGCGCTGACCCACGCCGTGGAATCCTACGTGGCCCGACGCGCCTGGGAGCCCACGCGCGCCCTGGCGCTGAAGGCGGCGCAGCTCATCTTCTCCAACCTGGAGAGAGCGTGCTGCGACGGCTCGGATGCGGAGGCGAGGCGCAATCTCTCCATGGGCTCTTTCCTGGCGGGCATGGCCTTTACCGCCTCCGGCCTGGGGCTCGCCCATGCCCTCGCCCATGCCCTTGGCTCGCACTGCGGGATGGCGCACGGCACCGCCAACGCCATCCTCCTCCCGCACGTGATGCGTTTCAACCTCCCCTCCTGCCCGGAACTCTACCGTGAACTAGCGGCGGCCCTGGGGCTCGAGGTGTCCGGGGTGCCGGCGCGCCGTGCCGCTGAGGCGGCCGCCGACGCGGTGAGAGAGCTGGTGGATGCGCTGCCCATCCCTTCCGGGCTCAAGGAAGCGGGGGTGGTGGAGACGAGCGTCGAGAGCGTGGCCGCCGAGGCGTTCCTCAACACCAGGCTGCGCTCCTCTAACCCCCGCGAAACCGTGCTCGAGGACCTGGTGGAGGTGCTGCGGGCGGCGCTGTGACGGCTCGGGCCGCAGCTGCTTGCCGCCCCTCGGACGGCGGCTGCGGCTCAAAAAGGACAGCTCCCGGAAAAAGCCTATCTCTGCCTATGCCGCGGAGATCCCCGCAATCTCGCTTATCCCCGGGAGCTGTAAAACAGCGCCACTGACTCTACTTTACCACATTTCCTCCCTCCTTAAACCTCTTCCTGCCGCTTCTCCGAAACGGGGTTCACCCCGGTATCCCCTCCGAACTCGCATGGTTCGGAAGGATGGGGGGTTCCGCTTCTCTAAACCTCACCCCCAGGCGCCTGCCGAACGGTCACGTCATCGTCCTTGACGGCGCCGACCCGGACAGCCTCGGTGCCGCCGGACCTCACGCCGACGCCGTCCGCGGGTCACGCCCCCCGGCGCCGGAGACCGGGGATGCATGGCTTTTTCCGCTGCGGGAAGCCTTTTGGCCCCCCGGATTTCGGAAAGGACGCCGTCCACGGGTCACGCCCCCCGGCGCCGGATACCTGATCCACGGCCCCGGCATGAAGCGGAGGATCGGAGACCGTTATGACCCGTCATCCCCGGCCGGACATCGAAGATCTGAGGCCCCATGGCATCGAAGATCGAAGATAATGTCATATGACACAGCTATAGATGTGACCCCATTGATCTACATCATCGAGGAGGGGACATCCGGGGGCTATCATACCCCTATAGGTATATGAGGAGGTGGCCATGAGGAGCAAGATGCCCTGGATCGACGTGGAGAGGTGCGACGTGGCGGAACGCTGCGAGGAATGCAAGGCGGCGCGCTTCTGCCGCCACGGTGCCTTCCAGGTGATCAGGAGCGAGAACGGATCCGGGGCGACATGCCGCGTGGCCATCGATTTCGAGAAATGCCGGTTGTGCGGAGAGTGCTCGCACGCATGCGACCTCGGCGCCGTGAAGATGGTATGAGACAAGGAGGAGAAATGGGAGAGGTGGAGCGCGAGTTCTTCAAGAGGTACCACCGCGCGGTGGTCAAGGCGAACGCCGGAGAGGTAGAGAAGGTAAAGGCGAAGATCGGCTCGGAGTGGGCGGAGGAGTTCCGCGCCAGGGCCGGAGGCAGACTGGAGGGCGAGGAGTTCAACCGCGCGCTGGAGGACTACCTCGAAAACGAGCTGAGATTCTGCGAGGAAGCGGAGGTCAGGGGAGAGGGTGAGGAGTTGAGCATCGCCGTCAAGGGCTGCCATATCTGCCACGGCAATGAGCTGCTGAAGGCGGAAGGCCAACCGGCGCTCTGCCCCATCGTCCCCACCGGCCTTTTCTCCATATCCCGCGTGGCGGGGCGCAGGGCTAGCCTGCGCGAGGTGCGCAAGAACGGCGTGGTGGGTGAATGCGAGATATGCTACGTCACGGAGTAGGACGAGCCGTCTTTCGCAAGGCGGCCGCGCATACCGCATGGTAGAATCTACTTGCCGAAGCCCTGAAGGCAGAGGCGATCGAGCGACGGCGACGGAGAAAGGCGAACGGGAAGAAAAGAACGGAAGGGGAGGTGTGAGATGAAGCGCTTCATGGTACCGCGCGTTGCGCACTGCTCGGAGGGTTGCTTACCCGGGCCCCGTCAAGGGGCCTGAAGCCAGCGGAACGTACAGTGCTTTCAGTTGACCCGGAGGCGGCATGAGCCGCCTCCCTATCTTTTGTTTATAGCGTGCGGCTTTTCGTGATAGTATCCGTGTTAGTATCGGTTGACAGGGACCGCGGGAAGCGATGCCGCCACCAACCCCCGGCGGCGCGTCAAGGGGAGGAAGATGCGAGATGCGCAAGACGCTTTGGGACAGTCTGCCGGCCAGGCAGTACCTTGCCGCCCAGGAACAGCACCTCGTGCGCTACATCAGGGAGCTGGTATATCCTTACAGCCCCTATTACCGTGAGCTCCTCGACTACAACCGCATCAAGCCCGGGGTCATCAAGGCCCTCAAGGACCTCTCCTGTATCCCCTTCACCACCAAGGCGGACATCGCTCCCCTGCCCGAGGACCCCGCCATCCCCTTCAACCTCGTGCTCAGCCCCACCCCGGAGCGCGCGCGCGAGGCGAAGGCCTCGCTGCGCCTGAAGCAACGCTGGCTGCGCCTCACCCACGGTGCAGAGGGATACGCTCGGCTCATGGACCGCGAGTTCCTCCCCGTGCACTACCACTTCACCATAGGCCGCACCGCCCTGCCCACCCCCATCCTCTACACAGCCTACGACCTGGCCCGCATGCGGGAGGCGGGAAGGAGGGTCTTCGAACTCCTGGAGCTGAAACGTGACGATCTGGTCGTCAACGCCTTCCCCTTCGCCCCCCACCTGGCCTTCTGGATGACCTATTTCGCCACCGAGGCCTGCGGGATACCGGCGCTGCATACCGGCGGCGGACGCATCCTCGGCACCCACCGCGTGCTCGAGGCTCTGGAAAGGCTCGGCGGCACGGTGCTCACCGCCACCCCCAGCTACGCCTACCACCTCCTGCGCGCCTCGGCGCGCGAGGGCCGGGACCTCTCGCGCCTGCACACCCTGGTGCTGGGTGGCGACGGGCTGCCCGCCGGGCTCAAGGACAAGATGCGCGAACTCCTCGCCAGGGTGGGGGCGGAGAAAGCGGTGGTGGCGTCCACCTACGGCTTCACCGAGGGCAGGGTGGCGTGGAGCGAATGCAGGCCCTCCGCCGCCTCCAGGGAAAAGAGCTCCGGATACCACCTCTTCCCGGACATGGAGGTCATCGAGATCATCGACCCCGAGAGCGGCACGCGCCGGGGCGAGGGCGAGGACGGCGAGGTGGTCTATACCACCCTGGACTGGCGCGGCAGCGTTCTCCTGCGTTTCCGCACCGGCGATCTGGTCAAGGGGGGCATAGAGTACGATCCCTGCCCCTACTGCCGACGCTCCCTGCCCCGCCTGGGAGTGGAGATCACGCGTACCTCGGAGTACAAGGAGTTCGAGCTCACCAAGCTCAAGGGAACCCTGGTGGACCTCAACGCCTTCTATCCCCTGCTCTCGGGCCACAAGGACGTGCTGGAGTGGCAGCTCGAGATCCGCAAGCGCAACGACGACCCCTACGACCTCGACGAGCTCTACCTGCACATCGCACCCGCCGAGGGGATGTCCAAGAAATACCTGGAACAGGAGCTCCGTGAACTGATGCTGCGGGAGGTCGAGATCGCCCCCACGCGCATCGTTTTCCACAGCCTCCCGCGGCTGCTGCAGCGCCTGGGGCTGGATACCAAGGGACGCGAGAAGCGCTTTCTGGACCTGAGGTCCATGGCGGGAAGAGAGGCGCAGGCCGAGGCCGGTGAGCCCGAGCCCCAGGAGCGCATGGATTTCGAGGATGGCGTCGCGGAGGAGGGGGAGGGCCTCCCGGACACGGACGTGGACGGATACCCCCACGAAGGGGAACGGGATTAGGCAAGGCGGCGGTCATGATCGTCCTGGCCATCGACGAGGGGACCACGGGAACGCGGTGCATCTGCTATGACCGCGACCAGCGCCCCGTCTCCAGCGCCAGCCTGGAGTTCACCCAGCACTACCCCCAACCGGGCTGGGTGGAGCACGACGCCGATGAGATCTGGGAGGCCACCCTCGAGGCGGCCCGCCGCGCCCTGGACGAGGCCGGCGCCGCGCCCTCAGAGGTGGCGGCGGTGGGCATCACCAACCAGCGCGAGACCACCGTGCTCTGGGACCGCGCCACCGGCGAGCCGCTGCGCAGGGCCATCGTCTGGCAGTGCCGCCGCAGCGCGGAGATCTGCGGGCGCTGCCGGGCGGCCGGCCATGAGGACGAGGTGAGACGCAGGACCGGCCTGGTGCTGGACCCCTACTTCTCGGGTACCAAGCTCACCTGGGTGATGGAGAACGAGCCCGAGATCGCGCGCCGCGCCGAGGCGGGCGAGGTGTGCTTCGGCACCGTCGATTCCTGGCTGCTGTGGCGCCTCACCGGCGGCCGCGTCCACGCCACCGACGTCTCCAACGCCAGCCGTACCCTGCTCTTCAACATCCACGACCTCGCCTGGGACGGCTGGCTGACCGACATGTGCGGGGTGCCCGCCTCCGTATTGCCCGAGGTCAGGGAGTCCTGCGGACTTTTCGGGGGGACGGACCCCTCCTCCTTCCTGGGGATATCCGCTCCCATCGCCGGAATAGCGGGCGACCAGCAGGCGGCCCTTTTCGGCCAGGCCTGCTTCCGCCCCGGCATGACCAAGAACACCTACGGCACCGGCAGCTTCGTGCTCATGAACATCGGGCCCGAGCCGCGCCTGTCGGAAAAGGGGCTCCTCACCACCGTCGCCTGGTCCCTGGGCGGCGAGGCGACCTACGCCCTGGAGGGGGCCATCTTCATCACCGGGGCGGCGGTGAACTGGCTGCGCGACGGGCTGGGCATCATCTACGAGGTCTCGGAGGTCGACGAGCTGGCAGCGCAGGTGGAGGACACGGGAGGGGTATATTTCGTGCCTGCCTTCGTGGGCTTGGGGGCGCCGCACTGGGACCCCAACGCCCGCGCCCTCCTCATCGGCATGACCCGCGGCACCGGGCGCGCGCACGTGGCGCGGGCGGTGATCGAGTCCATGGCCCTGCAGACCGCCGAGGTGGTGGAGCTGATGCGCGAGGAATCGGGCATCCCCCTGAGGGAGCTGCGCGTGGACGGGGGCGCCAGCGTGATGGACATGCTCCTGCAGTACCAGGCTGACCTGCTGGGGGTGCCGGTGCGGCGCCCGGTGGTCTCCGAGACCACCTCCCTGGGCGCGGCGCTGTTGGCCGGCCTGGCCACGGGTTTCTGGAAGGACCTGGAAGAGATCGAGGAACGCTGGAAGGTGGACCGCGAGGCCCTCCCCGACCCCGCCTGCGCCGAGCGGGTGCGCGTCATGCGCCGGGACTGGAAGCGGGCGGTGGAGCGGAGCCTGGACTGGGCACGCGAGGACATGGCCCGCGACGCGGAGTGAACGGGGGCTTCCCGCGCCGCGAGGCAAGCGCGGCTCTTCGGAACGCGGGCGGTAGGCCGAGCGGCGGAGCGCACATGGGGGAAAAGGAGGGATACCATGTCGGAGGAAGTCTGGCCGGACGCTGAGCCCTTTTTCTTCGAGGGAGGGAAGACCGGGGTGCTGGTGGTGCACGGTTTCACCGGCTGCACCCAGAGCATGCTCCCCCTGGGGAAAGGACTGGCGGAGGCGGGGTTCACCGTGCTGGGTCCGCGCCTGCCCGGACACGGCACCAGCGTCGGGGACATGGCCACCCGCAAGTGGACGGAATGGACGGGGGAGGCGGAGAAGGGCCTGCGCGAGCTGATGGAGCGCTGCGACAGGGTCTTCGTCACCGGCCTCTCCATGGGCGGCACCATCACCTGCTACCTGGGGGAGCGCTACCCGGACGACATCGTCGGCCTCATGCCCATCAACGCGGCGGTGGCGAAGCTAAACCCCCTCATGCCCCTGACGCCTTACGCCAAGTACGTGCTCAAGACCATCCCGGGGGTGGGAAGCGACATCAAGGACCCCTCTGCCAAGGAGGCCTGCTACGACAAGGTCCCCGTGGCCGCGGCGGCCGAGCTGCACGCGCTGATGAAGGCGACCAGGCGGGACCTGTCCAGGATCACGGCTCCCATCCTCATCTTCGCCTCGCGGGAGGACCACGTGGTCCCCACCACCAACGGGCCCTTCATCCTGGAGCGCGTGAGCTCCAAGGACAAGGAACTGGTGTGGCTGGAGAACTCCTACCACGTGGCCACCCTCGACCACGATAAGGACCTCATCATCCGGCGCTGCGTGGAGTTTATAAATTCTCACTGAGGCTACCCGCGCAGGGTGCCGGCGAAGACCTGCCAGGCCAGCGCGGACTTGGCCAGCAGGCTCAGGATGATGTATACCCTCTCGCCGTAGAGGTAGTCGGCCCACTTCCCCACCTTCTTGTACTGCAGGACCATGTTGACGGCGAAGATGTTGAAGAAGACGAAGAGGATGGGGAGGATGAAATATACGAACGTGGGCACCTCCGCGTCGGGGTTCGCCACCGCCGAGAAGAAGTAAAGGGCGATCACCACCCAGGGCACGATGCCCGCCAGGCACCCGAACCAGAAAGCGGTCCAGTCCGTCTTCGGCGTGGTCTGGTTGTGCAGCTCCATCATCCAGCCGAAGAGGATCATCATCATGTTGAGGAAGAAGATGAGGATGAGGGCGTTGAGGTCGAAGACGCCCGAGAGCATGGCGATGACCACGATCATCAGCGACGCGGTGATGGAATACTCCATCCAGCGCGCGTAGTTGGCGCCCTTTTTCAGGTTCCCGACGTACCACTCGTAGATGCGCGGCAGGGTGAGCAGGAGGAGGGCGATGCCGCTCAAGAGCAGGAAGGCCGCCACCAGGGGACCCAGCCGCACGTTCCCCACCAGGGAGGGAGGGGGCAGGGTCCCGTCGGTGAAGGGGTCGCTCTTCAGGTAGTTGGTGGTGAGAGGCAGGGTGCGGTCGTTGCTGAGGACGAGCATGAGGATGCCCTGCAGGATCAGGACGGCTCCCACGATGCCGTTGAAACGGCGCAGCTTCCCGAACCTCTCCTCCCCGGGCTCGGCTCCCGCGGCCCCGCTGTCCGGGGCGCCGGCAGGCTTTTTCTCATCCACGGCCATCTCCTTTCCCGTTCCCGGGCCGGATGGACCCCGGCCGTCTCTGCCGATCCTTATCCCGGTAAGGTAAAAAATCCCCTTACGGCAGGTATTCTTGCCTCCGGTTGCGGGGATTAAACCTTCCGGTCCTGTTTCCCCGGGCGCGGGTCGCCGCCGGCACGGCGAGCGGGGCGGGGCAGGTGAGGAGGCACGGCTTCCGTTCGAGGGGTCCGAGGAAGGCGGCCATCCCCTGTCCCCGCCCTACACCCCGGGCGGGGTGATGACCATCAGCAGGACCCCTTCGCCGTCCGAGAGGTTCTCCCAGCCATGCGGCTGCTCCCCCTTGAAATAGGCGCAGTCGCCCTCCCGCAGATGATGGGCCGCTCCGCCCACCTCGAAACGAAACTCCCCCTTCAGCACCAGGGCGAACTCCTCCCCGCCGTGCTCGACGGGGTCGCTATACCTGGCGTGAGGCTTGAAGGTGCCCAGCAGGCTCTCCATCTCCACCTCGGGATCGTCCACCAGAAGCTCCAGGGTCACGTCCTCCGGGCTGTCGATCCTCCGCCTCTCCTCGCGCCGGTAGGTGGTCTTTCTCCCCGCCGTCCCCGAGAAGATATCCGCCAGGGTGACGCCGTAGAAGTTGAGCAGCTTGATGAGGTTCTTCACCGTGATGCTGCTCTTGCCCGTCTCCAGCTTGCTGAGGAAGGACACGGAGAATCCGGTCTCCTCGGAGACCCTGCGGATGGAGAGCTTCTTGCTCTTCCGGAGTTCTCGCAGCCTCTCGCCGATGTCTTCCATCTTCCCCCCATCGCGAAAGATTTTATATTATTATATAACATATGCCTGTTGATATAGGCACTATTCAGGATCACGGAGCTCATCCACGACCGCTATAAGACAATGCATGGAAATCATGTAGCCGGAACGATCATGTGACCATCGTTCATGTTTTCGTTGTCGCCCAATATGCCTCGCCATGGCCATGGGGCATTTGCCCGCAATCCTTCAGAACACAGCGGCTACGGGCGTCGCGGCAAGCAGGCAGGGACGGCCATCAGGCGTGACCCGAGCGGGCGGACATGCCGCCCTGCGCCTCCAATGCATCATGCCGACCCTCGCCGGAAAGCGGTCCTTCCGCCGCCCTGCTTCTCCGTGCCTGCGTCTGTCCCTCGCCACATATGCGATGGGGTGCTAATCATCCCGAGGCGAGAGGTTGCGGCGGGAATCGGGGCATATGAGCTCCTGCGTACCTTCAGGCAGCTCCTGCGTGCCTTCAGGCAGCTCCTGCGTGCCTTCAGGCCGCCATGAGCGGCAAGCCGAGATAGATCCGCTCCACCTCGTCGTGGTTCAAGCGAGGAAAGGCGAACGTCTCAGCGGTGTCGTTCGCCGCCTCGTCCTCGAAGGGCAGCCCCAGGTACCACCTCTCGACCTCGGCGTCTCCGTACATCTCTCCGCGCATCTCCTTCACCACCGTTTCTTAATACAAGTACAATTACTATAATTAAACTACTATCATGTTTCTATGTTGTCAATAAGTATAACATGCGATATACGATTATACGCTATTCTTCCGTGCCGAACCCTGGATTCCGTCCCCGTACCGGGCTTTGCCGGCGCTTGCCCGTCGGGCTGCAGGCGCCGCAACGGTAATGCAGAAGGGTTATCGGCGCTGCATATTCATACTATAGTATTATTTCAAGCCTGGTGATAGCTAATTATAATGTTCATGTCGGGAATATTTAGATTAATGTGAAACATCGGAGAGGACGATCATGCGGGTGATCAACAGCACGAGAGACGCGGATCTGCGTCACGCGGCGGAGAAGCGGTACCCGTATCTCTCCCGTTACGGCAGAGACCTTCCCATGCACATCGCCTGCTGCCTGTGCTATCCGCAACCACCCGATGCATCACAGTCGGAAGCAACGCCCGTCGCCTGGGACCGGCATTCAACATATAGGAGAGAGGCGGTCTAGGCCTCTCCTGAGTGCGTCATCGCTTATTACCGTCCCAACGCGCGGCCCCGGGCGACGGGGTTCCATTTCGCGAGTCGGCTCGCTCAGACCCTGACCTCCGTTCACGCACCTTTACGACCGCATAGGGCGCCCGCTTTCCCGGGAAAAGGCGACCCGCGCCCGCGTTACGGCTGACCCCGTAAAGTCCCCGCATAATCCTCATTGCCAGCGCCGTTACTCGCGGTTATGATGTTAGACGTCCTATATAAGGAACGGTCGGTATATTTATAAGATTGGCTTATGGAAGGCCCTAACTGCTATGTGATCCTGTTCGATTCCACGCATCAGGCCATGAGCGCCGAGTCCGCGCTCAGGAGCGCCGGGGTCAGGCATGCGGTGATCAACACGCCCAGGGAGTTCACCGTCAACTGCGGCATCTCCCTGCGCATCGCCGTGGAGCTGAGGGACGCGGCCGTGGCGGCCCTGGATGAGAGAGGGGTGGTCTACGCGGGAGTGGAGCCCTACCGTTCGCGCTGGGTGTGAGTTCGCGAGAGGAAGGAGGAGAAAGGATGTCCGAGTACGATGTCATGTGGGAGGGGCTGGGCATAGACCTGGAGGCCCATGCCGGGCTCCTGGAGGTGCTGCCCCCCATGTACCAGGAGAATATCCTGAGCCAGGAGAACCGCCCCCGGGGCATGGAGTATTTCGACTTCGTGTTCTCGGAGGTGCACGGGCTGCGCGTCAAGGAGCTGGTGGAGCACCGCGAGGGGGGCGGCGTGGTGGTGGGAACCTTCTGCACTTACGTGTCCGAGGAACTCATCGTGGCCGCGGGTGGTATCTGCGTGGGCTTGTGCGCGGGGGCCCAGGTGGCTCCCGAGGAGGCGGAGAAGCATCTCCCCCGCAACATCTGCGCCCTTATCAAATCCTCCCTGGGCTTCAAGCTGGCCAAGGTCTGCCCCTATATAGAGTCCTGCGACCTGCTGGTGGGGGAGACCACCTGCGACGGGAAGAAGAAATACTTCGAGGTCCTGGGTGAGCTCCAGCCTGTGTACGTCATGGAGGTCCCCCAGATGAAACTGGAGCACGACCGCGACCTGTGGAGGCTGGAGGTCCGGAGGCTGCTCGCCCGCCTGGAGGAGCTCACGGGGAAAAAGGTGGGGTTGGAGGAACTGCGCGATGCGGTGCGCCTGATAAACGAAAAGCGCAGGGCGCTGCTGCGCCTGGAGGAACTGCGCAAGAGCGATCCCCCCGTCATCTCCGGCCGGGATGCCCTGCTGGTCAGCCAGATCGCCTTCTACGACGACCCCGCGCGCCTGACCGACAAGGTCAATGCCCTCTGCGACGAGCTGGAGGAGAGAAAGGCGAGGGGAGAATCCATCGGCGGCGCACACCGTCCCCGCATCCTCCTCTCGGGGTGCCCCATGGCCCTTCCTAACTGGAAGGTGGCCACCATCATCGAGACCTCAGGGGCGGTGGTGGCCATGGACGAGATGTGCACGGGCATCCGTTACTTCGACAACCTGGTGGACGAGGACGCCGCGGACATGGAGGCTCTGCTCGACAGCATCGCCGACCGCTACCTGAAGATCCACTGCGCCATCTTCACCCCCAACGGGGAACGCGTGGAGCACATCAAGGAGCTGGTGAGGGATTACCGCATCGACGCGGTGGTCTATTATGCCCTGCAGTTCTGCGACCCCTACACCGTGGAGGCCTTCGGGGTGCAGCGCGAGCTGGAGAAGCTGGGCATCCCCTTCCTCTACCTGGAGACCGACTACAGCGCCGAGGACGTGGAGCAGCTCTCAACCCGCGTGCAGGCCCTCATCGAGATGGTGGGCAGCGAGGACAAGGCCTGACATGTGACCATGGGGTCCGGAGACCCGCCGGACCGTCGGTCAGCCAAGCGCTTTTCCGCCGGCCGCCATGCGGCCGGCGGCTCGCCTTTTCCTATCGCTCCGGAAGTAGGCGGGACCCTCGACTCCGCGGCGCGAAACATCCTGGACCGTGGCGCAGCCGGCCGGCCATGAGGTATGCTTTTTTGGTTGATCGGGCGCAGTGACGGCCCGCGATGTTGACGGATACCAACCCCCTGCCCGGGAACCGCAAGGAGGAAGGAATGGCCATAGGTGGACTGGACATCGGATCCCGTACCATCGCCCTGGTGGAGGTGGAGGACGGCGAGCTGCGCTGGGGAAAGGTGGTCGCCACCACCTTCGACCCCCTGGAGCAGTGCCGCCAGTTACTCGCGGACCGCAGCTTCGAGGTTCTGGTGGCCACGGGTTACGGAAGACACCTCGCCCAGGCCAACTTCGCCGACCGTACCATCACCGAGATCAAGGCCTTCGCCCTGGGGTGCCACCGCCTCTTTCCCGAATGCCGCACCATCCTGGACATCGGGGGACAGGACACCAAGGCCATCTCCCTGGCCCCCGACGGCAGGGTGGCCGACTTCCAGATGAACGACCGCTGCGCGGCGGGGACGGGGAAGTTCCTGGAGGTCATGGCAGCGGCCATGGGACTCACCATCGACGAGATGGGCCGCATCGCGCTGGAGACGGAGGCGGAGGTGAAGATCTCCAGCATGTGCACGGTGTTCGCGGAGTCCGAGGTCACCGGACTCATCGCCCGCGGCACCCCCCGGCCGGAGATCGCCCGCGGCCTGCACGAGGCCATCTGTGACCGCGCGGTGTCCCTGCTCAAGCGGGTGGGGGTGGAGCGCGAGGTGGTCTTCGCGGGCGGGGTGGCGAGAAACCCCTGCCTGAGGGCCCTGCTGGAGAGACGCCTCAAGGTGCCCCTGCTCATCCCCGAGGACCCGCAGCTCGTGGGGGCCATGGGCGCGGCGCTGTCCGCCCTGCAGTAGGTCGAGTACGGGAACGAGACAAACCGCCCGCGGGGAGATCGCGGCTAAGCGCTCTTCTCACGGAATCGTATGGTATTACATGGTAATTCGCCCCGGAGCGGAAGTTCCGGGGATCAGTACACGCCGAGTTCACGCAGGCGTTCCTCGTCCAGACCCGCGCGGTGGCCAAGCTCGTGCAGCACCACCTGGCGCACCTTCTCGCGTACGTCCCCACCCCTCCCCACCTCCGCCAGTATGGGCAGGCGGTAGATCCTGATCACGTCGGGGGGGCCCATGTAATAGCCCCTTCCCCACTCCGTGAAGGGCACGCCCGTGTAGAGTCCCATGAGCATCATGGGATCGCGCACTCCGGCCCTGCGCGCCTCCTCGGGCGAGGCCAAGTCCTCCACCACCACAGCGAGGTTGTCGAAGACCAGGCGGCGGAACTCCTCCGGGAACCCCTCCAAGGCCTCCACCACCAGTTCCTCGAACTCCTCCCGTCCCGGCATCTTCACCATCGCTCTCGCTTCCCCTCCCCGCCCGGCTCTCTTCCGGCTCCGTCATCCCCGCCGCCGCTGCCTTCTCCTTTTCGTTCGCATGCATCCGCCGTCCGTCACTCCGCGCCCTGATTTCCGCCCGCGGCCCGCTACCTCGATCCCATTCTACCCAAGCATCCGGCGGCGAACGACGGTGCCTTGCTATGCGGGGGTTTGTCCCATGTCCGGGGCTGACCCCATCGGTTCAGCCGCCGGTGTAGCCCTCGGCGAAGAAGCGTTGGGTGGAAGGTCTTTCCAGCGCGGGGCAGTTGGTCCCTCCCGCGCGGTCCTGGTAGAAAAAGTACATGGAGCGTTCCACGAAAAGGGGAAGGTCGGAGTCCACGCGGGTAGAGAAGGAGCAGCCCTCCAGGCCTCTGACCTCGTCGGCCAGGATGCTGCATCGCGAGCCGCCGGGGATGTCCATCTGCCGCACCACCTCACCGCCGTCCTCGCGGGCGAAGGTCACCCTGGCGTGGGCGGTCCCGCCGTTGGGGTTGGCGAGCAGTATCCAGGTGTCGAAATCGCCGCCGGTGTACCCCTCGGCAAGGTACATGGTCTGCGATGGATCGCCCACCGCGGCGGAGCAGTGGCCTCCCGCTATCCTGCCGTGATACCTGAAGTACATGGCGCGTTCGGCGACGATGCCCACCCCGTTGCGTGAGCTGATGACGATGCCGAAGGAAACGCCGTCCACCAGCTCGCGGGCGTTGACGGTGAGACGCGAGAAGGGCGGCACCGACCTGACCGCGCTCACCTTCTCGCCCCCTTGCACCAGGCAGCACACCTCCACCTCGGCGGGGTCGGGGTTGGGATTGGCGAGGAGTATCCAGGTGTCGAAATCCTTCCCCGTATAGCCCTCGGCGAGGTAGAGGCGGGTGGAGGTGTCCTCCACCGCCTGGGAGCAGTGCCCGTCGATGATGCCGTGATAGTCGAAATACACCGCCCTCTCCGCCGCCACGGGAACGCCGTTCAGCGAGCGGTAGGCAATGCCCACGCCGCCCTGTCCCACCCCCTTCACGTCGTTGACCTTGACGGTGAAGCGGGTGTGGGGGGCGACGCGGTATTCCTCCCTCACCGCATCGCTCCCCTCCAGGAGATAGGACACCTCGACCAGGGCTTCTTCCTCCCCGGGGTTGGCGAGAAGAAGCCAGGTATGGAAGCCCCTGCCGGTGTAGCCCTCGGCGAAGTATCCCTGCAGCCCCGCCTCCTCGTCGCCCACCGAGGCATGGCCGCCGTCCGCCCAGTCGAGGTAATCGAAGTACATGGCGCGCTCCGCCACCACCCCGGGCTCGGGGGCGCTGACCCGCATGGAGAATTCGTCCCAGGGGAGCAGGCTGTCCACGGGCACATTGTAGCGGCTGTGCGGGGCCACGGTGTATTCCTGCACCCAGGGCTCACCCCGCGGGAGCATGTATTCCACCTCCACCGGCAGCTCCCCTTCCGAGGGGTTGTAGAGCAGGAGCCAGGTGTCGAAGCGGTCGTTGTAGGGGCCGCCCACCACCCTCCTCCCCCAGGCGAAATGCGTGCCCCAGTAGTCGTTGTTGTCCAGGCAGTCGATGCTCACCCCGCCGTTGGACCCGGTGGAGTGGATAAAGAGGCCGTTGCCCACGTACATGCCGGCATGGCCGATATAGCTGGAGGGGGTGGCGTCGGCCTCCTCGTAGAAGAAGATGGCGTCCCCGGGCTCCAGGGCCTCGCGGCTGACGTAGAGGTAGCGGTTGTCGCGGGCCTGGTCGTCGGCCACGCGCATCATGGGGTAGCCGAGGCGTATGCTCAGGGTGTTGTAGACGAAGCCCGAGCAGTCGAAACCTCCCTCCGATTCCCTCTCCCCGCCGTACACATAGGGGCACCCCAGGCGCTCGAAGCCGAAGCTCACCGCCTGGAACTGCTCCGCGGTGGCCTCCGGCAGCCTGCAGTTGGCGGGGGTGAACGAGGCGCGCACGTACCAGGGCCGCCAGCTCTCCACGTTGTCCATGCGGTAGAGGGTGAAGGCCATTTCTCCCCGGGGATAGGGCTGCCCCGGCCACACTTTGCTGTAGCGGTATTTCAGGCGCAGGTCCATGAACACGGTCATGGCGCCCCCGTAGGGAGGAGCGCCCCCTGTGAGCTGGTTTACGTTCGCGGCCACGTCGCTCAGCTCCATCCCCACCGCCGCCGCCTGGGCGACCCGCTCGAAGAGCACGCCCTGGTTGGGGGCGAACGAGCCGTCCGGCAGGCGCTCCAGGTAGCCATGCTTCACCGCCAGGTTGGCCCACTTGAAGGAGGGGTCGCTCGCGGGCAGGTCGGTGAAGGTGATGGAGGGATCGGTGCCTTCCCCGGCCTTTCCGAAGACGGTCACCAGCGCGCGGGCGCATTCGATGCGCGAGGTGGCCTGTGCGGGATGGAAGCCGCCGTCGTCGTACCCCTGCATGTATCCCTTCTCCACGGCATAGGCGACAGCCTGCTGGATCTCCGCCGGCTGGTCCGCGATGTCGTTGAAGCTCGCCTGGGCGGCAGCGGTGCGGAGAGCGCCCGGCGGGTGCACGAGGCAGGCGACCGCCAGCGCGACCGCGGCCAGCACCGCCGCGCGGCGCGGTGTGCTCCTTTGTTTCCTGGATGCGTTTTCCATGCGATTCCCTCGTCTCCTCCGCTCTCCCTATGCATCGACGGCCTCCGCTCCTTCCTTTACCCGACGCCGACTGTCAGGAGGAAGGCCGTTCTTGCTCCGCTTCTTGTCCCGAGCTTCCGGGGTCAGACCCGAGACTCCATCGCTGTGCGCTGCCGGCGGGGAGCAGATGGTATCATTGAACCCGGCGGCGACGGAGCGCGTCTGGCCCGGCACATGAAAACGGAGGTCAACTTGCGCGAGATATACTTGGACAACGCGGCCACCACCTATCCCAAGCCGGAGGCGGTCTACCTGGCCATGGACCGCTTCGCCCGCGAGGTGGGAGGCAACCCGGGTCGCAGCGGGCACGCGCGTTCCCTGGAGGCGGGACGCGAGGTGCTGCGTGCGCGGGAGGCGGTGGCGCGCCTCCTGGGCGTGGGAGATCCCTCGCGCATCGTATTCACCAAGAACGCCACCGAGGCGCTGAACACCGTCATCCAGGGGGTCATGCGGGAGGGCGGGCACGCGGTGATCACCTCCCTGGAGCACAACTCGGTTTGGAGGCCCCTGGAGGCCCTGGCGCGGGCCGGTTCCGTAACCTATACCATCGTGAGGTGCGGGAGCGACGGGACCCTCGACCCCGCCGCGGTCGCGGCGGCCATCACCGCCGAGACGCGCCTCGTCGCCTGCGCCCATGCCTCCAACGTCAGCGGAACCCTCCTGCCGGTGGCGGACATCGCCGAGGCGGCGCGCGACCGTGGCGTGCCGGTGCTCGTGGACGCGGCGCAGAGCGCCGGCCGCTTTCCCCTCGACCCCCAGGACATGGGCCTGCAGTACCTGGCTTTCTCGGGACACAAGGAGCTCTTCGGCCCCCAGGGCACGGGTGCGCTATATATAGCCCCCGGTCACGAGGTCGAGCCCCTCACCTTCGGGGGCACGGGCAGCCTCTCCGAGAGCTCCTCCCAGCCCGAGTTCCTCCCCGACCGGTACGAGAGCGGCACCCTCAACGCCTTCGGCCTGGCGGGCTTGCGGGCGGGAGTGGAGTTCGTGCTGGAACAGGGCGTGGACCGCATCCGCCGCCACGAGGAGGAGCTCACTCTCCGTCTCCTGGAAGGCCTTGCCGAAATGGACGGGGTGAGGGTCTACGGGCCTCGCGAGTGGGAACGCCGGGTGGGCATCGTGTCCTTCAACCTGGACGGGCTCACCTCCTCGGAGGTGGCCTCCCGCCTGGACCAGGCCTACGGCATCCGCGTGCGCTCCGGCCTGCACTGCTCCCCCCTCGCCCACCGTACCCTGGGGACCCTGGAGAGCGGCGTGGTCCGCGCGGGCTTCAGCTACCTCAACCGCACAGAGGACGTCGACTGCCTCCTGGCCGCTCTGCGGGAGATCCTCGCCGCCCTCTGAACCACCCTCCGGGGGGACATTTACCCCCTCTCCCCTGCCGCGCTCTTTGCGGGCATCCCCTCGCGGCGATGCGGAAGTCCGCCGGGCCCTAAGGCCGCGGGGCGATGCCGGCCAGACCCCGTGCCCGCATGTGCAGATAACGGCCCGGGCCGAGAGGCCCGGGCCGTTATACCCGTGGAACTCTACCGAGAGCGTCTCACTCCGGCACGAAGTACTGCATGTCCTGCAGCGAGCCGGTGGTCTCCTCGGCCCATTGCACCTTCACCCGCATCCCCACGTGCACGTCCTCGGGGGCGCATCCCTGCATCACGCCCATGATCCAGGAGTCGCATCCGTCCAGCTTCACGATGGGGGCGATGCGCGGCTCGTCCAGGGGATTGCCGCGCACGTCGGCGTAGCCGATGGTGAAGGTCATGACCTGCCCGTGGTCGCTGACCTCCGCGGGCTCGTCTATCTTTATGTGGCACTTACGGCAGTAGAAGGGCCCGGGGAGATAGACGGTCCCGCACTGGTGGCATTTTATCCCCATGAGCTTGCGGTCCTTCATGTGCTTGAGCATGAGCTGCAGGCCCCGGCCCTCCACGTTGAACTTGAAGGTGGAGAGCTCCCACGCGCCGGTGACTACCTTGGTCTCTTCCATCTTCCCCTCCTCACAGCTTCTTGGGCTTGTCGCCCAGGATGGTGATGGTGCAGTACTGCATGAGGCCGCCCCAGCCGTGGGCCATGGCCTTGTGCACCTCTTTCTCCACCTGGTGCTCCCCCGCCTGACCCATGATCTGCAGGGCGCACTCCGTGACGCGGTTGAGGGCGGAGGTGCCGATGGAGTTGGTGCTCACCACGCCCCCCGAGGCGTTGACCGGGCAGCGGCCGCTCATCTCCAGCTCCCCCGCCTCCAGCAGCTTGTGGGCCTCGCCCACCTCGCACATGCCGATTTTCTCCAGGTACATGAGGGTCTGGTGGGCGAAACCGTTGTAGATCTCCACGTAGTCGATCTCCTTTTTGGGGTCCTCGATGCCCGCCCGCTCGCAGGCCTTCTTGGAGGCGATGATCGCGGGGAGCTGCTCGGCGGGGTCGGTGATCTGGCTCTCGATGAGGTTGGCGGTGGTGGCGTCTGAGGCGCAGTTGGCCACCCCCAGCACCCAGGCCACCTTGTCGGCTATCTTCGCCGCCTTTTCCTCCGAGGCCACGATGCACACCGTAGCCCCGTCGGTGGTGGGGCAGATGTGCCCGAAGCGGATGGGCCAGGAGACCATGGGGGTCTGGGCGATCTTCTCCGCCGTGGCCTCGGGGTCCTTGAGGTGGGCGTAGGGGTTCTTGGCGGCGTTACGCCTCTCCATGGCCGCGATGGCGTCGATGTGCTCGATGCCCGCACCCGAGCGGTGCAGGTAGGAAGAGGCCTGGAAGGAGATGCCGCCCGCGCTCCCTCCCCCGATGGCCCCCATGCCGCTCTGACCGGTAACGTCGATGCCCGACGCCAGCATGGCCATGACCTCGGGGGTGATGATGCCCATCAGCCCCACCTGGGCGTCGCCCTCGGAATGCTTCTCGTAGGTCACCGCCATGGCGATGTCCGCCATCCCCGAGGCCACGTGGTAATAGGCGCCGTGGAAGGCGGCCATGCCGATGGTCCCCCCGGTGGCGAAGCGCATGATGGGCTTGCCGACGGCCCGCATGTGCTCGGCCGCCCAGAGGTGGGGCAAGTTCACGCCCTCGAAGGTGGCCATGTTCCCGAACACGTAGGCGTCGATGTCCTCCGGCTTGAGCCCGGTGTTCTTGAGCCCGGCGTCCACCGCCTCGGAGATCATCTCCGCTATGCTCACGTCCTTTCTCTTGCTCACGAAGACGGGCGTGTACCCGATGCCGATGATGCCCACGTTGCGCATCAATTCCACCACCTCCTCAGGTCCCCAGGATGACCACGGCGCTCTGCTGGGCGCACAACCCGTCCTGCCCGTGCACCAGCGCCTTGTCCGCCTTCTTCACCTGGTTCTCGCCCGCCTCGCCCCTGAGCTGGCGCGCCGCCTCGGCCACACGTATAAGGCCGGCGGCGCAGAGAGGATTGCCTCCCAGGGGCCCCCCGGAGGGATTGAGGGGCATGCCGCCGTCGACCGCGGTATCGCCCGCCTCGTAGGCCGCGGCGGCCTTTCCCTTCTCCAGCAGTCCCATGGACTCCGCCAGCAGGGGCTCCTGGTGGGCGAAGGGTGACGATATCTCCGCGAAACCCAGCTCGGCCGCGGGGTCTTTTATGCCCGCCATGGCATAAGCCCTCTGCGCGGCCTGGGCGGCGGAGAGGGAGGTGGAGAGGTCGCGGTCCCCGATGAAATAGATGTCGGTGCTGCGGCCCATGCCCAGGAGCCAGACCGGCTTATCGGTGAGCTCCTCCGCCTTCCGTTCTGATACCAGGAGCATGGCGCAGCCCCCGTCGGTGGGCGGGTAGCAGTGCAGCTCCCGCAGGGGCTCGTAATAATACGGCGATCCCTTTACCTTCTCCCTGCTGACTCCCTCGATGCGCCGCGCCTGGCCGGGATTGGCGGCGGCGTTCTTCAGGTTCTGGACCGCCACCGCGTCCAGGAGTTCCTCGGGATAGCCGTTGGCCGCCAGGTAGCTCCTGGCCTCCAGGGCCGCCGCTGAGAGCTCGTTGAGCAGCTTGAGCTGGCGGTCATAGGTGGGGTCCAGCGAGTAGTCGAAATAGAGGTAGGGACTGACCTGGGATCCGGTGAGGCTCATGGCCAGGACCATGGTAACGTCATACTGTCCCGAGATGATGCCCATGCTGGCGTAGATGAAGGCGTTGAGGCCGTCCATCTCCACCTTTGTCTGGTCCTTCATATACCCGCCCGCCGGGGGTCCGAGGAAGACGTGGGAGATGGTCCTGCCGTCCAAGAAGTCGTTGGAGCAGAGGACGAAGTTGTCCACGGCGTCGCGGTCTATGCCGAGGTCGTCCAGGAGCCCCTTGGAGAGCTCGAAGACCAGCCGCTCGCGCGTGGTCTCCAGGTCGGGGGCGGCGGCCATCCGGAACCCTGCGATCGCTACTTTTCTATCCATGCGTTTCACCCCCTATGCCGGCTGGAAACAGTCGAGGTCTGTATATTCCCCCTCGACCTGGTCCTTCCAGACCGCCTTGACCTTCATGCCCGTCTTTACGTCGGCGGGAGCCACGTCCAGCTTGGCGAGCAGCGAGTTGGATGCGCCCTCCAGCCTCACCATGCCGATGACGTAGGGGGCGTCGGCCCTGTTGAGCTGGCCCTTCTCCAGGGTGACGTGGCCAACGGTGAAGTTCTCCAGCGTCCCCTCCTGGGGGAGCTCCACGAACTCCTCCATGACCAGGTTGCAGGCCCCGCAGTACTTGCGCGGCGGCACAACCACCCTGCCGCACTGCGAGCATTTCGCCCCCAGGATCTTTTTCTCCCTGAACCCATCGAGGTAGCGCTGCAGGTAAGCGCCTACTCGATAGTTGTTCTGGAAATCCAGGGGCACGACGGGGTGCAGAAAGGTGTCCTTGATCTCCTCCATCTCTCCCTCCTCGGTCGATCCGCCATCCCGCTTCTTAAGGGTATGTTGAAGCCTTTGAAGCCCCGAACGAACGCCCGGCTATACCATCCTATAATTTTATCGCCGGCTTGTAAATATCTTAACTGGCGCTTAATACTTTTTATGATAAGGTCGTAGCCCAAGCCGTCCGGGGGCGCTTTCCCCACGGGCATCTTGTCCGAAGCCTCGTCCTTCGGGAGGGGGCGGAACGCTTTTCCGGTGCGTATCCGACCTCAGGGCCTGCGGGCCAGGGCGGCCAGGGAGGAGCCGCCACGCAGGTCCCACCGCGATATGAGCCGTGCCTCGAGCTCCAGGGCTCTTACCAGAATATGGTTGGTGGGTCGGTGGATGGTCTCCATGGCCTGGGTGTACCTGCCGTCTCCGCTGCTTATACTCCCGCGGCGGCGGTAATAACGTATGAGTGGGTGTACGAGCACGGTATAGCCGGTGAGCCTCTCTATCTCCAGGCCGCTTTCCCGCATGAGAAGCCTTACCTCCGGCAGGGTGTAGCGACGCAGGTGCCCCGCCAGGCAGTCGAAGTCGCTGTAGATCCCCGGCCCCGCGGGGAGGGTCACGAGCACGCGACCGCCTTTCCTGGCCACCCTCCTGAGCTCCAGGAAGGCGGGCAGGTCCAGGCGCAGGTGCTCGATGACGTCGAGGCAGGTCACGAGGTCGAAGGAGCAGTCGGCGTAGGGAAGCTCGTAGATGCTCGCCTCCCGCACGGGGACATCCCCCCGCAGCCGACAGAAACGCACCGCCTCCTCCGAATAGTCGCATCCCTCGACCTCGCCGTAGCGGGAGAGGAAGGGGAAGTTGCCCCCCGTGCCGCACCCCACGTCGAGCACCCTCCAGTCGCCGGGCGGGTCCAGGGCGTCGAGGAGCGCGCCCAGCACCCTGCGGCGGCCCAGGAACCACCAGTGCTCGTCCTCTTTTTCGTAGATGCTCCTATAGGCCTGTTTCTCCAGCTTCATCTCTCATGGGGTCAGCCCCGGACATGGGACATCTCTCCTTCCGCGTCCCCGACGTACGTCTGGCTTCCTCCGCCACGCCTCCCTTCTCAACCCCGGTTCCAACGCATTCCGGTTCTACTCCCCCGTCCTCAACGAAGGCCTTCCACTATGCGCACGTAGCCCTCCACCAGCTCCGCGATGATCTCGCGGACGCTCTTCAGCTCCCGGATCATCCCCGCCACCTGCCCGCTCATAAAGGAGCCCTCGTCCAGGTCCCCCTCCAGGCAGGCCTTCACGGAACGCCCGGAGCCGATCATCTCCTGCACCTTCTCCGGTGGCATGCCCTCCCTCTCCGCCTGCAGGATCATCTCCGCCAGCTTGTTGCGCAGCACGCGCACGGGGCCGAAGGCGCGCCCCGTGATCACCGTGGAGCAGTCCCCCGCAGAGAGGATGAGCTCCTTGTAGCGGGGATGGGCGGGGCTTTCCGTGGAGGCCAGGAAGCGGGTCCCCAACTGCACCCCCTCTGCGCCCAGGGCGAAGGCCGCCACCATGCCGCGCGCGTCGGCGATGCCGCCCGCCGCCACCACCGGGACCTCCACCGCGTCCACCACCTGGGGGACCAGGGCCATGGTGGTGAGCTCGTCGAAGCCGTTGTGCCCGCCCGCCTCGTAGCCCTCGGCCACGATGACGTCCACCCCCGCCTCCTGGGCCTTGCGGGCCATGCGCACGTTGGACACCACGTGCACCACCTTCATCCCCGCCTCCTTGGCCCGCGCGGTGAAGGCCATGGGGTTTCCCGCCGAGGTGGTGAGCACGGGAACGCCCAGGCGCGCCGCCGTCTCGAAGACTCCCTCCCCGAAGGGGCTGAGGATGGGGATGTTCACCCCGAAGGGCTTCGAGGTGAGCTCCCTCGCCTTCCTTATCTCCTCCTCCACCGTCTCCGGCGGCATGCCTCCGGCGCCGATGACCCCCAGGCCACCCGCCTCGGACACGGTCGCCGCCAGCCGCGCGTCCGATACCCAGATCATCCCGCCCTGGAGGATGGGGTACTCGATGCCCAGTATCCCGGGAACCCGACTCTTCACCTTCGCCCTCCTCGCTACTCCCGTCTCTTTACATCCATGCCGCGTATCTCCTCATTTTTGGCGAGGATGCGCGAACGCAGTTCCTCTATCTCGCGCTCCATCTCCTCCAGCTCCGCGGCCTTTCGCTCCATCTCACCGCCCGCTCTCAGCGCTGCCGCGGAGCCGCCGAGGTAGGCCGCGCGCAGTTCCATGCGCCTCATCTCCTCCGGCGCCGCCCGCCATCCCTCCAGACGGCGCGGGTTGCCGTCCCTCCGACCTCTTTGCGCCGCTCACGTGGCGAACACGGTGTGGGAGGAGATGAGCTCCGCCGCCCGCGTGCGGCACCATTCCTTCATCTGCGCGCACGACTCCGAGGACTCCACGTGCTCGGCCAGCTCGGACCCGCTCCCGAAGCGGCATCCCGTAAGGTCACGGCATTCCAGGGAGCCGTATCTTTTTCTGAACTCCCGCATGAAGGGGTTGGCCACCGCCCAGAGCTCCGGTTCGCTGCGTCCCGCGTAGAGGTTTACGTGGCCCCTTACGAAGGGGACCAGGGTGCCCACCAGGCCCTCCTTCCTGGGGTCTATGCCCCACACCAGCCCCATGGCGAGCAGGGCAGCCCCCAGGGCGCCGCAGAGGCCGCCCGAGAGCCCCACGCCGCCGTCCAGGGCCACGGACATCCGCTCCAGGAAGAGGCTCCCCAGGCCGGTCTCCTCGCGCAGGCCCTTCAGCACCTCCGCCGCGCAGTATCCGCCTCCTGACGCCAGCCTGAGGTCGATCGCGCTCGCCTCGCCCCCTCCCTCCAAGGGACGGTTCATGAGCTCGATGAGATGGGATACCGCCCTGCCGATGTGGTTGACGCAGCGCGTGAACACCTTGCCGGTGAACAGGTAGTCCATGAAGCTGAGCAGCTCGTTGAGGTCCAGGCCGCTGCGCTCCCTGCAGAGGGTGCTGCCGAAGCTCTCCTCGAACCAGGCCGTGTACTCGCGCAGGCGCCCGTACAGAGCCTCCCCCTTGCCCGCCTCGCCCTCCAGGATGTCCCCGAGGTGGGCGAGGACCACGGCCATACAGCCTCCCGAGACCACCCCGCAGGTGGAGCCCTCGCTTGCTCCGCCGCCCTCGAGCGGGCACCCCGCCCGCACCGCCGTCCTCTCGCTCACTCCCAGGTACCCTGCCAGGGTACTGTAGGTCGCCTGCATACAGTTCAGGTAGGTGAGGATACGCAGGCGCGCGAAGGCCGCTACGCCCCGGTTGACCATCTCATCCATGACCGACCCCCTCAACTCGCCTCCCGGACAGGAGAAGTCAGGGTTATTATAACCCGCTCCTGGTGCCGCGGATGATCTTGAAGGAGAAGTGCGGCGGCGGGGGCAGGACGATCTCGAGCCCCTCGAAGCCGGCTTCCTCAAGGGGTCCGATCCAGTCGTTCACGGTGGCCACGTATTCGTTCTTCTCCTCAAGGTGAAGCGGCAGCTGCTGACACAGGAATACGGTCATCTCCGGCGCGCCAATATCCAGGCAGTGGAGGGCGTAGGCTGCGATCTCCTCTATCACCTCCCTCATCCGCGCCGGGTCATCGCGTTCGCCCGCCACGTCCCAGAAGAGGTCCGAGTAGACCAGGCGACCGCCCGGCATGGTCACCCGCGCCAACTCCGAGGCGCACAGGCACCTCTGCGGCGGCGGCACGTGGTGCAGGGCCAGGTTGGATACCACGCAGTCGAAATAGCCGTCGGGATAGGGTATCCCGATCCCCTCGCCCTCCCTTATCTCCACCATGGGATCGGCCCGGAAGCGGTCCTCAGCCAGGCGGACCATGTTGCTCGAGGGGTCCACGCCGCATACCCTCGCTCCGGGAAACCTCTCGCGCAGAAGAGCGGTCACGTTACCGGTGCCGCAACCGACGTCCAGGACGACCTCGCCCGCCTGTAGGGCGGCGCTTTCCGCAAGGGTTTCCAGGACCTCCCAGTAAGGTCTGTCGTTGCGGAAGATGCGGTTGTAGTCCTCCGCCACCTCCTCCCATCTCGAGGGGCCCATTCCTCCTCCTTTCCCGGCGAGACCGTGCGGCGGGAACCTTTAAGCGGGGAATCCCCGGCCCTTCCCGCCGAACGGACAGACGATATCGGGGACGGCACGATCATATCACCGCCACGGGGAGCAGGCCCGGAAAAAACGTCCGTTCTCCGATAAGCGCGGGATATATGCGGTCACGAGAGGGCTCCGCCCTCCATCATCTCCGGCCGGTCGGCGATCCCGGGGATCCCCTTCACCATGGCAGCCGGAGGCCTCAGGCGGTCTCCTAAGAGGAGGGGCTTCGGAAGGGCGGTTGCCCCCTCGCGCGGAAGACCATATTATAAGACCCTGTCGTCGAAGGCCGCATCCGCGAAGGGAGCGCTTGCCCCGAGGAGGTGCCGGATGGCCGAGGTCGAGCGGGCCACGGAATGGTCGGGCCGGCGGGGCTGGTTGGGGGCCCTGCTGATGGTGAGCCCGGTGCGCAGGCTCGAGGAGGCGCTGCTGGGCCGCAGCAGCGCGCGGCTCCTCGGGCACGTTTTCTCCTATCTCGACCATGGAGCCACGGTGCTGGACGCCGGATGCGGCTCGGGGTACCTCAGCCTGCCCATCGCCGCCAGGCTGGCGACCGGCAGGGTGATCTGCGTGGACCTCTCGCAGGAGATGCTGGCGGTGCTCGCCAGACGGGCGCGCGCGAGGGCGGTGGAGGGCCGCATAGAGACCGTGAGGGCGGCAGTGGACTCCACCGGCCTGGAGAAGGGCTCGGTGGACATCTTGGTCTCCAACAACCTCCTGCATGAACTGCGCGAGCCGGCGACCGCCGTGACGGAGTGGATGCGCCTGCTCAAGCCCGGCGGACGCATCGCCATCTCCGATTACCGCGCCACGCGCCTCACCGGGCTGATCATGAGGCACGGACACGGCGAGAACGCGCACGGCCCCTTCGACACCATCGGGCTGGCCTCCCTGCTGGAGCGAGCGGGATTCGAGGAGGTACGGGTGATCCCCTGCCGCAACAAGCTCCTCGCCCTCGCCAAAAAACCATCCTGAAAACGGGGCGATGGAGGCGCGCTTTCGGCATATCCCCCAGAGGTAACCCGCATCGTTGAAGGGCATGGCTCGCCGGCAGCGCTCTCCATACCCGGTCCGCGGCCTCCGTAAACCCGCACGAGCCGCCACGTCGAACGTGCGCCCCTCGGGCTGGGTATGCCCTTTGGCCGCCAATGGCGATGACGGTCTACTGCGCGATCCCGGGGGGGTGCCCTCGGCGTCCGACAGCAGGAATCGGCGCCGGGAGCCCGGCGCCCTGCCCGCCTGCGCGGCCCTGTAGTGCCGCGGCTACACCCGCCCCGGCGACAAGGACGATGTGATGCCCGGCGGCAAGGACGATGTGATGTTTCGTATATAAAGGGGCGCGGGCCATGCCGCGCCCCCGTCTCTTTCCGGCCTTCTTCTAATCCACGCCGAAGATGGCGATGGAGCAGACGTTGTTGTTGGGCACCCCGCCCAGGTTGTGGGTGAGCCCGAACTTGGGATTCTTCACCGCCCGGTCCTCCGGCCAGCGGCCCAGGAGCTGGTTGTACATCTCGAAGATCATGCGGATCCCCGAGGCGCCGATGGGGTGCCCGAAGCACTTCAGGCCCCCGTCGGGCTGGCACGGTATCTGGCCGTCGAGGTCGAAGAAGCCGTTGAGGATGTCGTCGGGCGCGCCGCCGTCGGGCGATATCCAAAGGTCCTCCATGGTGCAGAGCTCGGTTATGGAGAAGCAGTCGTGCACCTCCATCATGGAGATCTCCTTGCGGGGATCCTTTATGCCCGCCTCCTCGTAGGCGCGCTTGGACGCCGCGCGGGTGGTGAGGATGCTCGCGCCGTCCCACCTGTCATAGGCGGCCTCCTCGCCGGAGCTCACCGCGATCTGCAGCGCCTTCACCTTGACCATGGGCTCGTTGGGCTTGAGCTTCTTGAACACCTCCGGGGTACACACCACGGCCGCGGCCGCGCCATCCGATACCCCACAGCAGTCGAAGAGCCCCAGGGGATAGGCCACCATGGGCGCGCCCGCGATCTGCTCTTTGCTGACCGCCTTGCGCAGGTGCGCGCGGGGGTTCTTGGCCCCGTTCTGGTGGCTCTTCCAGGACACGTGGGTCATGGCCTCCTTGACCCTCTCCATGGGGATCTTGTGCTTGGCAGCATAAGCCGTGGCCAGCTGGGCAAACATGCCCGGGGCGGTGGCGTTTGGCCCCACCATGACCATCTCCTGCCCGAAGGCCGGGGAGTCGGGCAGCCCGCCGTAGCCGGTGTCCTTGAGCTTCTCCACCCCTATGGCCAGGGCGATGTCGTAGGCTCCCGAGGCCACGCCGTAGGCGGCGCCGCGGAAGGCCTCCGTGCCCGAGGCGCAGAAGTTGTCCAGCCTGGTCACGGGGATGAAGGGCAGGTGCATGGCGTTGGAGGCGTAGGTACCTCCCTTGCCGATGTTGATCTCGTCGATGTGCACTCCCAGCCAGGCCGCCTGCAGGTCCTTCTTCTCGATGCCCGCGTCCTCCAAGGCCTCGGTGAGCGCGTCCACCAGGAGGTCGCCGCCGCTCTTGTCCCAGCGCTCCCCGAACTTGGTGCATCCCATGCCCAGGATGACCACCTTGTCCCTGATGCCCTCGGCCATCTCACTTCACCTCCTCGACCGCGGGTATCGCCTTCCAGAAGTAGTTGGTGATGTCCCGCTTGGGATCGTAGAACTTGATGCGGAAGCTGAAATCCACCGGGTTGCCCACCGCCAGGTCTTCCACCGTGCAGTCGGTGAAGTCGAGCACCGTGCGTCCGCCGCCGTTGAAGGAGACGGTCCCGTACACCGCCGGCGGGTTGAGGGAGGCGGCCAGCATGTCCCCGGTATAGGAGAAGATGGTGCCGCCCTTGTCGGCGAGGTAGACGGGCTCGAACTGGTCGATGGCCCCGCAGTCCGGGTTCACACACATGCGCTTTGCTGGCCACTGCTGGGTGCCGCAGGCCTTGCACTTCCCTCCCCACAGGCCGAGGATGGACTTGCGGTCTCTCCACACCAGCGACCAGCGGGTCTCCTTGTCCACCTCGCCCCTCAGGCCCAGCTCCGGAGGCGCCATGCCCCTCCACACCAGGTACTTCTGGTAGTTGTCGAGGTCGGCGCGGCGGGCCAGCCAGCGCGAGACGCCGCGTCCGTCCTGCATCTTGGCGATGGCCTCGGTGACCTCGAACCACATGGCGTCGCAGCCGCTCCCGAAGGATACCAGCAGTATCTTCTGTCCCGGCTGCGCGGTCTCCAGGGCCGCCGCCAGCATGAGCAGGGGATGGGCGGTGCCGGTGTCTCCCACCGTGGCCAGCATGTCGTCCTGAACCTTCGAGGGGTCCTCCCCGAACATGGTATTGATCTTCTTACGCGCGCCGCCGTAGTAGCACGGGTAGACGACCTTGTCGAAGTCGGTGGGGCTCAGGCCGTACTTGGCGCACAGCCCGTTGACCGCCTCGGGGATGAAGCTCTGGTAGCCGAGGTCGCGAATCCAGCGCTCCTCCCACATGCGGTCGTATTTGGTGTTGGCTCCCCGCAGGTGGTCCACGAAATCGTAGGACACCGAATAGCAGCCCTTGTACTCGGCGATGACGTCGTCGTCGCCCACCGCCACGGCGCCGCCCCCGTCCCCGAAGACCATCTCCTGGGTGGAGGCCATCTTGCCCAGCCGGCAGTCGGCGGCGCATACCACCGCCCTGCTCCCGGGGTTCGCCGCCGCGAACTCCAGGGCCGAGAGCAGCGCCGTGGTGCCCGCCTTAAGCGAGGCCGAGAAGTCCGCGGTGCGGATCTGCTCGCCCGCCCCCAAGGCCCCGGCCACGATGTTGGCGTTCTGCCTCTCCCTGTAAGGGGCGGTGGTGGAGGCGAAATACACCGCGTCGATGCCGGAGCGGTCGATCCCTCTCAGGCAATCCATGCCCGCCGCCACCGCCATGGTGATGGCGTCCTCGTCGAAATTGGCCACCGCTTTCTCGCCCCTGGCGTTGGTGATGATCACCGGGTTCAACCAACCCATGCTGCCGAAGACGATCATGCGGTTCAGGCGGTAGCGAGGCACGTATCCGCCGAACGAGGTGATACCTACCATGTCCTTTCCTCCCTTCCCTCGGACTTTTTCCGGATACACCGATCCTTCCGTCTTGCCTCGGAGCCCATCAAGTGATCTATGGAAGCATCCCGGCCTCTTGGACTTGCACCTCCCCGGGGGATCAGGCGAAATTGACCTGGTTGAATCCCGGATGCCTTGCCCTGAGAAGCCTGGTTATCTCCCTGCGGTCTTCCTCTCCCTCCACTCTCTCCACGTCCGAGACCCAGAGCCCGTCCCGGTTTCGCCTCGCCTTCAAGGCGGTGACGTATCCCGGCACGTAGATGAATCCCATCCCTCCCCTTCCGCAGCAGGATGTCTCGATCGCAGCCATCTGCACCAGATAAAGTATCCGGCGGTCCCTGTATTCTAACACGCCTTCCTCGAGCACCATATAATATCCGGCGATGCTCCTTATCTCCTCCTCCAGGGGCTGGTGGACATGCTCGGCCATGTCTCACCCCACCCTCGATCCGGAGACCCAGCGGGCGGAGGAGGCCGAGAAACCGCGCGCGGCCTTAATGGGAGTGAATGGCGCCGCGGCATCCGGCCGCGCGGGACCCCCTCCGGTCGACGTGCCCTTTGGGACCAGGCCGGCGCCCCTCACGCGGACCCTCCCTCTCCGCCGGAGACGAGCCCGGCCTCAGCCAGCTCCGTGCCCCCGTCTACCTCCACGTCGCGAACGCCGTAGAAGGCCATCTCTGGGGAGGAGCTGAAATCCCGCCCTCTCCGTGCATGGTACCTCTCCATCAACCGCCGGTGCATATCCGCAAGACGGTGGTTGGAATATATCTTGGCCATGGCCACCAGCCACAACAGCTCCTTGAGCGGACGGCGTCCCCGGTAGACCAGCAGCGGGAACCAGTCGCGCCTCCGCTTCACCTGCCCCTTGCTGAAGCCCGGCAGTTCCAGCACCGGCCTCCTGCGCTCCATGTACGGATCCGCCGGCTTTTCCAGCAGCCCCAGCTTCTCGCACCTCTCGTAGAGCTCCGTGCCCGGGTAGGGGAAGAAGACCGAGAGCAGGAACCAGTCCGGCTGGCAGATGCGATTCACCTCCACCGTCTCGCGAAAGTCGCGCGGCGTCTCCCCGGGGAGGCCGATGAGGTTGTATATGCCCACCTGCATGCCGTGGCGGCGGGCCGCCTCCACCGCGTTGACGATGTCGCGGTTGGAATAGCGCCGGTTGAGGACCTCGCGGCGGACGCGCTCGCTCCCCGACTCCAGGCCGATGTTGACGAAACGGAAATTGGCCTCCGCGAGCATGGCGAAGAGCTCCTCGTAGTCGGCGTTGGGGGTGACGCGTAGGTTGGCCCCGAAGGAGACCGGCACCGCGAACCCTGCGTTGGCCCTCTTGAGCTCCGAGCACAGGCCCGCCGCCCATTCAAGGTCGACGCCCAGGGTCTCCACCTCGAGATAGGCCTCGGCGAAGGTGGGCTCGTATGCCTTGAGCTCCACCAGTTCCCTGGCGATGTTCTCGGGACTGCGCAGGCGGACGTACTTTCCAGGCGCGGCCTTGCGCAGCGCGTGGTTGCAGCAGTAGGTGCAGTTGAAGGGGCAACCCCTGCCCACGAGGATGCTGGGCCTCGAGGTGGGGTTCGCCACCCAGGGCATCCACATCTCCCGGTCGGGGAAGGGAAGCGCGTCGAGGTCCTCCAGGAAGGGGCGCGCGGCGTTCCTCTCCACGCTCCCGTCCGGCCGCCTGATGATGAGGTTCGCGATGCGCGAGGGGAAGCGGCCGGCCTCCAACTGCTCCACCAGCTCGAGGGTCGGGTATTCTCCCTCGCCCACGCAGACGGCGTCGAAGACCCCTTCCGCCAGGCATTCGTCCGGCCGCAGCGTGGCATGGGGCCCTCCCAGGAGGGTGAAGACCTCGGGGCGGTGCCTTTTCACCAGCGCGGCCGCCCTGGACATGGTGCCGAGTTCCGTATACACGCTGGTGAAACACACCAGACCGGGGTCGAAATCCTCCACCTCCTCCAGGATGCGGGGAACGGTCTCTCCGCACAGCACGACCAGGCGCGTTGCGTGCCCCTCGCTTTTGAGGAGGGCCGATATGTAGGAGATGCCGAACTGGACCCTTTCCAGTATCTCGAGGGGCTTGTCGTGAGAATAGGGATCCTGTTCCGAGTGGACGAAGAGTACTTTCATCAGGCCTCGAATCCTGGTTCTTCCATCTCCTGGGATATTATGGGAACCTCACATACAGGCCATCCACCGGATGTCTGCATCTCCGGCGCCCCGATCCGGCAGCCGCCTTCATAATATCCTGATCATATTTATAGCAGCCCCGCGCCTTTACTGCCAGAAAGACTTTTATCTTCCCTCCCGACCCCTGTTCCCGGCCGCACAGCCCGGGCGATGGAGGGCGCTCCTGCGGGTCCAGGCCGACCGTGAGACCGCGCCATGCCCGCTATCGCTATCGTGGGACGCCCCTCGAAGACCAGGAGGAGTCCTCTCAGGCCCGCGATCCTCCTCAACCCGCAACGTCGGACGTGATTTGCGGCATCCCTTAACCTCCCATGCCCGCCGGGCATCCCCCGCGTGCTGAAAAGAACGAAAAGGAAGCTCAGAGATTGGGTTTTGCAAAAGGGCATCCTCCCCGCGCCAAAAGGGGCGGGGCACGATGCGGCCCCGCCCCCAACCGCGCACGGTTCACTCGGCGGGAACCGGCGGGTTGAAGTTGGGGCATTTTTTCGGTTTGCAGCGCGAGTCCCTAGCGCACGGTTCACTCGGCGGGAACCGGCGGGTTGAAGACCCGCTGGGCCAGCTCGCGGTCTAGCATCATCAGGGCGTTGCCGCTCTCCTGCGTCATCTCCAGCTGGTCCAGGATCTTCTGGGGGGAGGCCACCTCCTCCACTTGCTCCTTCACGAACCAGTCCAGGAACTTGGCGGTGGCGTAGTCCTTCTCCTCCAGGGCTAGGGCCATGAGGTCGTTGATGCGCCTGGTCACCAGCTTCTCGTGCTCCACCGTCTTGCGGAAGACGTCGGTCACCGAAGCGTATTCGTTCTCCATCTGGTCGAAGGCGCGGACCTCGGGCCTGCCGCCCGCCTCGGCGATATAGTCGAAGAACATCACCGCGTGGGCGTGCTCCTCCTGGGTCTGGACCATCATCCAGTTGGCGAAGCCGTCCAGGCTCCTGGACTTGAAATATCCCGCCATGGCCAGGTAGAGGAACTCCGAGTAGAACTCCCACTTCATCTGGTCGTTGAGCGCCTCCTGCATCTTCTCCGAAAGCATCGCTTACCTCCTTTCAGCCGCCTACGTCTTTCCTTCCGGGGCCTACTTGCCTCGCTTCCACGAGAGGACATCAACCATATTATTGCCATAAGCCTCAATGACTAACGTCATGCCGAGCCCGTTGCCGCCGCCTGTTCACCGGCCTTTCCCGCGCACCCGGTCGTAGATGACCCTCAGGCCGTACAGCGTCAGAGAGGGGTCGATGGCGTCGATGCTCCCGCAATACCGGGAAACGGTTTCCGCCAGGCCGCCCGTGGCGATGACCTTGCACCCGGGGCCGAGCTCCTCCTTGAGCAGCTGGGTGAGCCTGTCGATCCGCCCCGCGGAGCCGTATACCAGCCCGGACTGAATGGACTCGACGGCGTTGCGCCCGATGACGCTGGGGGTAGCGGTCAACTCCACCCTGATGAGGCGCGCGACCGCCCTGAAGAGCGCTTCCGAGGTGCTCTGCAGTCCCAGGGTTATCGCGTCCCCCAGGAAGGCGCCGTCCGCATCCACCGAGAGTGTTCACGTTCCCCAGGTCGATCACGATACGGGGCTTTCCATGTTTCTCCACCGCCGTCACCCCGTTGACTATCCTGTCGGGGTCCAGCTGCCTGGGGTCGTCATAGAGGATGGGCATGCCGGTGTCGGCCTCGCTGACCGCAACCACGGGCTCCAGCTTCAATATCTCCCTCGCCATGCGCCCCAGGGAGCCGGTCATCTCCGGCACTACGGAGGAGACGATCACGTCCTCTGCCTCCTTTAGTGAACGGTCCTCGATCATCAGGAAACCGCCGAGCTTGATGGCCATCTCGTCCGCCGTGCGGTCTTTGTGGGTACAGGCTGGCGTTGACGTTCGAGCCTGTCGTCGTAGAGAGTCCCGAACACGGTGTGTGTTTCCGACATCGATGGCCGGCAGCATGTCTCCTCACCTCCGCTTGGGTCGACCCTCATGACAAGATCGGCACCCCTGTTCTTTCCAGTTCGAGGGAACCGTAAACCTGCACCGGGAGGCGAGGGCATGAGAGATAGCGGCCGGCCATGCATGCATTCGCTCCCTATCGAAGGCCTTTGGTTGCCGGCGACATCGATAAAACAACCCCTCTTAAACAGACACCCCGGACATAGATACGGATTCCCCGTCCTGACCTCCTCATCCCATATGCAGCTCCATGCAGGAAGCGTCGTCATGACTGAGCCCCGGATACAGTCGGCTTGACGCTGTCGGCGTCGCGGCACCCCATCGCCATACAAAAACCGGAATACTGTCGTTTTTGCGTTGACGCGCAAGGCGCGCGATGCTAGAATGTGACAGCGAGTCATATTTCTGGACGTAGGATGGTGCCCTGGGGTATGGCTTCATGCTTTCGGCGGCCGTCTACCCACGGCGCTCATGCCGGCGCGCGGGCAGCTTCGGGACCGCGAGACGGGCTTGCCGGCGAGGGACAGGAAGCGGGGGGCGGCAGAAAAACGGCCTTGCATCCAGAACACACGTCCGGTCCATGAGCGAGGTGCCGGTTCCTTTACGAGGCGTGCAGCGGAACCTGAAACACTGGGGGTCACGAATACCGGATGACCTGCGACACTTGATATCCGTCGGACGGCGCCGTTCCCCGGCATTTTTGCGGGCACGGGCGGCATGAGGCAGGGAGGCGATGCAAATTGGAGCGATCGGGAAACATCCTGGTTCTCGCGGAGATGGTCGAAAACGGAAAGGCGGCTTCCATCTCCATCGAGCTGCTGGGGCTGGGGCGCACGCTGGCGGACTGCCTAGGAACCGGATTGAGCGCGGTGATCATGGGCGATGAGGCGAGCGAGGCGGGCGGGGAATTGGCCCGCCACGGAGCCGAAGAGGTGCTCTGTCTCCACCACCCCCGCCTAAAGGCCTACCACCCGGAGCTCTACCAGCAGGCGATGCTGGGCATGTTACGGTCCTCGCCGCCCCGCGTCCTCCTGGCAGGGCACACCGCGCTGGGACAGGATCTCCTTCCCCGTCTCGCCTTTTCCCTCTCCTGCGGCCTGGTGACCGATTGCGTGGGAGCGAGGGTCGAGGGAGGCGAGGTGCTCTTCACCCGTCCCGTCTACGGCGGCAACGCCCTAGCCACCCAAAGGGTGACCACGGCCATGGCCATGGCCACGGTGAGGGCCCGGGTAGGGGAAGCGCCGCCGCCCTCCGAGAAAGCCGGAGAGGTAAGGACCCTGGGTGTCGACCTCCCGGACCCCGTACGTCTGGAGGTGACGGGCCGGGAGACCCTGGAATACAGGGAATGTCCCCTGGAGGAGGCCCCGGTGGTGGTCTCGGGAGGCAGAGGCATGGGAGGAGAGGAGGGTTTCTCGCAGTTGAGGGAGCTGGCATCTCTCCTCGGGGGGGCGGTAGGGGCATCGCGCCCTCCCGTGGACGCGGGGTGGGCGCCCACCACCTGCCAGGTGGGGATAACCGGAAAGGTGGTGGCCCCCGACCTCTATATCGCCGTGGCCATCTCCGGATCGACCCAACACCTCTCGGGCATGAGCGAGGCGGGCAAGATCGTGGCCATCAACAAGGACCCCGATGCCTACATATTCAAGGTCTCGGATTACGGCGTGGTGGGGGACTGGAAGCAGGTCCTGCCCTCCTTCACCGCCGCCCTCAGGGAGATGCTGAAGGAATAGGGGGTGCGGGATGAGCCTCAACATCATCGTCTGTGCAAAGCAGGTCCCGGATCCGGAAGGGCCGCCTTCCTCATTCGAGATAGATGGGGTGGAGCGCCGGGTGATACCCAGGGGGATACCCCCGGTGATCAACCCCTTCGACGAGAACGCCCTGGAGGCGGCGATCCGCATCAAGGAAAGCGTGGGCGCGTTCATCACCCTTCTCTCTCTGGGGAGATCGCTCTCTCGGGCGGTGATCCTCAAGGCGGTGGCGGCGGGGGCGGACGCCTCCCTGCTGGTGGAGGGCGACCCCTTCGACCCCGCCGTCCTGGACGCGTCCTCCACCGCCTCCCTGCTGGCGGCGGCGGTGCAAAGGATCGGGGCGTATGACCTGATCCTCTGCGGCAGGCAGGCGGCGGACACCAACGCGGGCCTGGTGGGGCTGGGTCTGGCGGGTATCCTTGAGATACCGGCCATCACCCTGGCCCAGAAGGTGGAGGTCGGGGACGGCAGGGTGAGGGTTGAACGGGTCCTCCCCGACGGGTTCGAGGTGGTGGAGGCCCCGATGCCCGTTCTGGTAACGGTATCCGGGGAGCTCGGCGACCTGCGCTATCCGAGCCTGCAGGCGATAAAGGCCGCGAAGGCCCTGCCGCAGACGGTCCTGGGACCGGATGACCTGGGCATCGATCCCCTCTCGCTCCGCCGTCTCGAGACCGTGGCTCTCGAGGCTCCAGTGCGCGAGAGAAAGTGCCGGCTGGTGGAGGCGGACACTCCCGAGGAGGCGGGCCGAAAGCTGGTCTCGGTATTGCGTGAGGACAAGGTGATATGAGGCCCTGATGAAGAGGGGCGGGGCTGCGACGAACGGGCCCCGGGCTCTCGGCCGTTCCCCGCGTCCACCTCGGGACCGGGCCGGGGCCGGAAGAAAGATGGGGACCGGCGACCGGCGGCCGCCGGAAGGACGGGGGTAGGAACGCCGTAGAGATTTCAGCATGCGGGACCGCCGGCTCATGACCGAGCGCGTGCGGGCACCTGGCAGATCCTGGCGGAAAGGCTTCTTTTACGGGGGACGAGTCGAAAGCCGGAAAGGACCGGGTTCACGGATAAGGTATGGGCGGGCCGGTGACCGCCGGCTCCGTTCCGGCCGAGTGATGGAGGTGAGGTTTATGCCGCTCGATCCGCAGGAGGTGTTTCGGGTCATGCAGTGCGCCTGGCGCAACGGCGTGCTGGACAAGTTCATGGTCATCCAGGGGGAGGCCCTGGAGGGGGTGATGGCGGACACGGGCATGAACCTGGGGGACCTCCTCAACCGCCT